>CAYPFT010000025.1:0-21927 GCA_964410165.1 uncultured Candidatus Saccharibacteria bacterium
AAGCAGTTCACTTCCTCCGGGCGGACAAATTCCGCTTCGCTACATTTTGTCCGCCAGAGCAGGGACTCTCCCTTGCAGGGCGCGGATTTTTTGTCTCGCTTCGCTCAACATAAAAAATCCCTTCGAGCCCTGACGGAAGTGAAGCAGTTCACTTCCTCCGGGCGGACAAATTCCGCTTCGCTACATTTTGTCCGCCAGAGCAGGGACTCTCCCTTGCAGGGCGCGGATTTTTTGTCTCGCTTCGCTCAACATAAAAAATCCCTTCGAGCCCTGACGGAAGTGAAGCAGTTCACTTCCTCCGGGCGGACAAATTCCGCTTCGCTACATTTTGTCCGCCCAGCAGGGCTCGAACCTGCGACCCCCTGCTTAAAAGGCAGGTGCTCTACCGGCTGAGCTATAGGCGGATGTATTTTATTTTATCAAATTTTTTATATACACTCTCCCTTTCGCCGACTTAAGTTGTTTTTCTCTCTGCACAACCTCTCTTCGCGTTAAAAATTCTTCCGTGTATACCACCAACCATTCACCTTGTTTTTGTTTGTGGGTAAAAGAAGACTTTTTATTTTTAAGCAGACCATTATGGCTTTTTAATCGTTGCTCAAGGTTTGAGGTTTGCCCGATGTATATTTTTCCAACATCATTCTTTATAACATAAACAGTGAATTTCATAAAGAGTACCCCCTACTTAAAAGTCCGCCAGCCGGCGGATCTACCGGCTGAGCTATAGGCGGATATTCTCAGTATAGGGGATACGTATAAGGGAATGGACGTTCATTGCCCCTTTCCTCATACTTACCCCTTATACTATATTTAGAGCGGATAATCAATACTCCACAGCCCCGGACCAAAGAACAGGAACGAGAGCGAAATAAAGAACAGAAGAACATAAAACGCGGTGCGGTCTTTGTAGAGTTTTTTAACCGAAGCGACAGCGAGAACGAGAACGGCGGCTTGCGTAAAAAGACCGATAAAAAGAAGCGTGCCGCCGATGCACTCTAAAACAAAGAGAAATTTTTGGTAAGAAGAGGCCGGTGGGTCTTTTGTGAAAAGCCCCTTGCATCCTTCAGTGATAAAAATAACAGCGACAACAACGCGCAAAACCGTAATCGCAACGGCGCTGTAATCAAAAAGTGATGGAAATAAACTCAGCATAAGTGTTATTGTACTCAATACAGTTATTTTGTATAGACCACGGAACGAGTTTTGTTTTAGAGTTTACCGGTACTTGAGAGCGTCAATCAGCTTTCCTCCTTTATCAAGAAGTGTAATCGTGTCTGATTTATCCCACAACTCCTTCTCTTTTCCCAAAAAGATGCGCCATTCTTTTTTGTAAAAATCAGGGTCGTTTTTATGAGTCGCCACACAACCGTTATAGTTTACCGTTGAATCAAGAAAAGCTTTACAACTTGGGGCGACATGAGAGGGGAGCGGCCGCGTGTTTGTTTCGCACGGGCGGATGTCCTGAATGAATATCTGACATTCGCCGTCAAGCGACCCGAAGTTTCTTTCATAGGTTACGTAAGGGCATTCATCGGAAAGTGGCGGGATAAAATCTTGGAATTGCTCAAGATAAGGACTGCACTTGTTGACGTGGAATGACACCCCGATGGGCGAACGTCCGGTTGAAACCACAAGATGATCGCCCCCCTGTAGCTTCAAAGCCTCCGTTTCATTCACTTTTCCGGAGATCGGAAGCGCCGACGCCTTTCCGAGCGGAACCTTTTCACCCAGCGAGTTCTCAAGCAACCAGCCGGTCGCATCGGCATTGCTTACATTTGCTTGTATCACTTCAATCTCAATAAATTCTTTTTCCGGATACGTTTCTTTGGCGTTTACTCCGGGGATGAATTTTACCCAATTATTATAATATGATAATTCAAGCGTACCGGGGCCCGCCGCCTTTTTACTTTTTTGTTGCGTATTTTTTACGGAGGTTTGTGCCGCATCTTTACCGATGATACCGCTTGAAAAATACCAAATACCAAAGACGATCGCGAGGAATACCGCAATAACCGCCGCGCCTTTTCCAATAGGCGGTTTTCGGTAGTCTGTCTGCGGCATGTTTTTTATTTCCATAGTTTAATTATATACAAAAATAAGAAAACAGAAAAATAGAAAGATGCCAAAAAAATATTTCTATTTTTATATACTCTATTTTTTTATCTTCTTTAATTCTTCTCTCGTCACACGTACATCATCCCACGGCGTTTTTTTGCCGTTTGCTTCCATAATATACGGGTCGGTGCCTTTGCCGGTAATGATGACCGCGTCGCCTTCGCGCGCAAACAAGAGGGCTTCCCGTATCGCTTCTCGCCGGTCAAGAATAATTTTTACCTCTTTTTCTTTTATTCCGCTCTTTACTTCCGCAATAATTTTTTGCGGATCTTCGTCGTACGGGTCTTCGTTGGTAAGAATGATGTGAGAGCAGTATTTTTCCGCAACCGTGCCCATCTCAGGGCGTTTCCATTGGTCGCGCCCCCCGCCGGTGGATCCGAGAACACAAATGAGATTTTTCCCACCAAGCGCACAGTAAGCCTGCTCAAGCGAATCGGCAGTGTGGGCGTAATCCACATAGACACCGAAATCTTGCCCTTCTTCCGCCGACTCCATTCGTCCGCGGATTTTTGAAACGGTTTCCAATCCCCCACATATATGCGCTGGCGATATTTCAAAATGTTTGGCGCACATCGCCGCCGCAAGCATATTATAGATATTAAATTTCCCGGGAAGCGATGAACGGATTTTTTCTCCTCCGAACATAAATGTTACCCCGTTTATATCAAGGGTGTATGGCCACACATCTTGGAGCGAGTAGGAAATTTTTTCCCTTACGCGAATTTGCATAAATTTACGGCCTTCTTTGTCGTCCGCATTTGCAATAATTGCTTTATTTTTTTTAGGAGATTTTTCAAGCGCATAAGCGATGGAGAGTTTGGCGGCAAGATATTTTTCATACGAGCCGTGGGATTCAATGTGCTCCGGCGAGATGTTGGTAAAGATAAGCGCGTCGAGGTCTATGAATTTATGCCGGAATTGTTTTGCGCCCTCAGAGGTGATTTCCAAAATAAAATATTCGCATTCGGAGCGTATCGCCTCGCGGATTTTTTTTTGAATGAACATCCGCCCCGGCATGGTCATTTTGAAAAGATTCGGTTCCGATTTATCGCCGACCTTGAAACGAATACCGTTCACGAGTGCGGTTTTTTTCCCCGCCGTTTCAAGAATGGAATTCAAAAATTCCGTCGTACTCGATTTTCCTTTCGTTCCCGTGATCCCGATGACCGTGATGCGCCGCGACGGAAAACCATAGCGTACTGCTCCGAGAAGCGCGAGCAGGTAATGGTACCCCGGCTGAAAAAACTCAAAGATTGAGCGGGGGATGAGTTTTTTGATGTGGCGGAGGAGGGAGTCCATAGTGATAAAATTATTTGTCTGTCAATTCAAGAAGCGTTGCCGGCGTTACCACACACGTTTTTGCTTCGGGATACAACTTTAAAAATTGAGTAAAAACAACCTTATCGTTTTGCCACTTGCATTCGTAGGCGCTTATTTTTTCGTCTTTGGTTACGACAAAGTCAATCTCTATTTTTGATGTTGTGCGCCAAAAATAAATGTTGGGCGGAAACGTTTCCGATGCGCCGTTCTTTAACAGTTCAAGAAAGAAAAAATTTTCAAAAATTACCCCCTTATCTTCGCGCGTGTCTACATCCCCAAGTTGGTCAATAATGGCGTTTCGTATTCCGAGGTCGAGAAAGAATACCTTAAACGCTTTCCGCAGTTCGTTTCGGTGATTATTAGAGAACGAGCGGACTTTTTTGATGACATATGATTGTTCCAAGAGTTTGAGATATTTTTCGATGGTCGTCCTACTGGTTTTAAGCGTTTGAGCAAGCTCGTAGACGGATACCATTTGTCCTATTTGGTGCGCCAAAAGTTTCAATAAGTCTTCAAAAAGCTGCGGGTTTCGAATCGATTCAAAAATATAAATATCTTTATAGAGGTAATTGGTCGTTATGTTTTTAAGGAAATTTTCTCGGATGACTTTATTCTCTTCGCCTGCTATTGCCGGATAGGTGCCGAGGCGGAAGTATTCCAAAAGTTCATCGTGGGTTATCAATTTGGATCCCCGTATTTCTGCAAGCGATAGCGGATAGAGAATGAACTCAAACGCCCGCCCAGTGAGCGGCTCATTTATTTTATTTGCGAGGTCGAAGGACGACGAACCCGTTGCGATAATTTGCGTATCGGGATAGGTATCAAGAAAAACTTTCAATATCACCCCGATGTTTTGTATGGTTTGCGCTTCGTCAAACACCACTACTTTTTTACCACCGACAAGCTGTTTTAAAATATCCGGCTCTCCTAAAACAAAATGTTTTCGCACCGCTACTGTTTCGCAGTTGAAATACGCTCCCTCATTCCCGAATTCTCCCACCAGTTTTTGCGCAAGAGTCGTTTTTCCGGACTGGCGAGGTCCGAAAATAAGGATAGCCCGCTTTTTAAAGAGGAGCTCTTTTATTCTCGGCTCAATTGCGCGACTAAAGATGACCATGCGCCTATTATATAAAATTGCATAAAAAAACGCAAATTCTCTAATTTACAAAAATATCCTTATTTTGCAAGTTTATTTATATATAGAAATTGCGCGCGTATCCTTATTTGAAGATAATGATACGTCGGCTGAAAAAACTCAAAGATGGGGCGTGGGATAATTTTTTTGATGCGACGGGGGAGGGAGCCCATTAAGGACATAATACCAGATGGCATGGTGCTTGACAAATATACTATACTTTGATATTATTATTCTTGAAAATGGTTAGTTTTTTTGACAAAAAAGAGGAATTTAAAGATGAAGATAAAAAAATTGGCAAAAAACGTTTTTTCTCTGGAAAATGAAAAACCCGAGGAAGTCTTCGTGGAGAGTGACTGCGTTGTTAAAGGTATAGAAATGGATGTTAATGGTTACCCGGGCGACATACGGATCAACTTTGGCGGAGAATGCTGGGGGACAGCATGCGGTGGTTTTGAAACCGAAGTTCTCGTTTGTGTCGGACAAAAGTTGAAAAAAGGCGATACACTGTGCCGGACGCGCGGAACTTTTGAAAGCCACTTCGGTATCATCCGAGGGGTGGCTTTCAGCACTGCTGAGAAGGCGGAACTGCTTCTCGAAATCATGAAAGAGTGGGCGGGAAAACCGACATTTCTCTTTGGTGGTTTCGGTTGTTTCGGTCCCGGCGATGGTTCACTGTTTCGCTTTAATTATGAAGAGTGGCGCGGAGAGAAAAGAAAACAAATCTTTGTTTGGAACGATGCATCCTATTTAGAGGGATATGATTGCGAGCACACATTGTTTGTCGAAATTTTTGGAGACACTCTTTACGATCAGTGTGAAATATTTCCTTTCCTTAAGTACAAAGGCAAAGAAGGTCGCTGGTGCAGGAAATATGAGCTCGACTTCGGTATGTTGGTGCGGTTTGTTGAAGAAGGATCAGAAGTCCTTAAAAAAGAAAAGGAAGAAAAGGAAAAAAGAAATGCCGAGTCTCGCCTCCTTTTTTACCAAAACGAAGTGGTAAAAGCGCTTCAAGGTAAAGAAGTGTCGGCGTGGACATTTTCCGCTTTGGTGGACTACAAAATGAGGCCGGAAGGCGGAAGTTTGGAAGGCATCAAGGTTATGAGCGGTGATTTCGTTGTCTCCAAAAATGAGAGAGAAATGTCCAATATGGATCGTGGTGGCATTGGACGGTCAAGTCAAGTGTGGGTTTGGTTCAACGGTAAACGTCAAATGCGCGAATGGCAATATCGCGATCAATATAATGCGAACTGCGACAAACCGGAACTCTACATTGACGAAATTGGTGAAGTTGTGTCTGATGGAGACACTGTAACCATCGAGTTGAAAAATCATTACGGTGTTCGTCGCGCAACATTCAATTTTTAACCACTGGTGATTTCACAAAGCGGGGTTGGAACTTTCCACCCCCGCTTTTTTATGTTTCCTAGTTTGTTGTGAAAAAAAATTTGACAGGTGTGCGCACAGTGTATATACTTACCGTATTATGAATACCACTATAAATATACGCATAGACAAAAAAGTGAAAAAAGAAGCGGTTTATACGCTGTCCGAGCTTGGTTTGGACATGTCTACCGCCGTGAAAATGTTTTTGAGTCAGGTGGTAGCGGAACAAGGACTGCCGTTTACCCCGAGAAGAAACGCCGCGGCTATTCGCAAAGAGTGGGATGCGCAAGTGAAAGAAGCACTGAATGGCCCGCGATATAAAACCGCAGAAGATCTTCATCGTGCCTTGTCTAAACACGCAAAATAAATGTCAAAGATTTCTTTTTGTATCCAGACCACCAAAGACTACGATAAGTCGTATATCAGATTACTGAAATCTGGAGTAAAAGATGGTGTACTTGAAGAGATACGGCATATCATCAATCTTCTCGCAAAAAATGAAAAATTAGAGGTAAGACACCGCGACCACAAATTGCAAGGCGAGTATGCCGGTTATCGCGAATGCCACATAAAATCCGATTTACTTTTGGTATATCAGGTACAAGAAGAACATCTCGTCCTTGTTCTCATTGATGTCGGAACGCACTCATATTTGTTTGGGTGATGCGTTATCTTGGTGTGTTTCCGGTTTTTATTCGGCGTAGTTGGCGTCCATGAATTAATTTTTTGCCGGAAAAAGATACCGTGAAAAGAGGTAAAGTCGTTTGATAAACAAACCAGCATTGCCCCATACGAATGGAAGCCAAAGCGGGAATCCGAGCAATTGCGGCGTCGCGTAAAACCATCCCCCAAAAGAAATAACCAGAGATTCGGCAAGCGGACCGAGAACAAAAACAGTTGCGTAGAAAAACAAGTCATTTTTGCGATATTCCGGAAAGAGCATAATACCGCCGATTACCGCAAGGATTGGTATCAGGATGGCTGTGTTGCGATACAGTAAAGATGTAGCAATCATAGTGGAGAGTGCAAGCACGGAACTTGTAAACATTTTTTTTGACTCACTCATTTTTTTTTATTTCCCCAACAACTTTAGCGCTTCCTTTATCTTCTCTCCCGGAGTTTCGGCTTCGGGGGAGATTTTTTTGAGTACCTCGCGGGCTTCTTTGAGGGAATAGCCGAGGGCTTCAAGTGCTTCAAGGGCATCGATTTCTTTTTCTCCGGACGGTGTTTCTGTGTGGAAGCCGTCCACCTTTCCTTTGAGTTCAAGTACGATCTTCTGCGCGTTCTTGGTGCCGATGCCGGACACTTTGGTGAGGTGCGAGCTGTCGCCCTCCGTGACGGCGGAGACAATCAGTTCAACCGGCGCGGCATTCATGATTCCAAGCGCGGTTTTCGGGCCGATACCGGAAACGGTGAGGAGGAGTTCGAAAAACTCAAGTTCGGAGTGTTCAAGAAAGCCGTAGAGGTCGAGCGCGTTCTCACGTACGGACAAATGTGTCCAAAAGAGTACGGCGCCGTCTATTTTTTCAGCTTCCCGAACCACCTCGCCGGTAGTAAAAATTTTATACCCCACCCCGCCGACATCAAGCACGACAAAACGCTCGGCGGCAAAAGAGAGGGATCCTGAAAGAGAGGCTATCATGAGGGTATTGTAGCAGATGGACGGAGGAGTTCACAACACGAGAGAAGTATGGTATACAGAATGGAACATGGTTCTTTGTTAAATGCAACTAAGGAGAAAGCGGTTATGGCGTGTATTTTATATGACAGTTTGGGCGAATCGATGCGGGGCGGACCATTTCCACACAAAGCTGGAGAGTGGTGCGGAAATGTCTTATGGAGGGACGTAATAAGTTTGAGCGATAAGAGCGTGCGAATCGTAAATCAAGCGGCGCTGTCGAATTTTAGTTTGCCGACGAACGGAAAAGATGCAAAATTTATGGCAGGCAAGCCCGCAAAAGAAGACAATGGCCCCTCCAGCGATGATTTCATAAGGCGCGGCTATTGCGGAATTTATTTGATGGAAGACCTCATTCTTGGTGAGGATGAAGCGGAAATAGAAGGTACGGACATCTTTTGTGAAACGGTGGTATCGGGTGAATGCTCCCCTCAAAAACCGGTTGATTTCGGTAAAATAAGGAGAAGGGAGTTGTAAACAAAATTTACATCACCAACCTCCGCATTTTTTGCGGAGGTTTTTGTATGGTAGTATGGATGATACCTTTATGGAAAATAAATACGAAAAATTAAGTCTTGACGCACACCGAAAAAATCGTGGAAAACTCGAGATAAAAAGCAAACTTCCGATTACGAATCGGGAGGAGCTTTCCGTTGCGTATACTCCGGGAGTGGCGGCTGTGTGTTTGGAGATTGAAAAAAACCCAAAGGAGGCGCGTAATCTCACTTCATGCAAGAATACAGTGGCGGTCATTACTGACGGCACAGCGGTACTCGGACTCGGCGACATCGGTTCAGAGGCGGCATTGCCGGTTATGGAGGGGAAGGCGGCGCTTTTCAAGGAGTTTGCAAATGTGGACGCTTTTCCTATCGCGCTCGGCACGAAAGACGTTGAGGAGATTATTGCAACGATTACAAACATCGCGCCGACATTCGGGGGCATAAATTTGGAAGATATTTCCGCGCCGAGATGTTTTGAAATTGAACGACGACTCAAAGAAATTCTCAATATCCCCGTTTTCCATGACGACCAGCACGGCACGGCGATTGTGGTGCTTGCGGGGCTTATCAATGCGCTTCAGGTAGTCGGGAAAAAGAAAGAAGAAATAAAAGTAGTGATAAACGGCGCGGGCGCTGCGGGTACGGCGGTGGCGAAACTCACGCACGAGTATGGGGTGAAAAATATCATCATCTGCGATACGAAAGGAATAATCGGAAGCGGGCGAAATGATTTGAACGAATATAAAAAAGAACTCGCGACGTTTTCCTTGGAACAAAATCTCTCCGGCACGGTCTACGATGCGCTCGCCGGCGCGGATGTTTTCATCGGCGTTTCCAAGGGCGAGCTTCTCACTGCCGGACATATAAAAATGATGACGAGAGACGCGATAATTTTTGCCATGGCAAACCCGACCCCGGAAATCATGCCGAACGAAGCGCTTGCTGGCGGAGCGAAAATCATCGCCACCGGCCGTTCCGATTTTCCGAACCAAATCAACAACGTACTCGCTTTCCCGGGAATTTTCCGCGGTGCGCTCGATGCGCATATCTCGCAAATTACGGAAGAAATGAAGCTCGCCGCGGCGGAAGCGCTTTCCTTGCTCGTTCAAAACCCAAGCCCTGAAAAAATAATCCCCGGACCGTTTGATGCGGGGGTTGCGGAAGCGGTGGCGGAGGCAGTCAAAAAATTTGCAATTTAGCGCCATATCTGGTAGTATCCATATATTAGAAAAAGCCAAAAAGTAAACACATGCCCATAATCAAATCAGCAAAAAAGGCGCTCCGAGGCTCGAAACGAAAGCAGGCGTATAATCTGCGCCGCGTTAAGGCTATGAAAGAGACGGTCAAAGAGGTCAAAAAGCTCATTGCCCAAAAGACAAAAGAATCTCGCGCGGAAGCGGAAAAAATGTTGCCGAAGGTCTATCAAACGATTGACAAGGCCGCAAAACGGGGGGTTATCAAAAAGAACACCGCCGCCCGCAAGAAATCCCGCATCGTGAAAATGATCAAAAAAGTTGTTTAGCTAAAACCCCCGGCAAATTGCTGGGTTTTGACAACAAAGAACTTTCGGTATACCATTATTTGTGGCAGTATTTTGTCGATAACTTTCGTTGGAGGAAAGCCGATGTCCTTGATACCCCACGTAAAATGCATAAGATGCGGATCACCTTTAATAAAAGGCCTCACTAAATGCTCTTGCGGACAAACGTATAATTCTGATGTCGCAGTTACTATGGCGCTTCAGCACATGATTGATACGAGCAAAGCGGCTATTGAAAGTATGGAGATTATAAAAAAGATTCGCAACTTGCAATAATAAAGAAAGAACAAAACTAGCCGCTCAGTTTTTTGGCGGCTTTTTGTTGCTATAAGGTCTGGATGAAATAGCCCACCGTTGGACAGGTGAGAATGGTATCAAGATTTTCATCCCGTTTGTAAAATCCGAATACTTTAACCGTGTCGCCTTCTTTAATATTTTTTCCCGTTGCCGCCGCATTCTCGTTGACGCAGTAAAAAGCATCATTTGTATTGTAAATGACGTACAGATCTTCTCCCGCGACACGCATTCTCAAAAAACACTTTGACCCGAAAGGCTGATCAAAACAATCTTTTTTGTTTTCCAGTACGGTTCCGGCTATGGTCGTGGTATTGTCCGGGGCGACACGCAGTATTTTTGTCGCGTTATCGGTATTCTGGGTCGCCATGCGGTACAGGCCATAGCCAAGAAGCGCGACCAGAATAATACCGAGCAAACTTTTTAAGAAGTTTAACATATTTTCATATTTTTTATCCTCTCGGCAAGAATCGGTCACAAATAATTTTTCCTTGAAAAATTTTTGCGACCCCGGCGCGACCGTTTTGTTTCTTACGATAAACAAAACATGTCTGCGTCTTTCGATTCTTGACGGAAGCCAAGCAGTTGGCTTCCTCCGACAGCATTTTCGCTTCACTCAAATCCTCTCGGCAAGAATCGAACTTGCATCGCAAGCTCCGCAAGCTTGCGTCCTATCCATTGAACGACGAGAGGTTTTGTTTAGACATCTAGAATCCAAGCCACTCCATTATTGCTTGTCCGAGCGGCTCATGCAATTCTTGTTCCTCCATGAAATCTAACAGAAACTGGCGTAATTCGTCAATGTTCGCGTTTCCGAGCGGGAATACCAAGAGGGGCATAAACTTTTTTTGAGACTGCAATAAAATTGTTTTTTCCGCTGTTTCATTTCCGCCATCTTTGATCCAGAAAGAATCGATCGTTTGATACGGATACAGCTTTTTGTCGGCTTTTATCCCGCGCGTTGTCGCTTCATATTCCAGTGTTCTCGGCGGGCGTATCGCGTAAAGCAAGAGGGCGAAAGCTCCGATGGCGATAACGAAAGCGAACAAAACATTATCAAGATATATCGCAAGCGCGATAAGTCCGACGGTAACAAGTCCGAACCACCAATACCAATCCACACTTTTTTTATAGAAAGGGTATTCCGGCGCTTGCCATGTTATGACGCGGTGCTGTTGTTCCATAAACGTATTATACTTCCGCGAGTGTAAATATGCGAGGGAAAATGAAAAAAGAATCAGGAATAAAGAATACTGACCGTCGCTCTTTCTTTTTCTTCTAAATTCGTTAGAATAGTGAAATAAGTTCGGGCCTATAGTAAAGCGGTATTACGCGGCCATGGCATGGCTGAAGTCGGGGTTCGACTCCCCGTAGGTCCACCAAAGAAGATTTCTAAAATCCAATGGAAAAATCTTTTAAGCCACAAGAGGTTAGCCCTCAAAAAAAAGAATTCCTTGTTTCGGGCGACAAGGTGTTTTTCGCCGAGCAGGGGGAGGGAGCGACGGCGGGCGAGCCGGCCGTATTTTTTCGGCTTCATCACTGCAACCTTGACTGCGAGTGGTGCGATACGCCGTACACGTGGGATAAATCTATGAAAGAGTATCACGAAGAGCGCGAGAATTGGGATACGGATAAGGCAGTGCGAGAAATACGGGAAGAGTGGGAAAAGGGAGCCGAAAAGTACCGGGAGGAGAATACGGAAGAAACGGAACCGCTGACACCGCGAATGGTTATAACGGGCGGAGAGCCATTGCTTCAATCCGAAAAGATTCGAGAGCTCCTCGCACGTCCGGAATTTCAGGATTGGGCTATTGAGATAGAAACGAACGGCACCATTCCGCCGCCGGAAGATTTTCCCGAAAACGTGCAATTCAATTGTTCGCCGAAACTGGGAAACTCCGGCGTTCCGAAAGAAAAAAGAATAAAATCCAAAGCGCTTGGGGCATTTAAAAAACTGAATACGTATTTTAAATTCGTCGTCCGCGACGAAAAAGATATTGATGAGATTGCGGCGGACTATATGCCACTGCTTGAGGGCGTTCCAAAAGACCGGATTTATATTTCACCGGAAGGGAAGATTGCGGAGGAGCTTGATGCCGTTTTGGAAAAAATTCACGACAGGGTTGCGCAAGAGGGATTCGTTCTCGGCGACCGGCTTCATGTACGCAAGTATGGGGATGTCCGGCGGACGTAATAAGATTACAAAAACCGCACGAAATTATTGCACTCATCAACAAGTGGTATTGGGGTATTGGGGACAGTCACCATTCTTTTACGTTTTGTGTGTTCTAATTTGGAATTATACGACACTACATCACATATTTCTCTAATCAATGGTGGCCGTCCTCGTTTTCATAGTGTGAAATATTTACAGGGGTTTCTAAATTATTTTTTAATTCCGACCATAATAATCTTTTTAACTTGAAATTGAATGTCGTTTCCGAAATCTTTGTATTTCATTTTTTCGTGTAGATTCTCGGGGATTCTTTCTCTTGCATACTCTGTTAGGGCTTTACCCCTCTCTTCCCCAAGCTGTCGCAGTTTTTCCAAGTCTTCTGCAGTAATTTTTTCACCTTCTTCTGTCAATTGTTGTTTCTCCTTCGAAACAAGTTCATCTTTTCTTTCGGCGGTAGAGGGTTCATAAAAAATTTCATAGTGGTCACGAACATCAGAAAATCCGGCTTGTTTGAAAAGCTCTCGCAATTCCTCGTGTCTTGGGAAATAACGATTTTTTACGAGAGTATCAAATCCAGCCAACGTGTCTTTTTTTCTGGTAATATCTTGAAATATTTTTTGGTTTTCTTTGTCAAGCGCTAATTCCCAAATAATAAATTTCCCGCCGGATTTTAGAATTCTGAAAATTTCGGAAAAAAGTCTTATCTGCTCTTCTTTTGGAACTTCGTGAACCCCCATTTTTATGACAACTGAGTCAAATTTTTCATTTGGGAATCCAGTTTCGCGTATGTCCGCTTTTACTACGTGGCGCTCATCAATATCCGGAATATTTTTACGGGCACGGTCAATTTGAACAGTGCTGTTGTCAAGGATAAAAATTTCCGGCTTGAAGCCTTGTTTCATGGTACGTTTTATAATCCATTTGGAAACTGAACCATATCCATCCATCCCGCCTAAAATGACTTCGCCACGTTTTGGGTTAACGGCATCAACTAGGTTTTCGAAATACTCGTCTTTGATTTTGTGGATTTTTTCATACTCCACAATTCTATAATCGAAACTAGTATTATGATTTTCTTGTTTCAAGCTCATTGTTTTTGTGTTTTACTGATAAAAAACTCCTCCAGTCGATTCGCTTTATTTCGTAAACTTTTCAGCGTGTATCCGAGATTATGGAGTGCGAGGACGGCGTTGTTGAGTGTGTGTTCTTTTGAGGTGGTGAGCTCAATGGTGTCGCCGTCGAGGGCTTTTGGTTGGAAGGCGGTGAGTTTTTCGAGTGCGGATTTTTCAAATACTTTTCCGCACTCGGAAGAGCGACATAACGCGGGATGCCGTAATATCCCGCTTGGTTTACCACGATATCAATCACTTTTTCAAAAATACCGAAATTAAATTCTTGCGGAACCACGCCGATGTTCCGTTTCGCGCGTGCAATGTCTACATCAATCGAAATTCCATTCACAACAACATCTCCCGAAGTTTTATTCACGAGTCCGGACACAATACCGATAAGAGTGGATTTCCCCGCACCGTTCGGCCCCAGAAGTGCGAAAAAATCGCCCTTTTTGACAGAAAGAGAGACACCTTTCGGGGCGATAACGCCGTTTGAATAGGTTTTTTTGAGATTTTGTATACGGAGGGCTTGGGACATAAGATTCAGTATTGGTGATAAATCTGTATGATTCTTTTATTTTACAAATATCGCACGAAATTATTGCACTCATCAACAAGAATGCTTTTGGCGGTGATGGGTAAATCGGTGAGTTCGTAACCCATAATGATTATTTCCTCTCCTTTTTTAATGAGGTGCGATGCCGCGCCGTTGATTTGGATAATACCGGAATTTCTCTCTCCGGCGATGGCATAGGTTTCAATCCGCGCGCCTGACGTGTTGCTGACCACTTGCACCTTCTCGCCTGCCCACAAACCGACTTTTTCCATAAGGTCTTTGTCAATGGTAATGCTCCCGACGTAGGATATATTCGCGCCGGTGACGGTGGCTTTGTGGATTTTTGAGCGAAGAAGAAATCGCATATGAAGGAAGAGTACCACCAAATAGTATAAAAGTCAAAAAAAACCGTCTTTTGGGGCGGTTTTTAGTGTACTCGGCGTTCTTTTTTATTATGGCCGTGAGATCTTACAATATTCGCGGGTTGCCTCAATCGTCACCACTTTTCCATTCCAAAGAGAAAAGAGTGTTTCTAGAGATGAGGACATATCAAGCTGATTGTCCGCCCCAAGTTTTCGAAGCAACATATTGTTTTGCGAACCTTCATAATACAATACCCAGTATTTATGTGCGGTTGCGTTCAGTGCAAGAAAAAAAGAAGTGTTGGTTATTTCGCAAACGACATCGTTGCCGCAGAGCAACCAGAATGTCGGCTCAAGGAGTGGCCAAAGGTCAAATGTTCTTGAGCCGGTGAGAATTTGTATCGGCTGGCGTTCTTGCGGGGAGTATTTCAGAATCCCAGTGAGAGTATCCATGGTTTTTCTCCTGTCTTTTTGGTTGGTTGAAAGAACAATTTTTCCTACAATACTTCTTTATAAGAACTTTGGCAAGTGCGCGTCCGTCATGGCTGAACAGCCATGGTTGAATGTCTCTGTCCGACTTTACTAATTCTTTAGAAAGACTTTATGGCGAGTGCGGTACAATGACGGCAGGCTTATTATTCACCAAGTAACCTAATCATAATTTTTATGAACAATCACATATTTCGCGCGGGAATTGCGGGGGCGCTTTTATTTTCTTTTCCGCTCGGGGCGCTTGCATCGCCCATCGTTTGGGTTCTCAGTTTTCAAAATAATCTCACTATCCCCGGAGTCATTTCTACCGTGGACGTCAATAATTCTTATGCCGTATCAAACATTATCTTAAACGTTGACGGACCGCAGAGCGTGGCATTTTCGTCCGATCAAACGAAGGCGTATATCGCTTACCGCGACTCGTCAAAGGTTGAAGCGGTGGATACGGCCACGTACGCCATTCTCTCAAGCATTTCGGTGGCAAACGACGGACACATCGCGGCTCTTTCGGACGGATCAAAGGGATATGTATTAAACAACGGAAGCAATGCCGTCGCCGTTCTTGATTTTGCTTCAAGTACGATAAAAAGCACCATTTCTCTTTCTTCCAACGCAGCTTTCGCGCTGGCGCTCTCGCCCGACGAAACAAAATTATATGTCAGAGGCTTCGACGCGATACATGTCATTAATACCGCGAGCGATACGGTTTCTCAGGTCATCAATGACATTCCCGCCACAAGCGATGCCATGGCGGTATCATCCGACGGCGAGAAAATATATGTTCCTCAGGGCTCGTCGTCAAATCTTCTTGTGGTGAGCGCGACAACAAGCTCCATCATAAAAACACTGGCGGTGGGAAACATTCCTGAAGGTATTGCCATTATTCCGAACGGGAGCAAGGCATATGTTTCAAACCTACGCGATGGTACGGTTTCCGTAATAAACACGGTATCCGACACCGTTGCCGCAACCATAAGTTTGGGGGCGAACATAACGCCGCTCATGGTTGCCGTTTCTCCGGACGGGAACAATGTTTTTGTCGCGGAGGAAGATCAACTTACGGGCGTGAGTAAGGTGGGAGTCATCAGCGTTGCGTCGGATACGCTTGTTACGACCATTTCGGTAGTGAACGCTTCCGGGCCGTTTGCTCTTGGCGTGGTAGATCGCGGGTTTACACAAATAGGCTCGAATGTGGAAATAAAACCGACATCATCAACAACGCTGACATTCAGCTCGACGACTTCAAGCGGCAATACGGTCGTTACTTCCACCACTACGGCGCCGGTTTTGCCGGATGGATTCAAATTAAGCGACGATTCGTTATTTTTTGACATCTCAACAACCGCATCTTGGACCGGGACGTCCACGGTCTGCTTCAGATATACGAGCGATGCGGATGAAGCAAATCTCAAATTTATGCACCAAGAAGGCGCTCTCCCTGTATGGGTAGACCGCACCGTTTCACTTGATACGGTGAATAACATTATCTGCGCCGAAGTAACTTCCTTCTCTCCTTTTCTGATCGCCATTCAGGAGTACCTTCCCGTAACGATTGACATCAAGCCGGGAAGCGCGGAAAACAGCATCAACCTCGGATCCAACGGCACTGTTCCCGTTGCCATATTCAGTACGCCGACATTCAGCGCAAGCGAAATAAATCCGACGACGATAATGCTCGCCAGCGCCCCCGTGGGGATGAAAGGGAAAGGCACGCTTATGACCGAAACGACAGACATAAACGGAGACGGGCTCCTTGATTTTGTCGTTCATGTGGAAACCGAAGCGCTTCAATTATCAGAAATCGACACCGTGGCGATCCTCGATGGGGTTCTTTTCAGCGGAGAAAAAATAAAAGGAACGGATATGGTGAGGATTGTACCGTAAGGATTTACCACAGGTCAGCAGGAAGGTTTTTCCCGTTTGTTTTCGATAATCACGGCACACCATGGTATTCTGAAAGAATGGAATTTTCTTTTTTTGCGGCCGGCATCACGGCGCTTTACATGGTTTTTGAAGGAGCAGCGTCTTTTTTTGAGGGAACTTTTTCGCGCAAGCAAAAGCGGGTAAGATTGTCATTTCTTTGGCATTGGGGTTTGGTTGTTGGAGATCTTATTCTTCTTCCTATTTTTAACGGCATCATTGTTCCCATACTCTCTTTCACCTTGTGGTATTTGTTGTATTTTGCGGCCGCTACGATTATCACCGTCCTGATGCATAAAATATGGTGGCACAGCGATTTTGGCTCCCCAATCTTTCCTAACAAAAAAGAAGCGGACAGTAGCGTACCTTCTTGGTACAAAGACATGGGTATTGTCGGATGGATGCACCTGGTTTTTATGTCAGGACAGGTAACAATTATTGAAGGCTATATTTTTTCTTCTTTTGCGACGAAAGAAATGACGACAATCATTTTTGTAATTTTTCTTGCCTTTATTCCCGTGTCTGTTCTTGAACCGTATTTTATTCAGAACAGAGGGTCTGCGAGCAGAGCAAAAACAAAAGAAACAATTGCCGTCTTTGCGGCGCAGATATTTTTGTTATGCGCTGTTGCTTGGTGGAAACTATAAGAATTTAACTCCGCAACCCACGACCGGTCTTGAAGAGCCACCACGATGAGGCGAAGAAGACGGATTGACAACAGTATAGCGATTTTGCTATAATCATATACATAAACAAAGGTCGGCGAATTATGATAAGTAATCATATGTCATGAACGAAGAAGAAAGTAATTTCACAGCATCTTTCCTTGAATCCGCGGAGGAGTATATACAGCAACAAAGTTTATCGGACCAAGCAAAAATAGCGGCGGCTGTTACGGTTATGGAGAAAGGAAGTTTTCACCTTCTCCACATTAAAACGTTAAAGAGCCCCATAAAAGAACTAATCATAAAGCAACACCGCATCGTTTTCTTTTCAGAAAAAAATACGATATATTTCATCGGAGCTTTTATCAAAAAGACAGCCAAAACACCTAAGAACCAAATAGACCAAGCCGAAAAAATATATAAAATGCTTACGCAAAAATAAATTGATAAAAATATGAATAAAAATCAGACGGGAAACAAAATAATAAAAAAGAAAACAATCTTAAAGCTGAAAACCTTTGACCAAGTCTTCAAAAAGAGCTTTCAGTCCAAAGAATTTCAGCACGCCTACAGCGAAGAAATGGCGCGGCTTGAGCTCGCCAACCAAATCCGCGATATGCGGATGAAGCAACAGCTCACGCAAAAAACACTGGCGGGAAAAGCCAAAATGCCACAATCCGTCATTGCAAGAATCGAAAGCGGCAAAAACGGCATTTCGCTCGATACCTTAAACCGCATCGCTTCGGTTTTCGGAAAGCGGGTGGAGTTGGTCTAAAATGAGGTAAAAAAATAAACCCGCCAGAGGTCAAAAGACGTGGCGGGCTTAGTTTTTAGCTATTTTAGAAATTTAAGGAGCGTTTTGGTATTTTAAAAGTTCTGTATGTAAGATACCACCGCTAAATTGTCCGCTGAGTACCTCGGAGGCAATCTCAATGTTTGGAAATACATTAACAAATGTACACCACCAGACCTCGTTCGTTTCTTCAACTACGATTTTCCCGCCAACGAAACGACTATCTGAAACGATGCTTTCATCTACAAAAGTAAATTCGCGGCGAACTGTCTCTGTGCCGTTGTTTTCATTGAATTGAAGACTCCCAAACTCCAAAAAATCTTCTGATAGTTCGGAGAAGTTATCCGTATATGATGCCGTTATTTCGGGAACGAGTGAGAGCATGAAGGCTTGTAGCTCGTCGACAGTGTACAGAGGTATTTTTGGCGCCACATAGAAGTGGACGCCATAATGAAATCGGCGCGGGTCTGTTTTTAACAAGTTGTTGTTTTCTTGGACTGCAAAAATTATGACACTCGGATTATTTTTCAAAACTTTGCGTATTTGGGCTAATTTACTACTCATTATAGTCTCCTTTTTCAGGGTACAAGGTTAACTTGATTTTTTAAGCCAAGTTTATAATTACATAACATAGACAGTAAGTCAAGCTCGCAACCCCCGTCCGGTTTTGAAGAGCCACCACGATGAGGCAAAGAAGACGGCGATGAAGGAGAGGAGAACTCCGATGGAGAGGGTGAGGTCAACGTCGCTTGTGCCGAGGAAGCCCCAGCGGAAACCGTTGACCATGTAGAGGATGGGGTTCCCGAGTGAGACTTTTTGCCAGACGGGAGGGAGGGCGTGAATGGAGTAGAAGACGCCGCCGAGGTAGGTGAGCGGGGTCAAGACGAATGTCGGGACGATGGAAATGCCATCGAAGCTTGTGGCGAGGACGCCGTTGATGAGCCCCGCGAGTGAGAATATGATAGACGTGAGAAGGACAACGAGGAGCGTGAAGAGGATATTGTGAATAGTGATGTGTGTGAAGAAAAGCGCGACGCCAAGTACAATGGCGCCGGTGAGAAGCCCGCGCAAAACCCCGCCCGTCACGTATCCGAAAATAACAACATAGTACGGAGTGGGGGACACCATAATCTCCTCGATTGTTTTTTGGAATTTCGAGAAGTAAAAAGATGAAACGGTATTCATAAACGAGCTCGTTATGACCGACATCATAACGAGCCCCGGCACGATAAATTCCATGTAGGAAAAGCCGTTGATATTTGAGATTTGCGAGCCGATGAACTTGCCGAAAATCACGAAGTAGAGCGACATGGTAATCACCGGCGGAAGCAGGGTTTGGCTCCACACACGCAAAAAACGAACCACCTCTTTTTTAGTGATGGTTTTGTAGGATATCCAGAGGGCGTAGGGGTTCATGTGGCTAGTTATTTATAGAGCATTGATAAAAATATAAAATCACAAATTCAAAATTACAAGTTCCAAATAAATCACAATGCTCAAAATTTTAAATCTCAAAAGTGACGGCGCCAATTTTGAATTTTGGTATTAAAATTTGGAATTTATTTGGAGCTTGAGATTTTGAATTTGGTGCTTCTAATGACTCACTGTGTCTTCTTTATAAAAAACTCCTCCAAACGATTTGCTTTGTTTCGCAAGCTCTTTACGGTATACCCGAGTCTGTGCAACGCGAGAATGGCATTATTGAGCGTGTGCTCTTTGGAAATAGTGAACTCAATCGTATCGCTATCAACCGAAACGGGATGAAACGGGGCGAGCTCTTTTTGAATTTTGGCGAGCGCGGTTTTTTCAATCGGCTTATCAAGGTCGATCACGATGGATTCCTCCGGCATTTCGGCAAGAAGTTTTTTAATCGCGCCCATTTCCACAATTTCGCCCTTATTGATGATGGCGACGTTTCGGCAGAGCTGTTCCGCTTCTTCAAGATAGTGCGTGGTGAGAATAATAGTAACGCCACGCTTATTCAGTTCCTCAAGAAATTCCCACATGCCGTGCCGAAGCTCAACATCAACTCCCGCCGTCGGCTCATCAAGAATGAGAAACTTCGGCTCATGCACAAGCCCGCGCGCAATCATGAGCCGCCGCTTCATTCCGCCCGAGAGCGCCCGCGCCGGGTCGTTTCGCTTTTCCCACAACCCGAGCCGTTTTAAATATTTTTCCGCACTCGGAAGCGCGATGTGGCGGGGAATGCCGTAATATCCCGCCTGGTTCACGATGATGTCAATCACTTTTTCAAAAATACCGAAATTAAATTCCTGCGGCACCACGCCGATGTTCAATTTCGCACGCGCAATATCCACGTCAATCGAAATTCCGTTCACTACCACCGCGCCTTCGGTTTTGTTCACGAGCCCGGAGACAATCCCGATAAGCGTAGATTTTCCCGCGCCATTCGGCCCCAGAAGCGCAAAGAAATCACCCTCTTCCACTGAAAGAGAAACGCCTTTCAGCGCAGTGACGCCGCTCGAATAGGTCTTTTTGAGATTTTGTATTTGGAGTGTGGGGCATTGGTCGTTCAAGTACTTTATTGTAAGGCTAAAATTTTGGTTTGGCAACTTTATGATATGGTGGTGCCCGCCGTGTAAAAGTGCTAAAATCCTTTCATGAATAATTTCGACGCTTGGAACGAATTAAAGAAGAAAATCGATATTGAGGAAAGTAGTCCAGACCGTTTTCCTAAAGAAGGCGAGGTGTGGATGTCTGCGCTCGGGAAAAATATCGGTTTTGAACAAAATGGATCAGAGGATAATTTTTCTCGTCCGGTGTTGGTTGTGAAGAAATTCAACAATCACATGTTTTGGGTTGTTCCGCTTTCTACCAAACAAAAAGATTTTGATTTTTATTTCAACTATGCCGACCCAAACGGACAAAAAGTTTCAGCTATTTTAGCTCAAATGAAATTGTTGAGCGTTAAAAGAGTAGAGCGGAAATTGTACGATATCTCAAAGGAACTTTTTGATGGGATAAAACAAAGACTCAAATCTTTTCTTTAAGAACTCGAAACCCCGCCAATTTGGCGGGGTTTCTCGGAGCCTTGCGGCACTTTATGAGTTAACTATAGCAAAATAGTGTAGCCTGTCAAGTTTAAGTTTAATCCTCACGTGCCGGCACGTTTCCGATATAATCCGCTTTTCCGATATCCACTCCGAGGTGGCGCAAAATGTCGTACGCGGTAGTGAGGTGAAAAAAGAAATTCGGAAGGCCGGAGTGGGGGAGGTAGTCGGCACCGAGGAAATATTTTCCCGGGTAATAGGGAAGGCGAATTTCTGCGGCGGCGGAGTTTTCGAATTGCTCCGGCTTCAAGGTTTCAAGGAATGCGACGGTTTTATCAATGCGCGTCCGGAGTTCCGTAAAAGTTTTTTCATCGTCCTCTATTTTCGGCGGCTCCATTCCGGCGAGACGCGCAGCGGTTCCCTTGGCGCCATCGGCGGCAATTTGTATTTGCCGTATAAGCGGAAACATATCAACATACAGGCGTGAATCAAGCAAAACACTCTCGGCAACCTTCTTCTCCGCCGCGAATTTCTCGGCTTTTTCAAGGATACCTTTGAGGCTTCCGAGGGACTTAATAAAAACAGGCACGCTCATTTCGTAATAAGGGTACTTCATGGGTTTAAAAAAATAATGAATAAATAATGCACTGTAATGTTTTGTTTCCAAAGCGATGGCGGTGTATTCTAAAAATAGCTCGAACGGAATTCGCTCCTCGCCGCGCGGAGCGCGGCTCGGAATGGACGGGCGGGCAAAATGAATTCTGAAGCCTAGAGCATTAACAATTTCAAGTTTTTAATTGAGTTAGGACTTACGCACTGTTGCGGAAACATACGGTTTTGGTGTAGAATTTTGGTCGGTTTCTCTGCCACAC
>CAYPFT010000026.1:0-21161 GCA_964410165.1 uncultured Candidatus Saccharibacteria bacterium
CTTCGCTCAAGAAAATCAGGTCGCGCCCTTTTGGCGGTCTCTCCGCCAAATCTTTCGCTTCTGGCACTGAATTTTGGCGGTTCCACCGCCAAGAGGCGCGACCTAAATTTTAACGACCGCAGGGAGTATAAAATTGGAAGTACCCGTGTGGCAGAGAAACCGACCAAAATTCTACACCGAAACCGTATGTTTCCGTAACAGTGCGTAAGTCCTATTATTAATACAAACAATTATACCAGTTCTTTTATAATTATGCTATAATCACAACAAGAAGGGTAAAACTCATTATTCATAATTTCTAACTTTATGTCCGACAATTTCGACTTCATCGCCGTTGGCGATACCGTAACCGATGCCTTTATCCGCATAAAACAAGCGAGCGTCTATTACGATGACCGCGACCACGAACAAAAGCTTTGCCTCACGAACGGCGCGAAAATCCCCTACGAATCGGTAACGGTGGTTCCGGCAGTGGGAAACGCGGCCAACGCGGCGGTATCGGCGGCGCGCCTCGGGCTTCGCTCGGCATTCGTTACCGACATGGGCGCGGACGATCATGGAAAAGAAAATCTTGAAGCGCTTGCCAAAAACAATGTTGCGAGAGATTTCATTAAAATACATGACGGCGAGCTTACCAATTACCACTATGTCCTCTGGCATAATGCGGAACGCACCATTCTTATCAAACATGAAACCTACGATTACCGGCTTCCCGATATTGGTTCGCCGAAATGGCTCTACTTCAGTTCTGTGGGAGAAAATTCGCTTGACTATCATCTACAAATCGCGGAATATGCGAAGACTCACCCCGAGGTGAAGCTCGCTTTCCAACCGGGGACATTTCAAATCAAACTCGGAGCGGAAAAGCTCAAAGACATTTACGAGCACACGGAAGCATTTTTCTGCAACGTGGAAGAAGCCGAGCTTATCCTCGGCGCGCAAGAAACCGATGTCCCGACGCTTGCGAGGAAAATGTCGGGGATTGGCCCGAAAATCGCGATTATCACTGATGGACCGAAGGGCGCTTATGCTCACCACGAAGGTCAAGTATGGTTTATGCCGCCCTACCCCGACCCCGCGCCGCCGTTTGAACGCACCGGCGCCGGCGATGCTTTTTCTTCCACCTTTGCCGCCGCGCTCGCCCTCGGAAAGTCTATCGAGGAAGCGCTTTTATGGGCGCCCATAAACTCCATGTCGGTTGTTCAAAAGATCGGGGCACAGGCGGGACTTCTCGCTCCGGCTGAAATTCAAGAGTGGCTCGCGAAAGCGCCGGGAGATTACAAGCCGAAATTGGTGTAGCGGAGAAAATACTGTGTCTTTGCCTTGGCGACATTTTATATACTAGGACTTACGCACTGTTGCGGAAACATACGGTTTTGGTGTAGAATTTTGGTCGGTTTCTCCGCCTCTTGGCGGTGGAACCGCCAAAATTCTCTGCCAAAAGCCGAAGATGTGGCGGAGAGACCGCCAAAAGGGCGGACTCACCGACCACATCTTTCATCGGTGCGTAAGTCCTATATACTCAAAAGCCACAGGTTTGCAAAAGTTTTTGAGTATATAACCACGGCACTCGAAGAAAATGAAAATAAATTTTCGCTTTCTTCTCGCTTGTGGTTATAGAGTATGTTACAATTTTCAGCATATCAGTAAATTAAAAAATATTTTATGGACAAAGAAAAAAATACGATTCATCTGTCGGAAGAACAGAGTGGCGATAAACAAGAGGAAGAAATTCGCGAGGACGGTGCAACGCGGACATCGCCTGCTCCCGCTATCCAGTCAAAGCCATCGCTCGCCGTTCCCATATCAATTATTGTCGCCGGCATTCTCATCGCGGGCGCCATTTTAGCGAATGGAATAGCGGGCAACCGCTCGGCGGCTCCGACCGGCGGAAGCCCCGCAGTAAAACTGAAAAAATCAACCATCGCCGAAGAAGTCGGCCTCAATAAGAAGGCGTTTACGGAATGCCTCGCAAGCGGTCGGCACGCGGCGGATGTGGAGACCGGATACCAAAGCGGCATTAAAGCCGGAGTACAGGGGACGCCGTTCAGCGTCATCCTCGCTAAAAGCGGAGAAATGTTTCCGATAAGCGGCGCGCAACCCTACGATACCGTTAAGCAAATGATCGAAGCCGCCCTTTCCGGCGGAAAAGGAGGCGCAAAAATAGCTCTGGATCCCGTTACGGAAAAAGACCATATTTCCGGAAACCCCGGCGCGGAGCTTCTTATCATTGAATACTCGGACCCTGAATGTCCGTTTTGCAAAAAATTCCACGAAACCATGACGCAAGCGATGAATGAATACGGGAAAAGCGGCAAAGTTGCCTGGGTGTACCGCCACTTCCCTCTTGACTCCATTCACTCAAGAGCGCGGCGCGAAGCGGAAGCCATTGAATGCGCCGGTGAATTGGGCGGAAACGATAAATTCTGGGCGTATCTGAACAAACTTATGGAAATTACGCCGTCCAACAACCAGCTTGACCCGAAGTTGCTGTAATCAAATCCCGCCTTTTACAAAATGCTCCGAATTACCCCCGGAGCATTTTTTTATCTTGAACTTTGAATTACGAAACATATAAATGGGACTTACGCACTGTTGCAACAGCGTACGGTTTCGGCGAGGAATTTTGGTCGGTTTCTCCGCCTCTTGGCGGTGGAACCGCCAAAATTCAGCGCCGAAATCGGAGATTTGGCGGTGAGACCTCCAAGTGGAGGACTCACCGACCAAATCTTTGCGCTCGTGCGCAAGTCCTATCAAAGTCTTGAACGAAAAATAAAATGTTTCGCCGCTTCAATTACGCACAAGTTCGCCATGCCTATGACGGCGATAAAGCCCATTTCAAACCAAGAGAGCGAGACGAGCGAGAGGAGGGTTTCAAACGGCTGGAAAAAGAGGGCTGAGCCAAGAATGGCGAGACTTATGGCAAATGCGCCGAGAAGGTATTTGTTTGCGAGGAAATCCATTTTCCAGATTGGCGCATGAAAATCTTTAAGCGAGAAAGCAAAGAGTATTGAGTAAAGCGAGAGTGCGATGAAAACAATGGTGCGGGTCTTTTCTATCGGAAGGCCGTTTGAAACGCTTGCGCCGTAGAGTCCCACTAAGCTCGCGCCCGTTACTCCTCCGATAACGAACAAAAATGAACGGATTTTCGGCGTGATAACGTGCTTCATGGACGTTTCTCTCGGATCGCGGGACATACTGCCTTTCTCCGGCGGTTCAAAAGCAAAAGCGAAATTCATAAATCCTTCCCCGACGATGTTTGCCCAGAGAATTTGAGCGGGCAATAAAGGCAGAGGCGTTCCGGAAAGAAGAGCCGCGGAGACAAGAACAATCTCGCTCCAGCTTGTGGATAAAAGATAGATGACGATTTTTTTCAAGTTGGAGAGTATCCGCCTCCCCTCTTCAATGGCCGAAACAATAACGCCGAAATCATCATTCAGGAGAATAATATCCGAGGCCTCCTTCGCCACTTCCGTCCCGCTTCCGAGCGCGATGCCGATGTCCGCTCTTCGAAGCGCCGGGGCATCGTTCACGCCATCGCCGGTCATGGCGACTATTTCACCTTGTTCCTGTAAAATACGGACGATTCGCTGTTTTTGATGCGGCAGGACTCTGGCGAATATGGAGTGTTTCAAAAGGACTTCGCCGAGCTTCTCGTCGCTCATTTCCTCAATCTCCGTTCCGGTAAGCGCCCCTTCGCCGGGGCTTCCGATGCCCGCGGCGATGCTTACGCCTTCCGCCGTGCCGGCGTAATCCCCTGTGGCCATAATGACTCTCGCGCCTGCATTTTTCGCTTTTTGAATTGATACGGGAGCGTCTTGACGCACGGGGTCGTGAAGCACAATCAATCCCGCGAAGACGATATCATCCGGACATTCTTTCCCCATGTCTTTTGAAAGATTATTCATGTCCGCGTCTTTATAGGCGACCGCCACCAAACGCATCCCAAGAAACGCTTTTTCTTTCTGGATCGCGGCGAATTTTTCCCGCATCGCTTCATGAAGGATGCCGGGCTTGCCGAACGCATGGACGGATCCCGCATGCGCAAGAAGCAGTTCCGGGGAGCCGAAAAGGATCAGGCGCCTTTTTTTGTGCTCTTTTCTTTCATGGAGAGACGCGGAAAAACGATTCTTGGATTCAAAGGGGAGAAAATCAATGCGCGGAAATTCCGAGAGCAGAGTTTCCTGATTCACCCCCGATGCAAGCCCCGCGAGAATCACGGCGCGTTCAATGGGGCGACCGCGTACTATGGGCTCCGATCCTTCCGCTTTCATCTCTCTCCCGCCTTCAATGTACGCATCACTTGAAAGGATCGCAATATCAAGAACATCCTGCCCGTCGCGGTGCGCCGCTTCGATGGAAGACGCCTTTGCCCGCGGAGCTTCGGCGGCGAAAGTTTCCGCGACAATAATCTGTTCAAGGCGCATTTTTGCCTCCGTAAGGGTGCCGGTTTTGTCGGTCAAGATGACTGTGGCGCCCCCGAGAGTTTCCGCCGCGGAAAGTTCTTTGACCAGTCCCCCTTTCTTGAGAATTGACTCCATGCCTATGGCAAGCACAACGGTTACCGCGATGGGCAATCCTTCAGGTAAGACGGCAACGGCGATGGCGATAGCGACAAGAAGCATCTCGGAAAGCGGCTCCGCCCGCACTATGCCGAGGACAAAAATGAATGCGACGGCAACGAGTACGATAGCGGTGAGAAATCGCACTAATTCCGCTATATTTTTTTGAAAAGGAGTCGGAGTGCCGCTTCCCGACGAAGAGCCCGAAACTCCTTTCGCAATCTTGCCAAATTGCGTGCGTTCTCCGATTTCCACCACGACCACGCGGCCGTGTCCCGAGGAGATAAGCGTTCCCATCCAGACCATGTTCGGTTGTTCCGTGGGGATGCTTCCTTCCTGCAACCCTTCCGCGTTCTTCTCTACGTCAATCCATTCTCCGGTAAGCATCGCTTCGTTGACCATGAGATCATTGTGCTCAACCAAGCGCGCATCCGCGGGAACATACGAGCCGTGTTCAAGGAAGACAACATCCCCGGGGACCAGATTCTCGGACGAAACAAGAAAACGCTCTCCGCCGCGAACAACCGAGGCATACTTTTCCCGGGAAGTGAGGAGTGCTTCAAACGCCTTTCCGGCACGTTTTTCCTGGAGAAACCCGATAATGACATTGATGCCGAGCGCGAAAAAAATCACGATGCTGTCGAGAAAATGATGCAGGAGGACGGTGATGGTCCCGGCAACGAGAAGCGCCCACACAAGGGGACTTTTGACCTGCCGGAAAAGAAGCGCGGCGGTTCCCGCTTCTTTTTCCTTCCGAAAAACATTCTTCCCGTACTTTTTTTGGCGCTCGGCAACCTCTTCTTTTGAGAGGCCGTTCTTCACATCCGTATCAAGCTCTTTTTCCAATTCTTTCACCGAAAGCTCCCACCAAGAGAAGCGTTCTTTTTTGTCTTTGGGGTTCATAAAAAGTTAAAATTACAAATCTCAAATCACAAGCTCCAAATAAATTTCAAATTCAAAAAAATAAATTCCAAACAGTCCGTTTTGTTTTTGAGATTTTTAATTCTGAGCATTGTGATTTATTTGGTCCGCCAGCTGGCGGATTGGAATTTTGAATTTGGTGCTTTTACTCCGTCAGTTTTTTCAAAACTTCGTTTACTCCGATTTTTTCTTTCGCGGAAAACGACACAAACTCCGCACCGAAACAGGTGGCTTTCAGTTTCTCGATTTCTCTTTTACGGATGCTTTTGTTTATTTTATCAATTTTATTCCCAATCACAACGAAAGATACCATTCCTTCCGTAAGCGCGCGTACCATTTCTTCGTCTTTTTTCGTAATCCCCACATTTGCATCAATAATCAAAAACACAATCTTCGGATTGGCTCCCGACTCCAGAAGATACCAGAGAATCAATTTGACCAATTTTTCTTTTTCTTTGTCAGAAACTTTCGCATAACCGTACCCCGGAAAATCAACAAAAAAGAATTTTTCGTTTACGAGAAAAAAATTGATCTCTTTCGTTTTTCCGGGAGTAGAACTTGATTTGGCGACGCCATTCCTCGCGAGAAGCGCGTTGATGACGCTTGACTTCCCCGCATTGGAACGCCCCACGAACGCGAACTGCGGTCTCGAATCATTCAAAATCGGGTCGGTACCGCGTATCCCTTTTATGAATTTTACTGAGTTTATCTTCATATCACTTTATAGTACCATATTCACCGCATTACAAAACTCTCTGTATTATGCAGTTGTTTTTCCTTTGCGATTAAACCGACCCTCGTGTATCATGTAATTATGCTTCAAACGTTTTATGACGTGTTTTCAGCTTCCGTTTTGCTTTTTTCGGGTCGTGCGGTTTTTGCTTTGGAACAGCTCGGCCCGCCTACTACCCCGGACGGGGGTTCGGCCTACAGCTTCGCCCGCGTCGTTATCGGCATCATCATCAAAATCGCCATTCCGGCGCTGGTCGTGCTTATTGTTTTTTTCGCCTTTCGAATAATCATCGCCCAAGGAGACGAGAAGACGCTTACGGAAGCCAAACGCCATTTTATGATAGTCCTCGGTGTTACCGCGGTCTTTCTCGGGCTCGGAATCATCGCCGCGATCATTTACAACACCGGCGGCGAAATCGGCTACTTCCGCCTGTTTCCCTAAAACATGGAATCTTTACAAACCCTATAACTTTCAAGTATCGTATTACCATGGCAAACAAAAACCTTACCATCCTTGTTACCGGCGGCGCCGGCTTTATCGGCACGCACCTTGTTCGAAAATTAAGAGAAAATGTCGATAACCAAATAATTTCTCTCGATAATTACTTTACCGGCACAAAAGAAAACCATGTGCCGGGTGCGGAATATCGCGAGGGACACACGAAAGATATTGAAAAACTTATTCCGGAACAGATAGATATTCTGTATCACCTTGGCGAATACTCCCGTACCGAAGAAAGCTTCGGCGACGTTTCGCTCGCTTTTGACATGAATACTTTTGGAACGCTTGGCGTGCTCGAATTTTGCCGCAAACGCAAACCGAAGATTGTTTACGCCGGGTCAAGTACGAAGTTTGCCGATGGCGGTCTTGGGCGCGACCAAAGCCCTTACGCGTGGACGAAGGCGGCCAATACCGAACTGGTGAGAAATTACAGCGAGTGGTTCGATTTTCCTTACGCCATCGCTTATTTCTACAACGTTTACGGCCCCGGAGAACGCGCCGGAACACGCGGAACGCTCATAGAAATTTTCCGTCAAAAATATCTTGCCGGAAACCCGCTTCCCGTCAGGCTTCCCGGAACCCAGCGGCGAAACTTTACGCATGTTGACGATATTGTGCGCGGACTTCTTCTTGTGGGAGAAAAAGGTTCCGGGGACGAATACGGCCTCGGAAACGAAGACTCATATTCCATTCTCGATATCGCGGAAATGTTCGGAGTACCCATTGAAATGTTGCCGGAAAGAAAAGGGAATCGCACAAGCGGCAAGATTGACACTTCACGCATGAAAAATGAGTTCGGGTGGAAAGCGGAAAAAAGCATCAAAGACTACATCGGTGAAATTGTGGCCGCAAAAAACAACATACAACATGCGTAAAAGAGTTCTTATTTTTTCCCTTGCTTACTACCCGAAAGCTGTGGGCGGAGCGGAAGTTGCTATCAAAGAAATTACCGACCGGATTTCACCTTCGGAAATTGAATTCCATATGATAACGCTTCGCTTCGACGATACGCTTCCGAAAGTGGAAAAAATCGGAAATGTTTTAGTACACCGCATCGGAGCGGCACGGCACGAGCCGACGATGGCGGATTTGAGAAAGTTTCCGCTCTATTTGAACAAGTTTATTTTCCAATTCCTCGCCGCGCGGAAAGCGGGCAATCTTCATACAAAATACCATTATGACGGTGTTTGGGCGATGATGGCTCATTCGTGCGGAGTACCGGCCGGTATTTTCAAGACCTTTCATCCTGAAGTAAAATACCTCCTTACACTTCAAGAAGGCGACCCGATTGATTACATCAAGAAAAAAATGCGCCCGCTCTATCCCCTTTTCGTGCGGGGATTTACCAAAGCCGACATGGTGCAGTCCATTTCAACGTTTCTCTCGCAATGGGCGCGCGACATGGGTTTCAAAGGAAGGGTGGAAATAATCCCGAACGCCGTCAATACCAAACATTTTTCGCAGGAGTACCCGCAATCAGAACTCGACGCGCTCAGGACGAAACTCGGTAAAAAAGACGGCGATGTATTTCTCATTACCACCTCGCGCCTCGTGACGAAAAACGCCGTTGACGACGTAATCAAAGCGCTTGCTTATTTGCCGGAGAATGTAAAATTTCTCGTACTCGGCATCGGGCCAGACGACGCCATGCTCCGCACGCTCGCAAAAGCGCGCAATGCGGAAAATCGAGTTCTCTTTTTGGGACAAGTGGATCATACGGAAATGCCGAAATACTTGAAGGTATCGGATATTTTCATACGCCCTTCGCTCTCCGAAGGCATGGGAAATTCATTTATAGAGGCTTTCGCGGCGAATCTTCCCGTCATCGCCACGCAGGAAGGCGGCATTGCGGATTTTTTGTTTGATCCCGAGCGTAACCCGGAAAAGCCAAGCACCGGTCGCGCTGTTGAACCGCACGACCCGGAAGGAATCGCCCGCGCCGTAAAACTCTTTCTCGAAAATCCGGAAGAAACGGCCGAGATTATCAAAAATGCCAAAGCACTCGCCTTTGAAAAATATGACTGGAATATCATTGCGAAAGATATGCGTGAAAAAGTTTTTACTGACCTTTTCGCATGAGGTTAACATGCCAAAATTTGATGATTTTCAGCGAGTACGATGACATGGAGCCGAAAAAACCATGAGCCGTACCCGCGGTACGGTGAAATGATTTTTTCGGTGAATGGCGAGTAATCGCAAAAATCAGCGGATTTTGCGTTAACCTCATGCGGAAAGGTCAGTAGATACGTAACCGCTACTCCTTGAACATCGCCCGAAACCAATTTTTTTTTCCTATTTTTATTACCGCGCCATTTTCCGGAATTTGCACTTTTTCATGCGGATCGGTAATTTTTTCTTCGTTGAGCGAAATTGCGCCTTGCTCGAAAAGCCGGCGAATCTCTGCGTTGCTTTTCTCTTCGTTTTGGTTCAGGAAATATTGTTTCACCGCCTCGAACAGATCTCCGTCTTGAATAACCGGAATTTCCGGCATTGCGCCCGGCATTGCGCCTTTTTGAAAAATATTGACAAATTCTTCTTCAGCGCGGATTGCCGCCGATTCTCCATGGTAAATAGACACTATTTCTTTCGCGAGCCGCATCTTGGCATCGCGCGGATTGCCGCCCTTTTCTATTTTGGATAAAATTTCCCGTACTCCATCCATTGACGTGTAGGTACAAAGCTCAAAGTATGTCTCGAGAGCCGAATCGGGAATGGACATGACCTTCCCGTACATATCCGCCGGCTCATCAGTAATGCCGATGTAATTGTCAAGCGACTTACTCATTTTTTCTTTACCATCCGTACCGACAAGAAGATCAAAAGAGAGGACCGCTTGGGGTTCTTTTCCCTCATTTTTCATAACGGTACGCCCCATCAACATATTAAAATGCTGGTCTGTGCCGCCGACTTCAATATCGCATGAATCAAACATGCGAACAAAAATAAACGAATCAATCCCTTGAAGCACGGGATACATCATTTCGTGCAAATAAAGTTCTTGACCGTTGTTAATGCGTTCTTGAAACATATCACGGTCAATTAATTGCGCATGTGTAATTTTACGAAGCGCTTGCAAAAAACTTCGCAAAGTAATGACGGAAATCTCTTTACGTCCAAAATTCTTGCTCTGCATGCGAGTATCCTCAAAAGCGAATGCTTTACCGATAAACGAATTTGCATCAATCAGAAATTCTACTTTTTGCCCGTCTTTTTGAAGAGGAAGATTTAATTTTGTATCTTTCGGAAAAACAAGGTCGGTAATCGCGGTAAACCAATCAGAATTACGAACCCAAGCAAATACTTTCGTATCATCAACTTTCAAAATCTTCCCCACTTGTTCAAGATAGGTCTTCACGTTCGCTTCTACTTCTTTTTGTTCAATCTCCGGCCGCATCTTGCTCTTCCCTGTCGGATCGCCTATCTGCGCGGTAAAGTCCCCGACAAGAAAAACAACCTTGCACCCCAAATCTTGAAGCTGGCGAAGTTTGCGCAAAACTACCGCATGCCCCAAGTGAATGTCCGGCCGGTTCGGGTCAACGCCGAATTTGACGATGATGTCCTTCGGGTAATTCCCCGCCGCTTTTGCCATGAGCTTTTTCTTAAACGCTCCGTCAGGATCAACAAACTGCCCCGCCCCGCGGGTGAAAATTTCTTCTATCTTTCTTTCTGTTTCTTTTTGTCCCATAAAACGCCGGCTTTACATAAGGTAAATAATCTCACATTCACAAGAAAAAAACAAGGGCGGTTATTTCGCCCCATGTTCGCAGAATGCTATTTAGCTCTTTCAACCACCCGCACCACTCCATTATCCGCGTCCACTTCAACAAGGTCGCCATCGTGGAGGACTTGCGTCGCGATTTTGGTGCCGATGATGCAGGGCTTTTTGAGTTCTCGGGACACAATGGCGGCATGGCAGGTAATGCCGCCTTCGTTCGTCACAACGGCGCCGGCTCGTTTCATGATCGGCATGAATTCGGGACGAGTCATGCTCGTTACCAAAATATCCCCGTCTTGAAATCCTCTATCATCGTGAGGATCGGATACCACGCGCACAATGCCGCGAACGAACCCGCGGCAAGCGGTGTGTCCCTTCAGTTCATCCGCATCGTGTTTGGGATGTTTCGTCCATTCTTGCAATTGCTTTTCAACATCGGGAAAATCACAATGTTCTATCTCGTACGCATAGTCGGGGCTGGCAAGATACAGGCACCCGCGTTCTCGGGAAGAAATTTCATCTCGAATACTCTTGAGGTGTTCAACCCCTTTCATGTACTCATAGAGAAAAATATACGGCGCGTGGCGAACTTCTATTCCCGCTCGTTGTGTCATAATCGTCGAAATATCCGCCAATATCGCAAGGGCTTGCGCAATGGGGTCTTTGCGAATATCTCGAAAAAACATCATGAGCTGCATATATTCCGCAATGCGTTTCGAGTCGGCATCGAGGGTGCCGATCCACTTTGCATGTTTATTTTCTTTTTCTTGCGCTTCTGCGTACATGAGCGCCACTTCCCTTTTCTTCTCGTCGAGATCGTTCCGAATGCTTTTGAGCGCCGCCTCGATTTCATTGTCGCTTTTCGGCCAAAAGTAATCGGTAAACATAAATTTGGCTTTTCGGATAAGATTATCCTCGTTCGAAGAAACAAGATCCGTCATGTTGCGCAAATACCTTCCTTCAAAAGACACGAAAGCCGCCTCCGTCGCCCTTTCCCAGATCGCATCAAGTTTTTCTTTTTGCCGTGAACCGATAACGGAAAGTATCTTGTCGTAATCGATTGCTTCAATATATACGGTTTGTATGAGTTCAAGATACCGCTCGTTAATTTCATGCATGAAATTCCGAAGTTCACGATCGGAAGAAGCCGAGATGTCCGTACTCATAATCTTAAAGTACAGCTCCCGCGTATTTCTTTCGTATGCGGAATATTTTTCTTTGAGATCTTCAAGAGAAACCCCGCCTGCATAGTATCGGCGAAACATATTCGTTGCTTCTTCAAAATACCGTTTTTCATTGAGAGCAAAGTATGTATCCCGACCCTTTACGGCGGCAAATGTGTGTATCGGTTCTTCCCCGCTCCGCCACGGCACGCCCATAAAAAGCGGCGCAATGGTGGCATGAATCAAAAACACCGGATCGCCGCCGATAATCTCTTTGAATGTTTCAAGTACTTTGTATTTCATACAATTTCGTTTTCTCATCTTTATGCAACTCCTCAAAAATTTGACTTTTTATTTGTGATTGTATATACTATACTTGTATCTCTAGAGAGAAACACTGCTTAAGGGTTCGTCCTTACGCGGTGTTTTTCTTTTCATCTTTTTTACTTTTTGTTGTTTCTTGAAACATACTCCAACTTGTGCCGCAGTTCATTCGTATATTGCATTTTCTCTTTGGCCGTCTTTTGAAGCAAAGTTGAACAATTTTTCTTATCCGGACTTAAAACCGTGCGCAGTTTGCCCGCTTCGTAAAGATGCTGGACGAGCGAATAAAAATCCCCATCGCTTGAAACAATAACCGCCTTGTCGTATTCATGCATTTCCAAAGCCGCACGAAGGACGAGATCGGCATCGACATTTCCTTTTATATTTCCACTCTCGTCCGGAATGGTCGGCTTGAATCTCAAGATAAATCCGGACTCTTGCAAGCGATCGTAAAGCCCTTGGTTGAACGCTACAAATCCGATGAACAAGTATGCCTTTTCGACATGGTATTTTTCCTTCAGGTACACTCTGAATTTTTTGTAGTCCAATTTCCACCCGAGTTTTTGTATGCCGAGGTTAAGATTCTGGCTGTCTATAAAAGCGTAATTGTTTTCTTTTTTCATTACCGTATGGTAGCAGATGTTAGGCTTTTTCCAAAACCCGCACCACCCCATTGTCTGCGTCCACCTCCACAAGGTCGCCATCGTGGAGGACTTGCGTCGCAATCTTCGTGCCGATGATGCAGGGTTTTTTGAGCTCGCGGGCGACAATGGCGGCGTGGCAAGTGATGCCGCCTTCATCGGTGATGACGCCGATTGATTTTTTTACCGCGGGGACGAATTCCGGTCGGGTCATGGACGTTACTAAAATGTCTCCGTCTGGAAAAGCGGAAATATCACTCATCGTTCGGCATACTTTCACCTTACCGATAATTTTTCCCTTGAACGCCGTTGAACCTTTTATTTCACGAACCTCGGATAAATTGCTTTTTTGCTTCCGACGGAGAATATCCACGGTAGGTACGTCACTGCCAAAAATGATATACTCCCCCACCTCGTTTTGAAGAATATACATTCCCGCCTTTCGCCCGACAAGTTCTGGAATGAGAGCGTGACAATCGTTTACCGTATGTATTTTCTCAATATCAGACGACACGAGATGAGAAAAAATATTTTTCTCCGCACCGAACTTTTCCTCCAAAAAAGCAAAAAGCAAAAACGCATTGTCCACCGTTTTATATACATTGCCCTTGCGACGATCCTGCCATTCGGCGATTTTTTCAATAAGCGTTATTAATTTCTTTGCTCGTTCAGTAAGATTAAGCTTTTGAATTACCGTTTTCTTGTCTTCAGAAACCGCTTCAAACGACGGGGTTTCTTTTTCAAAAACCTCGCTCAATCGAGCATAAAAATATTCCTCAGTAGGGTTTCCCCGACTGGCATAGCTGGTTTTTACCCAGTACCACTTCTTGGCATGTTCCGCGATGGCGACGCGCTGTTGGGTCTTGCCCATCTTCGCAATAACCATCAATTCGTTTTCTTCTTGCTCTATCCAAGACATCCGCACGGGCGATGAAAGAACTTTTACCGCATTCTCCATTTTATCTGCACCGACTCCGCAAGCGGCAAGTGCAACGCGAAAGTCTTCTTCTATGCACTGCCCGATTGATTCAAGAATATGGGCTGTTCCCACAGAATCGCCAAGAGCTGTAAAGATATTTTTCAAGACAGCCAAAAGTTCATCATCTGTTAAATCACGCAACCCTTTTCTTATTTTTTCAAATAAGTCAGAATACCGTTCAAAAGTATTCATATATTTATTTTCAATATTCTCCAGATAAAAACCATCTGAATTTAATTTCTCGGCAATTTGCGCATAAATATCAGAAAAATCCTTTTTACGGTATCCCATTTCGCCAACCCCGTTCGCAAACCTATATATCAAATCCGTATACCGAAAACCCAACTCTTTTTCCATTGAAATTCCGCTCCGCGCAACGGCGGATACAAACGGATACCCGACAAACTCTTGTATGTAATAATCTTGCTCTCTTTTATACGCCGCCTCTATGAGGGCTTTTGATTGTTCGTTTATGTTGATGTCTATGATTCGCATACCATTTAAAATTGTGGATAACGTACTTGCTTTATAGCATAAATCAGTGTATATTGACCATGTCTTTCGGTTTATTCATAACCGGAAGGGTTATACATCCCAGGGCTACCCTCTTAACTGAGGGTAGTTTTCGTTATGCGTTCATTTTTCGCGATATTTTAAATCCTTACCCCATATTTCCTTGATACCTCTCAAATCGAAATAACCATCTCCTCCCGTTCGCAATTCGTGCGAAATGTTGTCTTTGGACGAATAGATGTGCACTTTCTTTCCGTCGTTTTTGAGATAATTCACCAAAGCCAAAAAATCACAATCTCCTGTAAACAACAAAGCCGTGTCGTATTTGTCTTTATTGTGAATGGCATCAATAACGATTTCAACATCCATGTTTCCTTTTTCTATCACAGACTGTTCCTCTCCCATAAAAACAGAAATCCTTTTTAATTCTTTTTTCCTCACGACAAAACCAAGCCCTTTTTTAAGATACGTAAAAAACTTATGCTTCGCATTCAGGTCATATTCCCTCGTCCCCTCTTTCGGATACGCATCGTAGTAAAAAATTTCAACTTTTTGAACGCTGTATTTTTCCTTAAAATAATTTTTGAGGTTTTTATACTCAAGAAATTTCCGTTCTGATTTCACCGCGCTCCACACGTTGGAAGCGTCGATAAAAACGTAAACAATGTTAGTGCGAGTTTTTGGGGGGCTAGGCGAGAATGTCATATTTTTTATCAGTATATCACAAAAACGGATTGTTTTTCCGCCCGCTCAATCACCCGCACCACCCCGTTGTCCGCGTCCACCTCGACCAGGTCGCCGTCGTGCAAAACTTGCGTGGCGATTTTTGTGCCGATAATACAGGGAACGCCGAATTCACGGCTGAAGATAGCGGCGTGGCAAGTTATTCCTCCTTCGTCTGTCACGACCGCGGAAGCCCTTTTCATAACATGAACATAATCAATACTCGTCATTACAGCCACTAATACCTCTCCGTCAATAAACGAAGCAATGTCTTCTTTTTTTAAAATAACTCGTACTTTGCCGGTTACCTGTCCGCGGCAAGCAAGAGAACCTTTTACTTCTTTTATCCCCTCTGTACTTTGACCGCTCTTTACGCGGGTTTGGTACGCTCTAATATCTTCACCTTCATACACCGTAATCTTCTTGTATTTGTATTCAATAACAAATCCCTTCGCTCGTTTTTCCGCTACTGCCGCTAATTCGCTTGACATGACATCTTTTGAAAACAAGTATCTGTATATTTCTTGCGGAGAAAATGAAAGAAAAACATTAAGCTCAACATCAAGATACCGGGCAACTTGCCGAAGGAACGGCTCGCTTTTGTGTTGGCATTCATTAACCGTCTCTTTTTGGTAATTTCTCGCGTATATAATTGACTGCATCGCTTCGATGAGTTTCTGTTCGTCAGAGCTAAAATCCTTGGCAAATACCTCAAGCAAGCTTTTCTCTCGTTCTCGTTCATCTTGTGCCTGTTTGGTTTCGATAAGAGGGTCTTCTGACAGAACCTTCTCAAAGAAATCTTCAGCTCTCAAAGGACTGCCAATGTGATAACTCGTATTTATCCAACCGAACTCATCAGCATGTTTTTCAAATTCTTGCCTTAGCGCGTCCGGTAATTTGTCGTAATTCGCATACCTCCCGCACTTCAAGCCAATTTCATTGCGCAATCGCTTCTCTCTTACAAGCTCCAGCTCATTTCGCACGAACATCAAATCCTCAAATTTTAGAGTACTGCGTTTGTTGATGAGTAACGTTCGCACTTTTTCTTCAAGAACCTCTCCTGCGGGAATCGCTATCCACCAGAATGAATAAAACTCGGTCATTCGCCGGTCATACTCAAGAATATTTTTGAGAAGATTATCCCTTGAAAAATCTTTTGTCGCAAGCTCTTTAACATACCGCTTTAAGTTCTCTCCGACTTTCTTTTGCTTGCTGGAAATTTTTAAAACATATTCCGCATCTTCTTCTATTTCTTTCCTGAAAATATTTTGGATAGCTTTGTATTCCTTTTGTTTATAAAACCAAGTGTTGTCAACAAACAAAATATGCTGATAGTCAAACGGGATATTAAATGCCTGAGAAACTTGTCCAAAACTCTTTGTTACGCCTGTTGCGGGAAAAATGGTTACTTCCCTCGTTACATTTTTTACCCATTCATTCTTAAAAATTTTATCGGTTGGGGTATTGTTAAAACTTGGTTCAGTCGCAAGCGTCGTAATCGGACGAGACTGGACGATATAAAATTTCCCATCCTCAAACGCCCATTCAATATCACACGGGAAGCCGTAGTGGTTTTCGATTTTTACGATAAGGTCGGAGAGTTCGAGGATTTGCGCTTCAGTGAGGACTTGTTCCTTTCCTTTTTCGCCAAGCTCGCGCCATTCATTCGGATTTCCACCCCCTCCCCAACCCTCCCCCTCTAAAGAGGTGGGGGGGGAAGAAGCGCGGTAGAGCGCTTTTGATTGTTCGTTTATGTTGATGTCTATGATGCGCATAAAATTAATTTGACATATTTTTTTGTTCCTGTATACTGTAGGTATTACTATGAAGAAGCTCCCATACGGGTTCCGTCCCGTACCGGGGCTTTTTCGTTTTTACGGAAAATGAGCCGTTCTTTGAAACGTTCGATAAAAACAACATCGCCTGAAACCACATTTCGCAACAACACCGACGCTCTTTTATGATTCGGGCTAATCAGCATAAGAAACCGTTCTTTTTCCTGCAGTTCCCATATTGTGTTTCTTTTTTGACCATGATTTTCAATATACCACAAAAACAGCCCGTAAACTATGGGTTGTTTTCTCTTTTTTTACGGCGTAACAAAGGTCTCCCTTCTTCCCGCCACGCCTTACTCAGTTAAACTATTCTTGATGCGCTCGCAGTCCGCGAAGTTCGGGATGAAGTCCTTTGTAAAACTCCGCCAACGATTTCACCGTTTCCGAATCAAGATGCATTTCCCCGAAATCCGGGCGGCTTTTTTCGTCAAAAGTAAGTTTGATTGGCTTGTCGTTTCCTTTTTCGTCTGTCGCCACGCTCACGCTGAAGGCCTCTGAAGAACTGTGCGGTCCGCCGATTTCTTCAAGTGTGCCAAAGCCGCGGATTTCCTTGCCTTCCGCGTCCCTTCGCACAAGCGCCGCCTGCATGAGAAATTCCATAAAACTTCCGTGATTGCCCGCGGGAATCAATGTTTTCGATCCGGACTCCAAATGATGCGCCGCTTTTTGATAATGGGTGAGCAGATACGCGAGCGAACCGGCGCATTCTTTCTTGTACTGGTCCGCTTTCTCGCCAGTGAGTCCGAGGACATGTTTTGTTACCGCGATTTGCGCTTCCGCCTGCGCTCCAACTTTTTCTTCAGTCGTAAGAGTGTCAAAATTTTCAGGAAGATTCGCGTCATATATGGCTTTGTGATTATACGGCGCGGGCGAAACGATTTTCATGTAATCAAGCACTTCGGTCGGCCGCGTGTTCAAGGCGCTGTCTGGAGCGATTTCGTTTGCGTAAATGTGCGCCGTTTCAAGCGCGCGTCCCATTTCTTCGCCTTCCACTTCCGCGTACGGACCGGTGGTTGAACCGACTGCTTTTACATACTTGAAATCTTCTCCCGAAAGACCGCTTTCTTCGGCTTTTTCCCGCGTAATTTTTCGCCCGATATCCGTCAGCATGTTCGTCTTCGGGTCGCGCAAACCGTGGCGGATAATCTTAACGAGAATTTCCACATCTTTCCCGCGCTCTTTCGACTCTTGTGAAACTCGGTTTTCTAAATTTGATTGTTTCATAACATTAAAAATATTTAATTGATAATTTTTACGATTCCGTTGTCCGCGTCCACCTCCACGAGGTCGCCGTCGTGCAAAACTTGCGTGGCAATTTTTGTGCCGATGATGCAGGGTTTTCCAAATTCACGCGCCATGATCGCCGCGTGGCACATGACGCCGCCTTCGTCGGTTACAATTCCCGCGCATTTTTCAAGAAGCGGCATCAGAGACGGGTTGGAATTGATGGAAATGAGGATGTCGCCTTTGTTGAAAACAGTATTTTTATCTATCCCGTAAACAATTCGCGCGATACCGCTCACCTTACCTTTGTGTGCCGCTTGCCCGTGTATTTCACCGGAAAAAACCGGCACATGTTCAAGGTCGGCAAGAATAGACGGAACATTATCAACATAGCTCACTTTTTCTTTTCCATCGAAAACTTCATACAAAAATCGTTTTCCATTTTCCGCTTCTTTTTTTCTTTGCGCAAGAGAACTCATCTTGCCTGAAAGTAATTCAGAGAGAGTGATGAGGCTTAAATATTTTTTATCTTCTCCGTTTTTTTCGAGAATTTTTTCAGCGAGCGGAGTTACAATCTTTGAAACAAAATCGGAATAATGCGAAACGCCTCGCAGTTTCTCCGCGAGTTCCGGAAGAGCTTCGTCGTGATATTTTATGGCAGTAGAAAAATGCAAGACCCAAAAAGGAAGTATCGTCGCGCGAAGCGCCAGATTCATCAAAAAATCAACCGCGGAAGAAAGATTGCCAAATTCTTTTTCTCTCGAAAGATATTTTTCCGCCTCGGCGTTAAGCGCCGCCGCTTCATCAAGCAAGAGCCGGGCTCTTTTTTCATCCTTTTCAAGAAAAGTTTTCATTCCTTCTCCGTAATGAGCAAGTTCATTTATTATGCGATAATTTCTCGCTACGCCCGCCGCTTGCTCGACAAAGAGCGCGTTTTTCATTTGAACGCCGAAAAGATTAAAAATAACATCGGAATCATACCACCCCCGCCAGAGCGATGCGCCGAACAAAGTAAACGGTCGCGTGAGATAGTGTGCCCAATCCAAACTTTTATCATACCATGCGTCGGAAGCGCGTTCTAAAATCCGTACTGTCCCAAGCGCCGTATCAACCTCCACCAAATCCCCATCCTTGAGGACTTTGGTCGCGTTTTTTGTGCCAATGACACACGGTTTGTTTGTTTCCCGCGCGGTGATGGCGGCATGCGATGTCACTCCGCCTTCGTCAGTAATGAAGCCGAGCGCCCGGCTCATTCCAATAAGGAAGTTCGGGCTCGTCATTGTCGCCACTAAAAATTCTCCCGGCTCGATTTTTGAAACCTCTTTTGGCGAATGCAATACCTTGACGCGAGCGCGATATTTTGCGGATGGTCCGGCGCACGCCACCACGCCGCGCAATGTGTCTATACTCTCATAAACAATCTCCGGAAATGCCACAAGTTTTATTTCCCGCATTTCCTCGTCGGAAGCGACCCTCGCCATTCCCTTTTCTCCGATGGTCATGAATTCGTTTTGCATTCGCCACTGTGCAGTTTCTCGGAGAGTATCGGCGTCTTTTTCGAGCTTCTCAAGTTCTTCCGTAAAAAGATATTTCAATTCTTCCCTTTGAAAACCAAAACGGCGACCAAGCTCCTTCAAGATGCCGTCATATTTAGAGCAGAGCCGAAAGTGCAGTTGTTTGCGCTCATCCGTCCAAAGCGCAATAGCCCGCAAAACTTCAATATAATGAAGTTCCTTTTCCCCGAACTGATACTCCTTTTGTATCTCTTCCGCCCGCGCCGCCATACTTTTCCGCCGTTCATGAAATATCTCCAATTCTTTTGCGGCGTTTCTCCCATCAATTTTTTTCTGAATCATTTCCCGAAAATGCCCGGCATCCCATGTCGTCGGGCCATCGTAACCGAACGGAACCCAGAAATATCGGGACGCAAGACTGTCCAGTTTTTCCGGCGATGTGTCGCCCTGCGATGCGGCAACTAAAATATCTTCTTCCATTTGCGTAACGATGGTTGGTGCGGAAGGAAGAGAAATTATATCAAGCTCTTCCGAAGCGATTCCCAAATGCTCCCCCGCAAGCCGCTTAACCTCATCTCCGGCGGTAAACCACGCATACACGCTTGCCGTGTCGTAAGACATAAAAGCTTCTTGTATGTTTCGCGCCTCTGATACAAGTTTTGGAAAGGAACACTGTGCAAAATCAATGTCCTCAAGACGGTGAATGAGTTTCTCTATTTTTTTCTTTGCCTCAAAAGTCTTATTCTTGATGGCAACAAAATAACTTTCCTTTTCCAATATCTGACCGGCAACAAAAGATGAAACCCTGTCCCATTCCGCCTTGTTTATGGCGAGCCGCATATGCCCCTTTCTAAAAAGAAGCCGATGCGCATCTATTGCTACCCCGTAAAGTTTTTTAATCTCCTCGGAAGTTTGCGCCAGAGAGTTCCAGTACACCGGGGCAAGCGCATATTCTCGTTCGCGCGGGGTGATGAATTCCGTTTGAGTAATTACGGCGTGCATTTTTTGTACACCATTTTCTTCCTTAACATTTTCTTTTCCGGAGATAATTCTATCCTTCTCCACCACATAACTATCCGGCGTAACCTGCCCGGACACAATCGCTTCGCCAAGCCCAAATCCCGCTTCAATGATGAGCTGGTTTCTGTCTTCGGTTACGGGATGGACGGAAAAGGCGATGCCGGATTTTTCGGAATCTACCATCTTTTGGACGACGACGGCGACGGAGATTTTCTGATCGTGGAGACCTTTCTCAAAGCGGTAGAAGACGGCGCGAGGGGTGAAGAGGGAGGCAAAGCATTTTTGCACGTTTTCAAGGAGAGTTTCTTTGGTGGTATTGAGAAAGCTATCCAGCTGTCCCGCCCATGCGGCGGAGGCAGAATCTTCGGCGGTGGCGGAGGAACGCACGGCGACGAATTCCGCGCCGAGTTTCTCAAATTCGCTTTTGATTTCGTTCGCAATATCTTCCGGCATTTTTGCTTCCAAAATGAGCTTTTGTATCCTTTCCGAAGCGTGCTCAACAGTATGCATTTCTTGGTGGTTTACGGTGTGGAGAATGGAGTCGATTTCAACGTTTAAGTCCGTTTCTTTCAGGAATTGCTCAAAAGCATCGGCGAGGACGACGAAGCCGGACGGGACGGGAATGCCCGCTTGCGTCATTTCGCCCAAGCTAGCGCCTTTTCCGCCGGCGATATTCGCATCATGTTTACTGATTTGAGTGAAGGGTTTGGTGAACATCAGAGTATTTTTTAGTTTTGCAGTATTTTCCAATCATTAAATGTACCCTGAAACGCTTTCCGCAACCGGAGGCGTT
>CAYPFT010000027.1:0-21030 GCA_964410165.1 uncultured Candidatus Saccharibacteria bacterium
TTTTAGAGGGGAGGACTGAGGTGGGGTGTGAGGAGATACGAATTTTGGGAATCACGCCGCGCCGAAAAGTTTCGCGAGGAAGAAAAAGTACAGCAGAATGTACATCATTCCTTCCCATTTGTAAATTCTCCGCGAGATTCCCGATATGATAAAAAGAAAAGTCGCCAGTGCCATAATCGGCAGTCCGACGGAAAGGGTTTTTTCATCCGCATGCAGGGAAGATGCCCCGGCAAGAAGCCCCGGAATGCCCGTCACCATGAGGGCGTTGAAAGCGTTTGAGCCGAAAATATTTCCCACCGCCACATCATACGCTTTTTCTTTCGCCGCCTTTACGGAAACAATCAGCTCCGGAAGTGAAGTGCCGAGCGCTATGGCGGTGAGGGATATGAGACCGGGCGCGATATTCAAAATTTCCGACAAGGATACGACCGAACTGATGATATATTTTGCGCCGAAAACAAGTATTGCCATTCCAAGAAAGAGCCGCAGATAATCAGACGCTTTTACTTCCGGCTTCGTCTGCGCCAGAAGATGAAGCGTGTCGTTCGTTTCGTCTCCTTCGCCGTCAAACGTGTAGAAGAGATAGATAAGATATGCGACAACCAAAAATACCGATTCCGTAAAAGTTATGATGCCGTCGTACGCCGTGACGAGAAAGACGGCCGTAGCGACGGAAAGCATGGGAAGTTCCGAGTCGATGAGGTCTTTGTCGACCACTATCTTTTTCGTTATTACCGCCGAAATTCCGATAATAAGAAGGATGTTGGAGATATTCGACCCGACCGCCGTTGCCACCGCGACATCTCTTACGCCCTGTAAGACGGCGGAAACCCCGGCGACAAGTTCAGGGAGAGAGGTGCCGACACCGACGATAAGAACCCCGACGACAAAAGGCGACAACCCGAAAGAGCGCCCGATTTTTTCCGCACTCCCAAGAAACCAATCCGCGCCTTTTACCAAAGCGAAAAGAGAAGCGATAAAGACGATAATCCACAGGGAGAGCATGGTCTTTATTGTACCACAACCGATAAGGAATGGTCTTTGAACTAATCCACATATATTTTACCATCGAAAATAGGGTATACTGGCGATTTCACAGCTCCGTTTCCTATTTGGAACCCCGCGCATTACGGACAATACGTTTCCGCCGTTGAAATTCTTTTCGCGCTCATCGCCGTGTGGATTTTATGGAAACGCACGGATTCGCGCCGAACAAAGCAAATTCTTTCCGGCATCGGCGCGATGGAAATTGTTTTTCTGTTTTTTTCTTTGATGCGGATTCTTATTAATCTGAGCCGCAAATACCCACCATTTCTCCTATAGCTATTTCTCGCATATGCGTAATAGCCGGATTAATTTGGTTGATAGCGTAGTCGTTTTAGTTCGGTAGCGTAAGCATTTTTTTCGTTTTTTTGAAACAATTCGCGTGTATAAAAAAAATACATGCGAAATCATCGTGTTGCGAGCTTAAAATCGTTCGTTTTGAGGAGAGAAGAAGCCGGTGTACGAGGCACATTACCTGCAATCCGAGTTGATTATCAACCAAATTAATCCGGCTAAGTGGCATATGCGAGAAATAGCTATAGGAGAAAAACCAAAACTCGGTTGACGAAATTGTACGATATGGGGGGGTATTTGCGGCTCGGATTAATACACAAAAAAGACCGGACAATACCGTCCGGTCTCGCATCTTCTCCAAAATTGTTATATACCCAAAATCCCGAGGTTGCGAATCTTTTGGGTCTATAATCACGGCACTCCGAGAACATGAAAGAAATTCTTTCATTTTCTCCTCGCTTGTGATTATAGCGTTTTCGCCACCGTAATAATATCCTCAAACATTCCCGCCGCGGTCGCCATAATGGCGTACTCTTTCGGGCCGAGGTCGAGCCGAATGCCGAAGTTTCCCGCCGGAGTGGTGAAATATATTCCCATCGCCGTTCCTTTCATGGAAATAAAAAACGGATTGTCCGTTTCAATGGGTTTCACTTCCGCGCGTATCCCGTTCTTTTCTTTCCATGCGCGGCCGAGAAGATGAATCCTCTTTCCGATCGCATCCGCTTTTTTAAGGTCGCCAAGCGTTACCGCGCCGATGCCTTCCATCTTCACATCATCGGGAGTGATGTTCGCGTCCATGAGCGAGTTGATAAGAATCACGAGTTTTTTCTGCGTGTCGTGTCCGTCCGTATCATCGCTCGGGTCGGACTCCGCGATGCCCATTTCCTGCGCGAGCTTTACGCCTTCATCGAAACTTTTCCCTTCTTCAAGCATCAAAGTCAAAATCTGATTGCTTGTCGCATTCACGGAAATCTGCATTCCCGTAATGTCTTGTTTCGTAATGGAATCAAACAAATGTTTCCACGGCGGAAAGCCCGCGAGCACGGTCGCGCCGTATCTGAGCGAAACGCCTCTTTTCTCCGCAAGCGCGGAAAGTTCGCGCCCGCGCCACGCTATCGGGGATTTGTTTGAAGTCACCACCGATTTTCCCCTGTCAAGTATCGCTTTTATGCGAGAAGCGGCGGGTTCGCCGTCGTCCGTTGCTCTGGTGGCTTCAATATAAATATCGGCCGGGGCAATGCAAGCGAAAGAACTCGCATCCTTGGAACGCCCGTCTGCAATGGTACGCAAATGTCCGGTTTTCCCAAGACGAATCAGCTCCGATGAAGATATGCCTCGTGAATTGAGTATGCACCCGCGCGTTTCCGTCGCAATCCCCGTTATCCTAAACTCAAACCCGAGTGTGCGGATTTTTTCCGCGACATTCGGTTCGTTCATGTAGCGAAGCAAAGAAAGCGCCACATTTCCAAGCCCTAAAAAAGCCAATCGTACGGTTTTCATACTGTGTCTCCTCTGTCTTCTGTCAAAAAATATCTTCCGTTACTCTACCACAAAACAATTTTTCGTATGTAATCGCAGTTACAGCGAGAATTTCACCCCTGTGGCAGAATTACTTTGGAAAAACTGAAAAAGAGGAAATTTGTATGATAGAAAGAAGCGACACAAAAGGCGTGCTGTTTGACATGGACGGAGTTCTCGTCCAGACGGAAAAATTGCGGGCGGGAATTCATGCGCGCACGGTCGAGATGTTCGGCGGCGCCATTCCCGTTTCGTTTTACCGCGAAAGGGGCGGATGCGGAAGATCGCACACAGAGGTTCGAAAAGAATATATCGCGGAAAGCGGCATTCCCGTTTCGGAAGGCGAATATACCGATACGTTTAATCGGCTTTTTGCGCAAGAGCTTGAAACGATAGAGCCGATACATGGCATTCCGCGGCTTCTCTGGGAACTTCGGAAAAACGGCTGTATGCTCGGACTGGTGTCTTCAAGCGAGCGCGCGATAGTCGAAAAGATTATTTTGCAAACGCGATTGTGGCGTTTCTTTGAAGTCATTGTCACGGGAGATGACGTCGCGCGCATAAAACCGTTTTCGGACGGATACCTTCTCGCGCTTTCGCGGCTCAGCATCTCTCCAAAGTGTGCGGTTGCGATTGAAGATTCCGAATCCGGCATCCGTTCGGCGCAAACGGCGGGAATCCCCGTTATCGCTTATCGCCATTCGGAAAACGGCGGTCATGATTTTACCGGAGCGAGAGAAATCGCTTCGTTTGACAACACCTCATCACTTTTGAAACTTATACGGGAGATATTGCCATGAAAAAATGGTCGCCTGACAATGAAATGAATGTTGAAACAAGAGATATCGCAGAGTGGACAACGAGGCAAATCCTCTGCTACGGCGCGGACGAGCTTCTGAAAATCCACCGCGCGGTAAAGAATGCCCTCGGCGCGTGCGAGCAAGCCGCGGAAATTATCGTTCGACGCGCGAAGGCGGGCGGGCGGATTATCACCGTCGGCGCGGGAGGAAGCGGCGTTGCCGGAATGTCCGCCATGCGCGAACTTCCGCAAAACCATGAAGACATTTCGCCGGAACAGTTTCTGTATGTCGTTGCCGGCGGAGCGCGATTTCTTGAACCGCTCGGGTGCGAGGAGGTGGAGGATTCTTTTCCCGAAGGCGTACGCGAGATGGATCATCTCCGCATCGGTGAAAAGGATGTTGTTATTCTCATAAGCGCTACCGGACGAACTCCGTACACGAGAGGCGCGGCGAAGCGGGCAAACGAACTCGGCGCGTACACGGCTGCGCTCGTCTGCCAGGAATCGGAGATACTGGACGAAGTGGCTCTTCCCATACTGCTTGATGTCGGGCCGGAAATGTTCATCGGCGCAACCTGCGAAATGTCCGCGACCGCCCAAAAGCACGCGCTTGATATGATCATGAACGCCGTCGTCGTGAAATTGGGAATCACGGATGGCAATATCTGCCGCGCCCGCCTCGTCCACGACAAAGCCCGCATCCGCCACGAGTTCTTTGTGAACAAGTACCGACAGCGGGAATGTACCCCGAAAGTCGCCGGATAACCCCTTGCAAAAAGTTACGCCGCTTCGATGAAAATCGAGGCGGCTTTTTGTTCAGAGTATTGACAAAACCAATATTAGTACTACATAATAGGTAAGGTTGCGTAACTCTTGTTTGTTTACAAGTTACCAAAACATGAATATTGACATTTTTGAAAAAAAGGAGACGTACCATGCCTATAAATAACGATTATTATGAAATTCTCGAGGTAAGTCCTCGGGCAAGAAAAGAAGTGATTTCGGCGGCGTTTCGAACGATTATGAAGGAACACCACCCCGATCATGGCGGTGATACCAAAACCGCTCAATCTTTGGGGCATGCTTACGATGTTCTTTCGGATGACACCAAACGTTCTAAATACGACAGAGAAAGAGTAAATATAACAGATCTTCTCGCCGGAGAGTATAAAGTTCTCGAGCTTATAAGTGATGCCGGTATTGGTGCGACTTACAAAGCGGAAGAAGTTATTTCCGGAGATATCGTATGCATTAAACACTGCACGAGCATTTCTCCTCAAGCGGATGAGTTTTTACTCAATGAAATGAAGACGTTGCGGTGCATTCGGCACGCGGGGCTTCCTTCCATTTTCCGAATGTTTCGTCTTCCTGATGGGAGTTTGGCGTTTTCCATGAGTTTTATTCATGGAAAAACACTGGAACAATGGGTGAAAGACATCGGACCTCTCGATCCGGAAGCAGTCGCGTGGATTGCCGAGCGAACGCTTAATACGCTCCGCTGCATGCACTACTTCGGGGCGATTCATGGAGACGTTAAGCCGGGGAAAATTATCGTGGACGATACTGACCATTCCGCCGTTTTGGTTGGGCTCGGATTATCCATGTTCCGTCCAAAGGGCGGGGAGAAAGCGAAAGGGTACACGCCGTACTTTTCTCCACCCGAAGCGAAGGAAGGAAAGTCGCTTTTGCCGCAGTCTGATTTTTACAGCCTTGGCGTGAGTATGGTTTATGCGCTGACGGGCGACCTGCGGAGGGTGGAGAAGATGGAAGTTCCATCAACGACGCCAAAACCGTTAAAGGGGTTCATTGCGCGGCTCGTTGAGAAAAATATCGCTCTTCGCCCGAGGTGGGAAGATGGCGACCTCTTCGAGGAAATAAAAAAGATTCGCAAAGAGTCTTTTGGAAAAGCACGGTCCGGCATGAAAAAAATTGTCGGACTCTAATTATTGCATTTAGGAGAACTGAAATGGCTGAAACATCTGATTACGAACCGTCTTCTTACTGGAGCGGTCATGACTTTGATAGCGATCGAAAAAGCTACGACGCCCATGCGGGGCGAAGCTACGACGCCGCGAAATCAAAAGGAACGACGTTGAAAGACCTTTTGCCGGAAAAGATATCCACCGACAGCCTTAATCCATTCGTGGCATGGATGGACGGTTCCGGTTCTATGGGCGGATGGCCGGGGGTCATGTGCGGGAAACTTCCATACATGGAACATCAGTTGCGGACTGAATATTTGGGAGACGATATGGCAATAAGCTGGGGACTCATCTGTGACTCCAGAGATACCTATCCTCTTGAAGTGCGTCCGTTTGCGAGCAAAGAGACAACGGAAACCGAAATAAAAGAGTTGGTGTTTGCCGGGGGAGGTTCTGGTGATGAAGACAGACACGAGAGATATGATGTCGCCCTTCTGTACCTTGCCAAGAACGTCATCGTACCGAAAAATTCTTCTCCCGTGGCTGTTTTCGTGGGAGATGAAATGCCTTACGAGTATTTGACGCAAAAAATGGCAAAACGATTTTCTATCATTATGGAGCAATCCCAAATGAGTATTGAGGAAATTGTCCGTGAGGTGACGAAAAAATGGAATTTCTATTTTATTTTTGCAAACACCGGTTTTTACGACGGCCCATATACTGCACAGGCAATTAAGAAATGGCAGTCACTTATCGGGGACGATCATGTCGCGGTATTGAAAGAGCCGGAACGCGTTGTGGACGTAACCTTCGGACTTCTCGCCGCGGCACGGAATAAGGTGGCATACTTTCAAGAAGAGATTGAACGCCGTCAGACACTGGAACAAGTGGAAACAGTATACACTGCCCTCAAAAATGTTCTGCCTTCCGGCGGATTGAAACGGTTGCCGTATACGGTACTGCCGAACACCGGTGGGACGAAATCTCAACCACTTTTGACAAAAAAGTAAGGGGGATGTTATGTCCCGCAATTTATTTCGAAAGAAACAAAAAACACCGCGATCCCTCGAGTGCTTGGCAACGCTTTCGCCGGAACAGCCGCAGTTTGCGCGTTTTGTGCGCGATTCGCGGCTCGCCGGGATACGGATGAACAATATCGCGTTATCAAAAGAAGAACTTGTGCGGACGCTTCGTTCTCCTGATTTTACTGGCGCGACTGTTCCTCTTTTTGCGGACGCGAAAGGACGACAGATTCGGATAACGGAAGTACTGGAATATCCGAATCACCTTGAGCTTGTCATAAATCATTCCATTGAGGCACAAACGCCGGTTCCCGTGCTTTTTAAGGCGGGGACGGACGATGCTCTTCTGGAGCGGATTGAGGACGACGGGCGGCGATTGGTCTTCCGTGGAGGTCCGCGGTATAAAGTACGCGAAGGCGAGTCGCTTCATGTGCGACACCCAAGCTTGCGTGTTCATCATCCGATTTTCACTTCGCTTGAAAAAGAGAAGCTGGAAATCATAAAACGAGCCGGAATCACGCGTTTCTTCCTTTCTTATGTGGAAGAGCGGCGCGATATTGACGAGTTTTTGGAGATTGTCGGCAAGGATGCCGAAGTGTGGCTGAAGATTGAAACGGAAAGAGGGCTTCGGTTTGTTGCGAAAGACTGGAAAAAGCAAAGCAACCTGACTCTCGTAGCCGCCCGCGGCGACTTGTATGTCGAGATTGAGCAACCGCATTTGATTACGGAGGCGTTGAAGCTCATTATCGAAAAGGACAGTGACGCATGCGTTGGGTCGCGTATTCTGCTTTCGCTGACAGACACCCCCGTTCCGACCGACCTACTTCTTGACGCTCTGAAGCTCGTCAATACGAAGCCGGAGGAGTGCATCAAAAGGTTGCAAATCATATTTGCAACCATGAAAGCCGGTTCCCCCGTTCCTTCCTGTTCGGATCTTATGGACATCGCATGGCTGTATGAACACGGCTATCGGCGATTTCTGCTCTGCGATAATTTATACCTCAAAAAAGAGTGGCTTGAAACAGCGCTCAATATTTTGGGAACCTTACATTCGTCTCATTTGTGAGACAGGAGTTTGACAATGACAACAAATAAAACACAGGCATTGAGTCCGCAAGAGCTTGTGGAGCTTAACTCTATTCCCCCAAGACCCTGCGCCGAATGCGGGAGAATGGTTAAAGAGTGCTTCTGCCTCTCCTGTGAAGATTTTTTTTGGAGAGGGCATGATGAGAACTGTTCACAGTACCAAACGGATGTTCACGTTGATTGCGGTATCATTTGTTAGAATGCGGATGACATATTAGGAGGGACTTATGCCGTTACTGAGTGAAGAAGACCTGGAGAAACTGCGAAAGGTCCCGATGAAACTCTGTGATGAATGCGGCGCGGAAACGCACAAGAACTATTGCAGAACTTGCGACGTGTTTTTCCGCGAGGGGCACGAGGAAGATTGTTCTTCTTACGAATCTGACCACAAGGGTCATCGTGTGTATTAGCTGTTCGTTGAACGCTCTTTGCTTTGAAATAGAAGCGAGGGGCGTTTTTTTTGTTTCAGACAAGGCTCTTACTCTTTTTTCATGCTTTCATTATGGTATAATTACCGCATGAGCATACGCGAATCGGAACTGAAAACCCTGCCCAATTTTTCGGATTTTCCGGAAGAAACGGTGCGGCGCATCGGAGCGGTGTGCGTTCCGCGGACTTTCGATAAAGACCAAAGCATCTACTTTTCCGGGCAAGAAAAAGAACGCTTTTACATTCTTCTCTCCGGCGAAGTGGAAATTTACCAAACGGGAGAAGGAAAGCGAGTCGTCATTCAAATACTGAAACCCGGAGATTTTTTCGGCGATCTTTCTTTCACGAACCATTCCGCCCCGCTTGCGGGAAGCCACGCGCGCGCAAAAACGGCGGCAAGCGTTTGCAGTATGAGCACGGCGGAACTGAAATCGATACTTCACTCGTCCGTTCCTTTCGCCCTCTTGCTTTTAACGACGCTCCGCGACCGCCTTCACCAAGCCGAGAGCAAAATCAAAGATCTCGCCGTTTCTTCGGTTGAAACGCGCGTCATAAACGAGCTGTTCCGATATATCGTGCGCCACGGACGCGAAGACGGCGCATTCTGGAAAATCGAGAAAAAACTCACGCATCAATTCATCGCCGACATGACCGGCATCGCGCGCGAAACGGCGACGAAAGTCCTCGGCGTACTTGAAAAAGCGGGCGCCCTCTCGTGGAGCGATGAGGGGTTTTTGCTCCTCCACCGCGAAAACATCATGCGCGTCTGCCCGCAATGCCTCATGATGAAAGCGAAAAAGTAACGCCCCCGGAAAACTTCGGGGGCGTTATGTGTTTTATGTTTTTGCTAGTTCTCGAAAAGCATACCCAAGAGAGGCAATAACCATAACCGAAAGAATCGTTGCCAATTGAAAACCGACAGGAAGAGCCCCCGCATAAGCAAGAAGGAAAGCAAACGGCGCAACTCCGATGAGCGTAGCGAAGAAATAGGAAATACTGGTCATCTGTGAAAAAAGCCCAAGCGCGTATGAAAGCACATCCACCGGTATCGCCATGCGCAAAAACACAATGCTTAAAAAAAGGTGCCGTTTCGGCAGGCGATTTTCAATTTCTGTTAATTTTTTAAGCGAAACAAACTTTTCAATGAACGATTTTCCGAAATGCCGCGCAAGAAAAAAAGCGATTTGCGCGCCGATAGTCCACCCGACAACGGAAAGCGCACCGGCAATCTTCCACCCCCACATGCCGGAAGCAAGCGGCAGAATCGGAAGCGTCGATACCGGCGCGATGACCACGGCAATAACCGTAACAATGACATACGCCGCCATTCCGAGAACGCCGTCATCCCCGACAAACGCCCGTATTTCATCCTCATATTGCTGTGCGAATACGGACGCGAAAACAAAAAGGAAGACAATCGCGGCAATAACGAAAAAAGATGCTTTATGTAATTTCTTTTTCATGGAACCTCCGAGCTTATGTATCTTTGTTTAAGACAACAAAGAAGGTGCTTGCGATATGTAATCTTTGTTACAAAAAGTTTGCGGATTTTTTTACGAGACTGTCGGCGTTACCGTTATTTTTGCCACACCAACCCATCCTTCTGATGATGAACCGCCCACGAGAACCACATGGCGTAGTAGCCGGGGACGATTTTTCCGTTCTCGTCGTTCGCTTCCACTTCGCCGTCTTTCTTAGTGACGGTGATTTTTTGAGAACCGACGGCGAGCGTTGCCGGCGTTTCCGATAAATCTTTGAACCGAAACGCGGCGGATTGCGTGCCGATATTCACCGCGTACACGATCTCTTTCGCGGGAAAGCGATTGTCTTTGACCGACACGGGGAAAATGGTATCGGGGCTTTCGTTGTAATCGCCATACGGATAAAACGAATAATCGCGCGAGTAGCCCGTTTGAGTGCTCAATACTTGCGCGTCTCCATATCGCGTTTTAAGGTCTTTGAAAGAAATGACTTGCGAGGGATAGATGGCGAGCTTCTCGCCCGTCCGATCCCCCACTACCGCCGTACCGATGATCTGCGACCACAAGCTCTCCGTGCTTTTATCATACATGAGGAGATTGGATTCGTAGAGCTTTCCGGACACGCCGAAAATTTCACCTTCGGCATCAAACACGATAGCCGAACCGCACAAAGGACAAAAAGTTATGACGAGGGGCTTTCCTTCAACAACATCGTTCACGATTTCGTGCCAGACAAGGATATTGTACGGGTAAAAGCGCGTGGTTTTGCCGACGGTTACTTTGATGCCCTCCATATCGTCTTTCAGAAATTTTTGCGCCTCCATTTGCGCCACGAAGGCGGGATTTGTGAGAGCCGGAATGCCGTCTTTGCCGGGTCCGCCGTCAAGAATTTTTTCAAGCGGAATGGACGCTTTCGCGGTATCCGTTTTCAAGCCGCCGCGAAGAAAAACTTGCTTGGCTTCATTGGTTTCTTTCACTATCGGAGTTTTCATAGAGAAAAGGTATCCTGTAAAAAGCGTAGCAGAAACGAACAGTGCGATGTATATTTTATTATGTTTCAGCATGTTTAATAATATCAAGATTACAACTCTGGTGTTCGTTGCACCACGCTTCGCACTTCTTCGCCCACTCTTTTTCTTTGTATTTGAGCTTGCATATCGGGCAAGCGTAAGTTTTTGCGTTCATATTTTTATCCATGTTTTTCCGCGCCGAGAGAAAACAACTTTTTATTGTACCACACGGCGATGATGATAATAATAATGCCGGTTCCCCAGATCGGCCATCCGCCGAAACCCTCCCCGCCCCACACATAGCGTCCGAGATAGAGAAGAATGCCGCCAAGAGCAAGCAAGAGCGTCGGGCGGATGTTTTTATGATAGCGATAGTCCAAAAGAAACCCGCCAAGCGCGATGAAGATCAGCGCGAACGCAATCCACCGCCAAGCGGGAATGATTGCGGCGATGCCAAGATACGTCAAAAGCGACGCCGATCCCGCCCAGCATGCCGGACACACCGCAATCGCTCCCGCACCGAGGAGAGGGCTTAAAATCGTGCGCATTTTTTGTTTTATGTTTGCCATAATGCTTTTTAGTTTACGAATAATAACTCTATATTATTTGGGGGCGCAACACGCCTTTTTACAAAATTGATTGACATGATTCTCCACCAATTGAAGAAGGTGTCCGATGGTTTTCTTGTTGAGGGAGTAGATTCTTTCCGCGCCGTTCGTTTCCGCTTTCACAAAACCGCATGTTTCAAGGCGCTTCAAGTGGTGCGACACGAGGCTTTGTTCGTACCCGAGCTTATCGGCAATATCGGTAACGCGGTGCGGCGTATCCCCCAAAAGATGGATAATATCCCACCGCGTTTGATTGCCGAGGGTTTCAAAAAAGAATTTATGGGGCTTGTCCAGATCGATATGTTTCATATATGAATGGTAATTCATATATGCTGATAACGCAAGCCGGTTATCCACAATTCCCTAATTTCACGAAGGTCTTTCAAACGAAGAGTAAAAATGCTAAAGTCGTCCTATGAAAGATTTTCATGATTGGAACAAAAAGAAAATTAAAATTGATCAAAACCAGACCTTTAAGCACCCGAAAGAAAAAGAAATTTGGTGGTGCAGTATCGGTATGAATATCGGCGGTGAAGTATACGGCAAGGGTCATGATTACACCAGACCGGTGTTAGTGATAAACGCGGAAGGAAGCGAGAGTTTCATCGGAATTCCGCTTACTTCAAACATTAAAAACAAAAAGTATTCTTGTATTATCAAAACCGATGACGACATACTGCATACGGTTTTGGTTTACCAAATACGAAGTTTTGACAAGAGAAGACTCACTGAACGAAAGTATATACTTTCAAATGAAGAATATCTCAGGGTGGAAAAGTATTTCAAAAAGCTCTATAAATCGTAATAACAAAACTATAATAGCCCCTTGCGGGGGCTATCGGCTCTTGCGAGCAAGAGAGGCAACCTCTCAATACTTACATGGTATACTGCTATCCTGTTTTATGCAAGTTTTGTTCATTTGACAACATAATACAAGCGGCAAACTATCCGCATATCTTTCCGCTTCTCCCGATTCCACGCAAACACCATCCGAGCGCGAAACCAAGCACGGCGAAAAGGTAAGGAAGGGCGTTCTGTTTCCCTCTGTCTTTTTGTTCCGGTTTCTGGACATCCATGAGAAAATCGGGCGGTTCAATTATTTTGTCCGGCTCCGAAGCGAGCGCAAAGTCGAGAAATACTTCGTGAAGTCCCGATTCCGCGAAGGTGTACGGAAATTCAAGGACTCCTCCCTTTACCGCTATGTCTTTTTGCTCAAACAGGAGTTCTCGCGATCCTCCCTTGCCCGCCATCTTGAAAATACGAATACGAAGAATACTGTCGTCTTTAATCGGTCTCCCCGTCTTTCCGTCGGCAATGGAGATAAGCATGGCGGTTTTCACGCCCGCCCTCGGCGTAAACGGGGCGCGGGACATGTTGATAAAATACTTTCCTCCTTCAACTATGCGCTGGTCTCCGCCGTTTCCGAGGGCAAAAACCGGAAAAGCAAGAAGCAGCGCGGCAACTGCGGCGAATTTTTTTGATTTTTGTTTCATCTCTGCGGAGTTATTACATAGGACTTACGCAAACGGATGAGATTCGCGTTTTTCCGCATGGATGATCTCGGAGAAGCTGTACCAACCGGTACTGCTTCCCGAGTCGTCCGGGAGAAAAACGCGAAGATCGCCAACTGCGTAAGTTCTAATTACATATCCATCATCATGCCGCCCATATTCATTCCCATCATTGATTTTCCGTCCATCATGCTCGCCCCGTCCGCTTTATGCTGTTTTCCGCTCGCTTCCAAGTCCTTGCCTTTTGATACCATTTCATCGTCTCCCGATTTTGCGCCGCGGTCCTGCATCATCATGCCGCCGTCCATCATAAGCGTTCCCATTTTTTCCATTCGCGCGCCGTCATCCATCATCATTTTCATCATGTCGTTCATTTGCGATTTTGACATGCCGACATCGTACGTTTGCTTTGCCGAAAAATATCCCCCTGTTCCGCCGAGGACGATTCCGATAATTGTTCCGAGTATTATGTTGTTGTTCATATATTTATTTAATTATTTTTTATTTTTATCCGGTAAAGACTGTTTTTGTCGCTCCTTCAAAAATTTTGCACTCCTCGTCGTTACTACGCTTTCGCCTGTTTGTTTTTCAAGTTCGATTCTCGCTTTCTTCGCCACAACCCCTCCCTCTCTGGCAACTTCTTTATTGTTTTCCAAACCTTGCGGTTTTTTCTTTTTTGATATTTCCGTTGTTGACGCTTCCGCGAGCATATTCAAAACCAGTTCAAGATTCGTCATGTTGTCTCTCAAATTTTCTTTTTTCAACCCTTTGAATTTTTTGTAGTCTTTCACGCTTTTGCCCGCCCACGCTTTTGTTATTTCATCGGTCAATATCGCATATTCCAGATTCTCTTTTATACCCCGCTCTCCCCACTCGGCAACCAAATCTTTCCGCACCTCAATACTCTTGAGCCGTTGGTTCACCCATTTTTCGGAATACCCTTTTTGGAAGTATGTTTTCATGGCACGGTCAAAAGAAAGTTCCGGGTCTTCCATTTCTTCCATTCTCTCATACCCAACCTTTGCGAGCCAAACCTTAAACGGCTCCGCTTTCGGTGATGGGATTGATTGAATGACACGAAGCAGGTCTTCCGTGGAAAAACAATCCGTCTCCCTTTCCTTCCTGTCAGGTGCGGTCATTTTCAACTGTACGATTTTTTCGTACACTTCACTGCCTTCATTTTTCAGCCTGTTTTTCAAGTCACTCCAATAACGCCGCGGGATACTGGCATCGGTCAAAACTTCAATGACATCAATTACAGAAAAATACCAAAGTTCCTTGTCTTCGTCCCACACGCGACGAACTTGCTTTTGATTAAATAATATTATTGAGTTTGTTTTTTTCATATTGAACTTTGGCTAAAAATTACATCTTTACAAACCTTATTATACCCCGTTCCTTCTTTTTGTGTTATCTTGCGCGGCTTTATTTTCAGTGGTGCGGTTTTTCGGCTCATATTCAGAACCCCGAAGATTCTTGCTTGCTTTTTCGCAACGCCGCCGTTTTGCCGAAGCGGTAAAACAGCGCGGGCGTTAAAAAGAGCGATATGACGGTGGAAGAGATGAGTCCGCCGAACATCACGACTGCGAGCGGGTGGAGCATTTCTTTTCCCGGATCGCTTCCTGAAATGAGAAGCGGGACGAGGGCGAGGGTGGTAACGAGCGAGGTCATAAGCACCGGCACGACGCGGTCGAGCGTCGCTTTGACGATGGTGTCCGGCGTGAACGGCAATCCTTCTTTTTGAACGAGGGATAAACTTCGCCCGATAAGCATGATGCCGTTTCGCGATACGATTCCCGCAAGCGAAATGAAGCCGACCAAGTGCGCGAGATTCACCGACCCGTCGGTAAGGAAAATTCCTATCATGGAACCAATCAATACCGTCGGAATGTTCATCATAATCAAGAGTACAATCGGCGCCGAACGGAAAGCGTGATACAACACCCCGAAAATCATGACAAGACCGAGAACAAAGAGCAGTCCGAGCCGGCGCGAACTTTCTTTTTGGCTTTTGTAATTTCCCTCAAAAGACAGGGTTGTCCCGATGGGAAGTTTTCGGGATTCGAGCGATTGCTTCGCCGCTTCCACCGCGCCGACTACATCCGTCCCTTGATAGTTCGCGGTAACAGCGAGCGTGCGTTTTCCTCCTTCATGGTCTATGCCGGTGAGTCCCCCTTCAAATTTCGCGTCGCCGATGCTCCCGAGAGATGAGGCGTTATGGAAAGGCAAGGCCAAATCGCGGAGCGCCGATGCCGTGCCTTTTGATTCCTCATCAAACCGCGCAATGACATTTACCGACGCGGAACCGAGGCGCACTTGCCCAAATATGTCTCCCATAAGCCCCATCTCAAGCTCGCGCCCCACCGTACCGGAAGACAATCCGTATTCGGCGACGCGATTTTTATCAACGTAAACGCGGAATTCGGGGACGACGGTGTTTTGCTGTATGCGCGCGTTCTCGATTCCTTTTTGTTTTTTGAGTTCGGCTAAAACCTCTTCCGCCGCCTTTTGCATTTTAGCGGAATCATCGCCGAAAACTTTGACTACGATCGGCGCACGAACGCCGGAGAGCAGCATCTCCATTCGGTGTGTAATCGGCTGCCCCAAGCTGAAATCCGCGCCGCCAGTCCGATCAAGAATCGCCTGTATGTCGCGGAAAATCCTGTCGCGATCATTTTCAAATCCCGGTTTGAGCGCAATCTGCACTTCGCTTGAATTCGGACTGCCTCCGTGCGGATCAGCCGCCGCGCGGCCGGCGATATTGCTTACTTGCCGCACACCGTCCACTTTCAGAATGGCGGTTTCCAATTTCGCGACATACTCGTTCGTCGCCGAAAGCGCGGTGCCCGGCGGGAGAAACAGCATCACCACCATTGATCCTTCATTAAAAGGCGGTATCCCCTCTTTCCCCGCGAGGAAATATGTCCCCGCGACGAGAACCAATGCGGCAAGAGTAACGCTTCCGACAATTTTCAGATGATTGACGCACCAATACATCCACGGCGTGATTTTCTTTTTTATTTTTTGCACGATCTTCGTTTCTTCTTCGTGTCCGCGGAGCGACTTTTCATTCAACAGAAGCGCGGAAAGAACGGGCGTAACGGTAAGCGACACGAGCATGGACGCGGCGAGAGAAACGAGATACGCGGCGCCGAGCGCGAAGAGCAACCGTCCTTCAATTCCGGGAAGAAAGAATATCGGGAGAAATACGACCGCAACCAGTATCGTCGCGTACACGATGGAATTGCGGACTTCTTGCGACGCAGATAAAACTACCGATTCACGACTTTCTTTTTTACCCCCAATCATCCACAAACGAAGCCGCCGAAAAATATTTTCCACATCAACGATGGCGTCATCCACGAGTTCCCCGACCGCAACCGCGATCCCGCCGAGCGTCATCACGTTTACCGAAAGTCCAAACGCCTTGAATACGATAGCGGTAACAAGAATGGATAGAGGAATGGCGGTAAGCGTAATAAGCGTCGGGCGCAGATTCATGAGGAAAATAATCAGAACGAGAATGACGAGTATCGTCCCGTCGCGAAGGGCTCCTTCCACATTTGAGAGTCCGGCGCGGATGAAATTTTCCTGCCGAAACAAATTCGGGTGGAGTGTAACGCCCGCGGGAAGACCTGCTTTGAGCGCGGCAAGCCCCGCGTTTATTTCATCCGTTACCGCAAGCGTTTGCGCGTCCGGCTGTCTGATAATTCTAAGTATGACGCCGGGCTCTCCGTCAATGTTTCCGCTTCCGCGAATAATACTCGCGCCTTCTTTCACTTCCGCGATATCGCCAAGACGAATGGGGCGGCCGTCCGATTTGTTTCGCCCGATGGCGATGTCCCGCAATTCGGCAATCTCGGACGGCGCGACCAAAATTCGTATGGCGTATTCTTTTTCATTTTCCGTGAGCAAACTGCCGCTTTTATTCACTAACGCATTTTCCACGCCGGAACGGACATCATCTATCATCAAGCCGTAGCGGCGCAATTGTTCGGCATTCAGATTTATCTGCCATTCGCGCACATCGCCGCCCATCACGAGGACATCCGCCACGCCGGGAATTTTCAAAATCGCTGGGCGGATAGTCCAGTCCGCAAGCGTGCGAAGTTCCATCGGCGATACTTTTTCCGCCGGCGCGCTTATGCCGACCCACATGATTTCACCCAAAAGAGAAGTTGACGGTCCTAGCACGGGTTTTACTCCGGCGGGCAGTATGGCTTGCGATAATCTTTCTTGAACGATCTGCCGATTGCGAAGCGTGTCGCTTCCGAACGGGAATTCCATATTCACCGTCGCCTGCGCGAATGTCGCGGTACTTCGTATTCTCTCCACGCCGGGCGCGCCCGCGACCGCCGCCTCAATCGGATTTAGAATAAGCTGCTCAACTTCTTCCGCCGCGAGCCCGTCGCTCCCCGCAAAAATCGTAACCGTCGGCTTGTTGATATCGGGAAGAATATCAACCTTCATCGTCGCAACACTCCACACCCCCGCCCCGACGATAATTCCCGCGGCGGCGAGTACCGTAATTTTATTTCCAAGCGACCATGCAATAATTTTGTTGAACATATATTTTTTGAATTTACACACTTGACAACTATGTTGTGTTATGATACACTATCTTTGGAACTACCACCCTAGATTTTTTTTATTTCTGCACCTTACAAGGAGACGCGTCATGTCAGAACTACCAAGACTTACCCCTATTTCCTTCGGTTCTCTACCAATAGGAACTAAATTTTTTCACGAGCAAGGTGTTCGTATGTTGCTGTTGGAAGACTGCAACATTGAAAATATCAATGTTCACACAAAAACTCGTCCTGATGAAGCTATAGTCTTCATTACGAATGCCCACAATTATGGGGAACGTCGTAAAATACGAGTACGAGAAGACGAACAGGTTATACCAGTTGTACTATAAAGTACCTGATGTATAATACCGCCACCTTTCGGGTTTTCCCAAGGTGGTGGTTTTTTAATCCACAAATTTGAGAGGTTGTCCCTGATTCATGTTTTATGTTCCATGTTTCATGCCTACATCCCCATGGCGCGCATCATTTTATCGTAGGATGATTCATCCGACGGCGCATCGCCTTTTGTGTCATCGACCAATATATCTTCGCGAATGTCCGCTGTCGGAAGGACAATATAGCGGTCTCCATTTTTCAACCCTTCGTACGCTTCCGTATTTTCGCCCATGATACGCCCGACGGTAATCGGCTTTTTGAATACCCGTCCCGCTTCCGTCACTCCCCACACAAACGGCTTTCCGCCTTCGCCGAAAACTACCGCTGAACTTTTGATTGTAATTGCCGATGAATTTGAGGGAACAATCACGCGAACCGAAGCGCCGATAGGCCAATCAACTGTTTCGGTAAAAATGGCGTCAGCCATGTACGAGCCGGTTTCATCGAGCGAACTGCCGATACCGACGAGCCGCGCCTTGCGAGTATCGTTCGCAAACCCCGGACGAATAACGGAAAATATTTCTCCAATCTTCGGTTTTTGAACGTTGTTCGGCAGGCGCATCCGTACAAATTGTTCATTCTTTCCGCTGGTAACTGTCGCAACGGGCATCCCCGGAGACACGAAGTCCCCCGGCTTTTTCATGATGGCGGATACTACCCCGCTCTTCGAGGCGACAATGGAATACCCGCCGTTGATTGCTGCGGCGATAGTTCCGTACGCGGATTCTTTCGCGGTAATTTCGCCCTCCGACACCGCAAGCATTTTTTGAAGTTCGGCAAGCTCCTTATCAATTTCCGCGAGTTTCTCAATGAATTCTTTTTCAACGTGCAGGCTTTCAATTTCCGTATCTTTTATCGCGCCGAGCGCGCCCGCAAACATGGATTGATCTGCAATGAGCATACTTTTCAATGAATCCAAATCTTTTCCGGTGAGCATGTCACCGTCCGCAATTGACGCATTCGCGAGCTTGATGGCGCTCCCAAAATAAAGAAGCCCTGATTGTTCCGGTACCACATTTTCGTTGCCGAGTTCCAACCACGCGCGTGAAAGAGTTTCCGGAAAACTGTTGCGCAAGTTTGAGTCGAGCGCGCTAATCGTAGCTTTCAGAGAAACGCTTGAAAACGATCCCGATGGCGGGATGCTCGCTTGCGTAAACATCGTGGGAAAAGTTTTCACTATTGATCCGCGAAGAACCGACCGCGCCGATTCTTTTTTTGACGCAATGGCAGATAAAGTGCCGCCGTTCGCTCCAAGCAAATCCGTTTTGTGCAGAGCAAGCTGTTCCGTGTCCGCGCGCAACTGTCTCAATTGCGCGATTCTTTTTTCGGTAAATTCGCGTTCCGCCGAAACGCTTGCGCGCGTCCGCGCAATGTCCTCTTGTTTTTCCGAAAGCATGGCGACGACATCCGGCGTTTGCGGCGGGCGTGACAGCGTGCCGAGAACTTGCCCTTGCGCCACATACTGCCCGATGCGCACGAACCAGCCGGAGATAGTCCCCTCACGCCCCGGCTGTACCGGAAGATTACTGAGGGAAACAATCTCGCCAGGCCACGAATTTTCAACTGCTGGCATTATTTCTTCGGTACTTGAACCGATTGTCGCCACTTCGATTGAAGGAGGAGCGGCTCCGACAGCTCCCGCAATAAGATTTTTTGGAGTTGATGTTTTTATCGTTCCGAGGATTGCAAACATGATGACTGACACGCCCGCCGCCGCAATAATTACTTTTTTATTCACTTTCATAAGAGAGAAAATTAGCAAACAAAAAACGCCTTTCTTGCAGAAAAACATCTCTTCGACAAAAGAGTTTTTCAAAAGGCGTTAAATGATTGCAAATTTATGCCGTCGCGAGTTGAGAATCCCGCGAGAGAAAAGAAGGACGAGAAAACATAACGACTTGAGGAAAAAATTGTTGGACGAATACAGCCGCAGTTTTCCCCATCGTGCCTCATCGTCCGAAAAAACAAAGAGAAACGCGAGCGAGAAAATCAGCGCCGCAACGAGCAGAAATACCGATGCTGATGAAACCGGCGCGAAAAGCCCCGCCCATTCGTCAAGGTGTTGCGAAACGCCCATCGGGCAAACGGAAACGCCGTTTGACATAAAAGCGCAAGGGGCCATATTCCCTATCTCGTCCATATTCATGCCGACACCGATACTAAAAACCGCCACCGCAAAAAAAGAGAGGAGGACTAACCATCCGCACCATTTTTTTATTTCAGAACTGAAAGACATTTCCATGGATTTACTATACGCCAAACGGAATAAAGCGCAACTGCGTTATAGGCTATTGAGGCTATTGGGGTCTGACCCCCATTACGACTCCATTACCTGACCCCATTACCATTACCTTGGGTTTAGTACAAACAAAGATAAAGCTACATGGCACTTTCTTTGCTTTCTGAATCGCATAATATTTTGTTGGCTTTTCCGATCCTCGATCAAGTGTCTTCGGCTCTGGTTCATGGAATCCACTGATCTCGAATCCAGCGTCTTTTAATAGTTTGAACCACGTTGAGACCTTACGATATGTTAGATAAGCACTGGATCCCTCTTTTTTCTTCCAATTTGGAAGTATTATCGGTTCCTCATCATGATAATCATGTTCGACAATGAATTTCCCATCTTCGTATACAACATCACTGAAAAGTGAATGATCCCAGCTCCAAATAAACTGCCCGCCCGGCTTTAAATATGAGTAGATATTTTTGAAAGTTTGTTCAGGATCTTGTGTCCAACCAATGCCATAAACTGAAAATACCAAATCAACAGATTCGATATCTAGCTTATCCTCCATTCTTCCATGAATAAGTAGGATTTTGTTATCTGCAACAGCATTTGAGTTAAATCTCTTTGCTTCTTCTATTTGTGTGGTGGATAGATCAAGCCCATAGACTTTTCTTGCTCCATTATCAATCAAATACTTTATTGACCTTCCGCTACCGCATGCGATTTCCAAAAAAGTTTTATCTTTAATTTCAGAGATAAGATTCAGATCGTCGCCGATGCCAAACGGTCCCCAAACAGGAAGAGCGCACGCTTCAAAAAATTCGTGTGCAACAGCATCCCATGTTTTCTGATTTTCGGAGATTTTATCCATAGTTCGAATCCCTTCAGGGTTCTTAAATTTTACAACTTTTCCGTTTTGAAACGTAGCGCAAAATAAGGGAATTTTGTTTACTATTTTCCAAAACTACTGGCGGGGACGATGTCCCGAAGTTTGAACCAAAGATATGGCTCAAATTCAAGGATATTGATGAAAGTATACAGGAATTACGGGCTATGTTCAAAGTTCATCCAGAGTGGTTCGAGACCCCAAAACCGAAGTCTGATAAGGG
>CAYPFT010000028.1:0-16827 GCA_964410165.1 uncultured Candidatus Saccharibacteria bacterium
CACCGACCAAATCTTTCCGGTCGTGCGTAAGGTGAGTTATAAATTCAAATACTCAAACAAGCCGTAATCGTGTTTAGTATTTTGAATTTTGAGCATTGTAATTTATTTGGAACTTATAATTTTGAATTTAGTGCTTCTTGATTACGGCTTTTTGTATAAAAAAGCTGTTAACCCGGCGTGATGCCCGATTAACAGCTTCCATCTTACTCTACCGTTACCGATTTCGCCAAATTTCTCGGCTGGTCAACGTTGGTGCCTCGGAGTACCGCGGCGTGATACGCCAACAGCTGCAAAGGAATAGTGTAGAGAATGGGGGAGAAAACACTTTCGGTTTCAGGGACGCGAATGACCCTGTCTCCTTCTTCTTCCGTCATTGGTATGTTGTTTCCCGCAAAAATAATCGGTTTTCCGCCGCGAGCCCGCACTTCTTTCAAGTTCGAGAGGTTTTTTTCCAAAAGATGGTCATTCGGAAGAAGCGCAATAATCGGCATATCCCCGTCAACGAGCGCAAGGGTTCCATGTTTCAATTCTCCCGAAGGATACCCGTTCGCGTCAATGTACGTAATCTCCTTCAATTTGAGCGCGCCCTCCAAAGCGATGGGGTAGTGCACCCCTCGTCCGAGAAAAACCGCATGCTGTTTGTTCGCCAGTTCTCCCGCAAGCTCACGAATAGCGGAGTCAAGAAGAAGCGCTTCTTCCACTTTGCCGGGCATGGCTTGCAATTCAAAAGCAAAGCGCGAGAGAATGCTCGGGTCAATCCCCTTTCTTTCTCCGAATACCAGAGTAAAAAGTCCGAGCGCCGCCAACTGGGTAGTGAAAGCCTTCGTTGAAGCCACTCCGATTTCCGCTCCGGCACGCGTCATAAACACGAGCTTTGATTCGCGGACGAGCGAGCTTTCGGGAACATTGCAGATGGCAAGCGTATGTGCGCCGGGTAACCGCCTTTTCACCTCCCTCTCGCACGCAAGCGTGTCGGCTGTTTCTCCTGATTGAGAGATGAAGATATACAGCGTATCTTTGCAAAGCACCGGGTTGCGATACCGAAATTCACTCGCCACTTCCACGCTCGACTTGACTCCGACAAGCGATTCGAGCCAATATGCCGCCACGAGCCCCGCATGGTAGCTTGTGCCGCACGCGATAATGTGTGCTGACGACACGGAGTCGAACACCCCCTCGGCTTTTTCACCGAAAATTTTTGCGGATACGCTTCCTTCTTTTCCAATCCTTCCATCGAGTGTGGCGCGGAGAGCTTCCGGCTGTTCAAATATCTCCTTCTGCATATAGTGGCGGTAGTCGCCTTTATCAACCATACTTCCGTCGATTTCGCTTTTTTGCGCAGGACGGAGGATCGGCTTTCCTTCTTTGTCGTATATAGCGATGCCGATGCTCTTGCTCATGTCGACAATGTCGCCATCTTCCAAATAGATGAAATTTTCAGTAACCGCCCGCAAAGGCAACGCATCAGAGGCGACAAAAAATTCCCTTTCATGGTCTCCTTCTCCGATACCGACGACCAGCGGACTGCCGAAACGCACGGCAATAATTCTCTCCGGCTCATCCGCGCTCACAATGGCAAGAGCGTACGAACCGCGAAGCTCCGCGACTGTTTCTTGTACCGCGCGCAAAAGATCGCCGTGTTCCTTCAGATGGTCATGAATGGCGTGAGGAATCACTTCGGTGTCCGTCTCCGAAATAAACACGTATTTTTTTTCGACGAGCCGCGCGCGAAGGTCTTCATGGTTTTCAATAATGCCATTGTGGACAACCGCGATGACGCTATTTGACGCATGGGGATGAGCATTCATTTGCGATGGCTTGCCGTGCGTCGCCCAGCGAGTGTGGGCAATGCCGACATTCCCGAAAAGCGGCCGAGCGTGTCCGCCAATTTCTTGCTCCAACACCGAAACCTTCCCTTGTTGCTTAACGCAAACAAGCCCAAGATTTTTTGATGCGACCGCCACTCCGGCGGAGTCATACCCGCGATACTCAAGGCGATGAAGCCCCCGGATAAGAACGGGAACAACATTTTTTTCAGTAATTGCTCCGATTATTCCACACATAATAATTCTCCTCTCACAATTTAAAACCTATTAAAAACATCAACTTGCGTTATACTACACTATCCGACATGAAATATCCATGAAAAATGGATCGTCTGGTTATGATAACCTTTCGGGGGGCAAAGAGGTTACTTATCTATATCTTTTAAATACGCCGCGATTCGTTCTCTATCTTCATTCGCTTTGTCGCCCTTGTAATAGAGTTCGATGTATATAAACGTTACAATATCGTCGTGATACGCATAAATAACCCGCATTGACCGCTCGCGCAAACTCTTGCACGCGAGGCGCGTTTTCACCAGTTTTACTTTTTCGGAGTGATGGATAATGGTAAAATTTTTCCCGCTCCCCGCCGCGTTCATTTCAAGAAGTTTTTCGAGTTTTCCGAGGTCATCAAAAAGACTGGGGTATTTTTTACTCAGTTTTTTTAAGTCCTTTTCAAATTCCGGCAATTGTTCAAAATATTTATTAGAGCGGTTCATATTCTCGTACTGATGTTTCTTCCGGCCGGTAAAATACAAATTCATACTCAAGCTTTTCTCTCTCCTTCGCGACAAGCCATGGGGTATCTTTGTGCGACAATTCGGACAGCTGTTTTGCGGTAAAATGCGCAAGGCGGTCAAGCTCATCATCAATATGCTTGAGTTCCCTTCCGCTCAAGCCGGAAACATCAGCCTCTTTGACCGGAATATATTTGGTCTGGTCGCGGTCGAAGTAGGAGCTTTTGACTTCCACGAGCGTTCCGTCCGCTTCCATTTGTTTTATGATTTTTGCGAACGATATCGGCGTCGGGCCATAGGTATTTTTGATATAGTCCGCCCCGATAAATTGTTCTTCGTATTTTTCGTAATAATCAAAATCCATGAAATACAGCAATTTATACAAAACCGTCTGCCCGATATTCGGACGACTGCCGACTTTGCCGAGGATGTAGAGCAAAACTTCTTTAAACTTCTGGACGTTTTCCTTCGGGGTTTCGCGCCATTCGACATGGTCGGAGATTTTTTGCGCTTCCGCTTTCGTCGCGCGCGCCGCATTTTTTTCAAAAGTATCCTGCGACACGTCAAACACGCGAGCCAAAAGAGCCTTCTGCTGCTCGCTCGGCTTCACCTCGCCTTTTTCAAGTTTTACATACGTCGGACGAGAAATTCCCAAACTCCTCGCCGCTTCGGTCTGCGAAAGCCTCGATAACTTGCGTTTATTTTGCATCCATGTAGACATGATGATACTGTACCATGCGAGCGGGCTGTTTACAAGTTTACGTTGGATACTGTAATTTTGTAAAAACTTGACAAATTATAATACATACGGTAGACTAAGCCTTAGTTAGGGGTTTTATGGGTATCATGATCTCTGTTCCGCAATCCGCCGCACTTCGGCGAGTTCGTATTCGAGATTTTTGATGCGGATTTTCATTTGCCCCACTTCGACTTCTTCGGCTTTGCTTACTTTGAGGTTTGAAAGGTCGGACTTAAACGCTTGAATATCTTCCTCAATACGAGAAAGATATTCAAAAACAGCCTGAAAATTACTTTTTACCGCTTCCTCAAAGGTATCAAACCTTTGAATAATTCTGTCAACCTTTTGGTTTGTCGTGCCCAATCCCTCAATCATAATTGAAAACTTGTCGGTAATGTCTTCAAGAATCGCGCCGAAACCGCGCTCATCCATGTTTTTGATGGCACTCTTTTTTATGTCCAATATTTTTACTTTTTTTGCAGGTTTGGGTTTCATAAAAAAATAATATCAAATACGGAAAGTGCGGTCAATTTCAATTTACGGTTGGTAGTGTAATTGTGTTAAATACTTTCCCGCGGTCAAACTCGTTCTTAAATTTTTCAAAGCTCGCGGCGCCGGGGGAAAAGACGAGGATACCTTTTTGTTTCGGAAGCACAGCAAGGGCAGTTTTGATACATTCGTCAAGGGTTTCAAATACCTTCGGTTTTGTTTGTTTGAAGAATTTTATATTTTCGAGTTCGGTAATGAGTTTCACCGTCGCCGAGCCATTTAAAAGAATGAGGCGTTCGGGTTTGAGGGTTTTTTTGATTTCTTTCGCGAGTTCCGCAAATTCCAGTTTTTTGTCCGTCCCGCCGGTTATCAAAACCGAATTCTTAAATCTCCGGATGGCGGCGATGGTCGCGTCAGGGGAGGTGCCGGCACTGTCGTTTACTATTGTCAGGCCTCCCTTTGAGTAAATAATTCCCTGTCGGAGCGGGATTTGCGGCAAGTCCCCTATCATCTTTTTCGTAATGCGAAGTTTCGGGTCGAGGAGAGTTACGGCGAGTATGGACGCGAGAAGATTTTCAAGATTGTGCTCGCCCATTTTTTCTGCGAAGTTTTTAACCGCCGCGATTTTCCGCGATACGCCATTGTTTTGAAAAATGATTTCGCTATTTTTTACAAACACGCCGTTTGCGGTTTTAGCAAGCGGTTTTTTGGAAAAATAGAAAACCTGCGACTTTGGTTTCTGTGCGAGGAAAAACGGCGTCCATTCGTTCGCCTTGTTCAAGCAAAGAAAATCGTCTTTTGTTTGGTGCGTAAAAATGTTCGCTTTCGCGCGCGCATATTCTTCAATGTCTTTGTACCGATTCAAGTGGTCCGGAAAAACGTTCGTGATGACGGCAATATGCGGAGCCCGCTGTGCCCCCGAAAGCGCCAAATACTCCAACTGCCACGACGACATCTCCGCGACGACGGACCGTGTTTTGTCGGTTATCTCGGATAGTTCTTTCAGGAACGCGTGTTCGGGATTGTTGCCCGTCGAAATAAATGCGCCGTACTTCTGCCCGAGCAAGCTTGCAAGCCATGTCGTCGCGGTGGTTTTCCCGCGCGTTCCAGTAACGGCGATTACCGGATTTTCTATAAACCGGAAAAAGAGACTCGCGTCGTTTTCTATTTGTTTTCCCGCGCGAATGGCCGCGGCAAGATACGGGCTGTCATGGGGAACGCCGGGGCCGAGCACAATGATATCGTGCGACGTAAAATCTTCTTCACGCTGTCCGCCGAGAATAAACCGTATATTTTTTTTCTCGCGTGGAGTGAACAATTTAATGACGTGCGCAAGCTCGCTCTCGGTGCGAAAATCCGTCACAGATACTTCCGCCCCATGCTTGAAAAGCCATTTTGCCGTCGCCGCCCCGCCGCCATATACGCCGAGTACCACGACCAGCGCTTTTTTCCCTTTGAGAAATTCTTTCGGTGTCATGGCCTCATCATATCAGGAAATACCGGCGATTCAAGGGAGCGACATGGCCTTTTCCGCCGTGGCAAGCTCTTCTTGCGTATTCACCCCCAAGCCCTCAAGGGGATTATCGAGCGTAACGGCGGATACTTTCTCACCGGCTTCTACCGCAATGGCGATGATGTCGGTGAGGTAGAGCTCTTTGGCGACGCTTGAATTTTTAATTTTGCCGATATTTTCCCACAAGAAATCCGCGCGGAAGCAGTAAAAGCCGGCATTCACTTCTTTAAGCGCCCGCTCCCCTTCGCTCGTTTCTTTCCACTCAATGATACCGCGCACATCGCCAGCCTCATTTCGGAGAATCCGTCCGCCTTTTTCAAACCCGAGGTACACGCCTTCAAAATTCGGGACGAGCGCGACCGCAAGAGAAATCGCGGAACCGGTATTCGCGCATTCTTCCAAGAGGCGATTGAGTGTTTGAGTTTTGACCAAGGGTGAATCTCCCGGCACGACAATGACATAACCCGCTCCTTCTTTCAGAAGTTTTTCTTTCGCGCACAAAACCGCATGCCCAGTCCCGAGCTGTTCTTTTTGCCAAACATAAATATACTTCCCGCCCGTTTCGTTTATGACTTCTTCGCCCCGATGACCCACCACAATCGTCGGACATGGGTCCATCGGGAGAACGCTCTCTATAATATGCGCGAGAATCGTCTTCTCGGAAAGGCGGTGCAGAGTTTTCGGAATATCGGACTGCATGCGAGTCCCCCTCCCGCCGGCTAAGATAACGACCTTGGTTTTCATAAATAGGTTACTTAGTATTCCCGCATGGAGATCTGCGCATCAATCTTTTTGATGAGATCAAGTACAACGGAAACAACGATCAAAAGCGCGGTGCCGCCGATTGCAAGCGACTGAATGCCGGTCAGGCTCCGCATGACGAGCGGCAAAACGGCGATAATGGCGAGAAACGACGCGCCGACAAAAGTAACGCGGGTAACGATTCTCCCGATATGCTCCGCCGTGGTAACCCCCGGACGCACTCCCGGAATAAAGGCGCCGTTTTTTTGAAGATTGGTCGCCACGGAATCCGGTTCAAACGTGATGGCGGTGTAAAAGAAAGTGAAGATAAAAACAAGAGCAAAATAGCTCAATGAATAAAGCCATGCGTTCGCCAGAAATGCCAAAAGCGCTTTGGATATACTTTGTAAAATCGGCTGATTAATAACCGCAAAAAGGCTCGCGAGTACTTGCGGAAAGACGAGCAGGGAAAGGGCGAAGATGATGGGAATCACGCCCGCTTGATTGATACGGATAGGCAAATAGGTGGAGATGCCGCCGTAAGTTTTATTGCCTCTTATTTGCTTGGCATACGTTATCGGAATGGGGCGCTCAGCCTCCGTGGCGTATACCACTCCGGACACAATGGCAATCGCGGCAAGCAAAAATCCGAGAGCCGTGGGAATAATCGAGGGGTCAATGAACGGAAAAGAGGATGAACCATAAGCCGCGAAAAACTGCGCCATTTGCGCCGGAAGCGCGGCAACGATACCGGCGAAGATGAGAAGCGAAGTTCCGTTTCCAATGCCAAATTCCGTCATAAGCTCTCCGACCCACATGAGAAGCAGTGCTCCGGCAATGATAACAATGATGTTTATCGTCATGTCAAAAAAAGGGAGGCGGGCAATCACTTCCTGCCTTTCCAAAAGAGTAAGGAGTCCGAAACCCTGAAGCGCGGCAAGCGGAACCGTCAAAAGGCGGCCATATTGGGTGAAGCGCCTCCGCCCAGCCTCTCCTTCCTCATGGTACATGGCTTTCAGTTTCGGGGACATGACGGTGAGAAGCTGCATAATAATCACGGCAGTAATGTACGGTCCGAGGCCGAGCATGACGATCGAGAGCTGAGAAAGGCCGCCGCCGGAAAAAACATTCAAAAATCCTAAAAATTGAAAATCGGAGAGCAGGTTTTTCAACTTGTCCGCTTGAACTCCGGGAATCGGTATCGCGGAAAGAATGCGAAAAGCCGCAAACCCAAACAGTACGAATAAAATGCGCGTTCGGATAATGCGATCATGAAAAATGAGTGCGGCTTTATCTGTGAAATTTTTGAACATAAAAAAATAAATTACAAATCTCAAATCACAAGCTCCAAACAAACCACAATATTTAAAATTATAAATATTAAACCCGAAAACTGCTGTTTGGAATTTTTATATTGTAATTTTTGATTTATTTGGAACTTGTAATTTTGAATTTGGTGCTTTTTGAGGTGACAAATGAAAAAAACCGAAGATCGAAGCACTATTACACGATATTTCCTCCCGCTTTTTCTATTTTCCCCTTGGCGGATGCGGATGCGAGACATCCTGAAACTGAAACTTTTTTGGTGATTTCCCCCGTCGCGAGAATTTTCACCCGAGGAACTTTCCCTTTCAGCGGGCGTATGAGTTTCTTCTCCAACAGGACGGCCGGGGTGATGACATCTCCGGACGAAAAGACTTTCTCAATGGCGCCAAGCGATACGGAAGCTGGTTTTACGACGGCAGAGTTGACGGTGCGCGCGCGATTTTTCCCGTGTCCGCGCAATTTTGGCAGTTTTTTGATGACGTCTCGCAGTTCCGGGCGCATTTTCCGCCCCGCTCTGGCTTTTTGCCCTTTCGTACCGCGACCGGAAGTCTTGCCGTGTACGCCGCCACGGCCGATCCGCCGCGGTTTTTTATTGGGGTGTTCTCTTTTGATTTCGTGAATTTGCATGAGGGTGTGATTAATTTTGAATTTCCGGCACGACCGCCGGCACGGCTTCTGCCGTTTCCTCTGTTGCCGGTTTTGCTTTCATTCGCGGAGTCCGCAACAGCGAAAGCGCCTTGACTGTCGCCTGGGCGTTATTGAGCTTATTTTTCGTCCCTGACAAAAGCTTGGCGGTAACGTTCGTGATGCCGGCAAGATGAAGCACGGAGCGTACGGAGCTTCCCGCCACAAGCCCGCGGCCGGAAGCCGGCATGATGACCACATAAGCGCTGGCGTACTTCGCGCTGGTTTCATGTGGGATCGAACCATCTTCCGTGCGGCGAACGAGCATCATGCGCTTCTTTGCTTTTGACACCGCTTTTTCAATGGCAAGCGCGGTATCCGATGCTTTTCCTATCCCGACACCGACTTTCCCTTTTTTGTCTCCGATGACCACGACGACGCTGAAACTGAAACGTCTTCCGCCCGATACGACTCGCGCCACGCGGCGTATATCAATAATCTTTTGATCAAATTCCGGACGATACCGCTCTCCTCCCCGCTTCCCCGAAGAAGCGCCCGCGCCTTGCTTTCCGTCCCTTCCTCCTTTGGCGCCAGAACGAGAAGAACGCGCGGGAGGATTTCGCCGCCCCGGCGCGCCGGCAGGCGAAGCGGAATGTGCCGCCGATTGTTTCCCGTATGATTTTGTTGCCGTTGTTTTGTCCATAATTCAATGATTGCGTTAAAAATCAAGTCCGCCTTCGCGAGCTCCTTCCGCCACCTGCTTTACCCGGCCGGCGTATAAATATCCGCTTCGGTCAAACACCACTTTGGTAATCTTTTTTTCCTTGGCGCGTTTCGCGATCTCTCCGCCGACCAATCTTGAGGCTTCAATCTTCCCCTTCGTCTTCCCTTTCGCTTTTCCGGACGCCACCGTATCGGCATTCGATGCGGAGGCGAGCGTCTTCCCCTGCTCGTCGTCAATAATCTGAGCGTAGATATGCTTGTTGGATCGGAAGATTGAAAGACGCGGACGCAAAGCCGTTCCCGCCACCTTGGCGCGTATGCGGCGATGCCTTCTTTCCCGCCCGCCTGTTTTTTGAGACTTGATGGATTTCATAATCGTGAATTTCTAAAAAATTTTAAGAAGATTTCTTTCCTTCTTTTCTTCTTACGACCTCTTTTTCATACCGAATCCCCTTTCCTTTGTATGGTTCCGGTTTTTTCTTTGAACGCACGAGCGCCGCAAACAGCCCAACCTTTTCTTTATCAATGCCGGAAACGGTAAGGACATTCTTTTCGGCGGTAACATCAAGCCCTTTCGGAATCTCAAGAGAAACCGGGTGCGAAAACCCGAGGTTCAAAACGAGGGTGCCGCCGCTCACCGCCGATTTGAAACCGATACCCTCAATGATAAGTTTTTTTACGAACGGGGCATTCACGCCATGAATCATATTGCGGATATGCGCGGCGACGGTACCCCACAGCGCGCGGGCAAAAATGGTACTTTTCACCGGAGAAACTTGTATTTCGTGCCCGGCGATTACCACGCTCACCTCTTCCCTGAAACTTCGGGAGAGCTCGCCGAGCGGCCCTTTCACCGTTAAAACGTTGCCGTGTTTGGTTACTTCGGTTTTCTCAGGTATGATAATCGGGTTTTTTCCAATTCGCGACATTGTAGTATGTTACCAAATCTTAAATAACGCTTCTCCTCCGAGTTGCATTTTCTTCGCTTCGTTGCCGGTGAGTATTCCTTTCGGCGTTGAAAGCACCAAATGACCGTATCCGTGGCGTACCGGCTTAATATCCCTTGCGCCGACATATACCCGGCAGGAAGATTTTGAAATCCGCTTGGTTCCGGATACTTGCGGTTTGCCGTCCCGATATGCCACGCCGAGTTCCATCGCCTTAACGGTTTTCTTGCCTTTTTTTGAAATCGCCTTGATATAGCCGTGTTTCAACAAAACGGAGGCGACGGCAAACCGCAGTTTTGAGTACGGCAATACCACGGATTCTTTTCTCGCGCTTCCCGCATTTCTTATTTGCGCGAGCATGTCTGCTATTGGATCGGTTACCATGATGATTTTCTTACCCCCGGGATCTTGCCGTCATTGGCGAGCTCGCGAAAACAAATTCGACAAAGATTAAAATCTCTCATAAAGCCGTGTTTTCTTCCGCACCGAAAACACCGGCGAACGGTTCTCGAGGAAAACTTCGGTGTTTTTTCCGACCTTGCAATAACTGATGTCTTTGCCATATAAAATCCCTTCCGATTAAAAACAAGGCTCACAAAAATGAGCGCATCTCCATACTAGCAAGACGAAAAGGGCTTGTCAACATCAACGATATCTCTGCTCTCAGCCGGATTAAAATTCGAAGAAATAAAAGATATAGTCCTTCTCGTTGTCGTCCAGAAGAGAATAACATCCTCTGTCCGACGGGTAATCAATGTATCCGTCATGATCATTATCTATGCCGTCGGAACACTGCGTGCATATTTTTGTTCCCGAAAGAGAGCGGCTTTCCCCGCAATTGCTGATTTGAGTGAAGGTTTGCGTCGTACAGATGGTGTCTGCCGATGGCGTCCACGTCGTGTTGATGCAAGATGGGTCCGTGCCGTCGTCTCCGGAAGTATCCTCTGTATCCGTAACATTCACGAAAAGGACATTTACCGGAATGGTTTCACTGCAGGCCGTGCCGGAAATATCATAAGCGACTAAAACCGAATAGGTGTTGAGCGGGATATCTCTGCCGACGCTTTTTCCTTCATAATGAATGCTTATGTTTTTCTTTTCTCCGTTCGACATGCTTCCGAGACTGTTCCACCGAAGAATCCCGTTGGTTCCGTCATAAGAACTATACGCCGGCAGTGTTCCGGTAAGAGCCGTGCGAGAAACATCATCCCTCGTGAATACCAGCTTTACATTATACAAACTGAATGCATTTAAGATTCTTCCGGCTATATTTTCAAAGATGCCGGCTATCGTTGAACTGGTGGAAAAAAAATACTCCCCGTTCGCCGCGCCGGCGGTTTGGGCGATTGTTCGCAGAGAAGCGGCATCGGCGTCGGCGCCTATGCCGACCGTATACACCGTTACATCCGAAGGAACCGCGGCGATTCCGGTGCCGATACTCGGAGCGGTATCTTGCACGCCGTCGGAAGCAAGAATGATGAACTTTCTGATCGCGGGATTCGTACTGTTGTTTTTCAATTCGCTCGCCGCGCCGAAAAGCCCGCCGCCGATGCTCGTTCCTCCGCCCGCGGTGATGTTGTTTATGGCGACTTTCACCGCGTTGTAATTATTCGTCAGCGGCTGATCAAGCGTTACATTGTCGCTAAATGTTACCAGAGCGATCCGGTTATTCAAATCTCTTTTGCTTGCAATCATGTCAACGGCGGCGCTGAGCGCGATTTTTGCCGCTTGAAGTTTTGTTTCTGCCGATGTCGACGTTTCAGTGTCATTCATTGAGCTCGACCGGTCGAGCGCCAAAACGATGTCGGAGTTTCCCGCATCGGTATCGCCGATATCTTTTACGTTGAGCTCGAGACCGGTTTCAATCGGAGTATTCACTAAAAAACTCAAACCGCCGCCATTGTTCGTAACGCGGTAAGAGGCGGAAGAAAAATTACTGCAACTGACGCCTGCGCCCGGCAGTGGCACAATGGCGCCTGCCTGAACGCTTCGGTCTTGGTTTCCGCCGCCCGTGCCGTCTATTTGATCAACCCCGAGAACGCGCATATGAAACGGTGCGCCGGAAATTGAAGACGCGCCTTTGCCCGCGCCCCAATCCCATTCAGCCGCCACATGCCCGGTCCATCCAAAGACGACACTGCACCCGTTTGCGGGACAGCCGGCAACGCGTATGGTAAAGCCAAAATCTCGCGTGCTGTTTCCGGATGCCGGACCGATTTGCGTTACATACGGATCAACCCTCACCAATGAAACCGTGCCGGTATCGGTTCGTTCCCATACGGCCATGCGCGTATCATTTGCGGTAAGAGTTCTGGTGATTCCGGCAATCATGAGCGCTCCTCCTTTCGGCAGGGGGGGCGTAGTGGCCGTTGGAAATGAAACTTCTCCCGGAATCGGGATAAATGCTTGCGGAAATGACCCGTCGCAAAGAGAGGCGGGGTGCCCGGAACACGGATTGGAATTTTGTGTTAAGTTGTATGATGTTAAACGGTCGAGTGCAAATACCCCCCCTTGAGAAAAATCGTATTGAATGCGTATTATCCAGTTGCCATCGGTAAGTCCGGTAACGTCAAGACGGTACGGCAGACCGTCGCCTTCCCGATACTGCGAGTTTGATCCGTTCAGACTGCCGTTCGCCCATATCGGAGTCGAGCTATTCTCGCACGGGATGCTAAAATTTAAAAGATTTCCGTTTTGGCATTGGTCAAGATCCGTTCCCGTCGCGGCGAACGCGACGGACGAGGCGGACAAAAAAGAAAGAAGCCCGAGAATCACGGCGGTGAAAATTTCCCAAAAATGGCGCTTGAAAAGAGAAGAAAAAGTTTTCATGGAATTACTCCGCGGCGTTTGTTTTGCGCGGCAAATTTATGATAAGGTTGTCGGCTTTGACGGTTCCGGAAGTGTTCAGTTCATCCAAGTTCGCGCCTTTGGGGAACACCATGGTAACGACGTCGCCGGCATTCACTTCGGCAAATGATATTTCTTTTTCTTCCGTGGCAGACGGATTTGTTTCCGCTCTTGAAAACTCTTTCAAAAAAACAGTTTTTGGGGAAAAGGTAACCGAAAAGGAGCGCGTTCCGCCATCCGTAGCCCTTTCAAGCAGAAGAGAATTGTCGAGCTTTTTTAAGACGGTTCCGGTAAGAACATAGACTATGCGCTCCTTCGCTTGTTTTTGCGACATGCGGGCAACTGCTTCGTCCGGGATTCGCTCTCCGGTAACCGCATCGGTAAGAATGCTCCGGCGAACGTCTGGAGCCGCCGGCTCGGAAAGAAAAAAGGAGAGGATAAGCCTGACGCCGTAATATGCCACTATCAGAATAACGATCGCGGCAAAAATATAATGAAGGCGTTTTTCTTTTTCCATTCTTTTATGATACAACGAAGTATCCGTGACGGGAAGTGGAAGTGTGGAAAACAAAAACCCCTTATCGGGGTTTTCAAATGGCATTGTTGCGTTCGACGTTACCAAGAGAAGTGAGCAAACGCTTTGTTCGATTCCGCCATTTTATGGGTGTTCTCTCTTTTTTTCACCGCCTCGCCTTCGTTCTTGCTTGCCGCAAAAAGCTCATCTGCGAGGCGCGCGCTCATGGGAGATCCTTTTTTGGAACGCGCCGCGGAAATAATCCAGCGCATCGCGAGAGAAAGCCGCCTTTCGGGACGCACTTCCCGCGGCACTTGATAATTGGCGCCGCCGATCCTTCGGGAACGCACTTCCATCACCGGCCCCGCGTTCTTGATGGCCAATTCGAAAATTTCAGTCGGGTCTTCAACTTTGCCTTTTTCTTTCACCATGGCGAGAGCATCATACACGACCTTGCGGGCGGTATTTTTCTTTCCTTTTTCCATAATGCAGTTGATGAATTTCTCAACTTTAACGGAGTGGTAAGCCAGATCGGGTTTTATTTTTCTTTTGATTTTAAGTTTTCTTCGCATATCTTGTTTTTTATTTTAACTGTTGCCACCCAAACCAATTGCCGACACGAGACGGGGATTTTGGATGTAATGCGTTGATAAATTTTCGCGGATGTTGCCGGGGCTGGAGAAATTCTCCTGCCCCAAGACTCCGCGGAAATTTAGCGACGCAGGACACCAAAATCACGGTTCGTGTTATTTCTTTTTCTTGCCGCCGCCTCTAGGCTTCCCCGCTCCCGGATTCGGCGCGCCGGGTTTCGGCCTTTTCGCTCCATACAAACTCCTTCCCTGGCGGCGACTTTCCACTCCTCCCGCATCCAAAACTCCGCGCACAATCGTATACCGCACGCCGGTAAGATCTTTCACGCGTCCGCCACGCAGAAGCACCACGGAGTGCTCTTGAAGATTGTGCTTCATCCCCGGAATGTAGGCGGTAACTTCCAATCCATTCGTGAGGCGCACCCTCGCAATCTTTCGCAAAGCGGAGTTTGGCTTTTTCGGCGTCGTGGTCGTTACTTTCGTGCATACTCCGCGCTTGAACGGCGACGGCGAGAACATGGGGCGATTTTTCAGCGTATTGAAACTGCGCCCCAACGCGACGGTTTTTACTTTTTTGACCGTATTCTTTCGCGGCCTCTTTATGAGTTGGCGTATCGTTGGCATATGTAGGAAGTATCGTAATATATTGCGCAAGAAAATGCAATACCCCGCACAGCCGAAGCTCTGCGGGGTGATATATTAACAATCGATCATGCACGCTCACGCTTTTTTTTCTTTTGCCACACTTTTGGCACGATGCGACCGTTCCTATTTTTCAAAAAACGCTCATAAGGGAAGTGCGGTGAACCTTCGCCCCAGTACATAACCCGAGCGTTAAAAGCCTCGTGCAATTGGCTGAGTCGGTTCTTCGTGGCGACAAAATCAACAATCTGCCTCCAGTTGTTGATAAAAAGCGACAGCCCCCCCATACACTGTTCAAAATTATATATTATGGGGGGCAAATTCCCGAGAGTAATCTCCTTTGTCTCCAAAATCCAATGAGCGCCCATAACCCATGGAATAATAGCGACACCGTTGTAATATACGCTTTTCCAAATATCCAACGGGATGACCTTCCGGAAATACCGCAAGTAACTGCGATATACCAGAAAAAGAGAGGCGGAGAGCGTCTCCAAGTCAAACGGTATCTTTTTATCTTCCGTGAGTACCAGTAACTCCCGGTACTCAGCCTCTTTGTCTCGGTTGTAACTTTCAACGTGCGGCATTTTGCGTCCAAGCAAAACCGCTCCGATGAGGCCGAATGCAAATGTTGCAACAGCAACGACAAGGAGTACCCCGACATTGATTGTCGGTATCCACGATGAAAAACGAATATGCAGCACAGTCGGACTTACCTTTTGCAACTCCAGCGAAAATCCATAAACGAGGAGCACTGCATGAAGCAGTTGGAAACCCATCGAATCAAAGAACTTCGCAAAGCTGTAAGGTTCTTCCTGCAACCGCTGGCTTATCCCTGTCAGCTTCGTTTTTCCTACAATGCGCGCCCACCGGGGAATAAAAATGTCGGTGATGGCTTGGCGCCAATCAATGGCAAAAACCCGCGCATTGTAATGGGTTACAAAGTCCGAAAAAACGAAACCGGCGCGGTAGTAAAAAAACCACCTGAATGCCTCGTAAAAGTCATCCATTCCGTGCGAGTCTCGGTGTTCCAATATTGTGCTTGCTTCTCCGATTACCCGCCCAATATTCACATTAAGCCAGACATTAAGCCATGTCAGGGCTATAAGGAGCGCAACACGGGAATGAGCTTTCCATAAATACCGTCTCGCGAGAAAAAATGCCGAAACAGGTTCTCCGATAAACCTACAGCCCAAAAGAATAACACTCTCAACAAACACCAGGCACCAGAGTATTTGTGTTATCACTTTTGTTACTCCATGCCGATCCATCGTCTCGTAAACATCCCTAAATATCTCTGACACCCACTCCGGGACAAAAAAGAAAAAACCCATGCCCGCCCACAACACGAGGGCGATGAGCCTGCCATATTCCTCCGAGAAACCTTTCAGGGAGGCAAAAAATGGCTGTTTAAACATGCCTCTACCTCCTCTTGTATAGTGATTTCAAAGACCTAATCGGGTTAAGTTTAAGCTAACATAAACACAATGATATGTCAACCACCCGCAATAACCCGAAAAAGATACCCGACAATCGGAGAAAGCACGCCTCCGATGAAGAAGATAAAAATTCCTATGAATACGAGCCAGTATTGCTCCATGAAGTCCTGAATATAGCGCATATGGTACGGAAGGATGGAAAACAGCACCTTTGAACCGTCAAGCGGCGGAATGGGGACGAGATTGAACACCGCAAGAATGAGATTAAGGTACACGATAAGCTCAAGTATTTCAGTGGCGGCGGAAGGAACGCCCGCCATACCCGCACTCCACCGTAAAATGAGGCCGAAAACAAGAGCGATGAAAAGGTTTGAAAGCGGTCCCGCGGCGGCAACCTTCGCCTCGCCCCACTTTTGGTCTCTCAAATTATACGGATTGTACGGCACCGGTTTCGCCCACCCGAAAATAAACCCGCCGGCGGTGTAGGTGAGTACGGGCACAAGAAAAGAACCTATCGGATCAAGGTGTTTAAGCGGGTTTAGAGTAAGCCGCCCCGCGTGCCGCGCCGTGCCGTCGCCCAAGATATTCGCCACAAAACCGTGCGATACTTCGTGTATCACGACAGAAAAAATGAGTATGGCGATAGAGAAAATAAAGTTAACCTCTTGCATAATGTAGGATTTATGATAGCATAAGGAAACCAAAAGTAACAACTGGTACCGGATTAACTTAATTTTGGCCCTTAAAATTTCTAAATTTTATTGAAGAACTTCCCAAGTTTAGAAATTTTTCTAGGTCAAAATTAAGTTAATCCGGTACTGGAACAAAAATTTTATGGCAAAAATATGCCCGGTATGCAATAAGGGTTCATTGGTGGCGGGAGGATACTCCAACCGTGTTCGCGCTACCAAATTCAACCCGACCGGAAAAGTACGCAAATACCCCAATCTCCAGTGGGCGCCCTTGACCGGCGGCGGCCGCATCAAACTCTGCACCCGCTGTATGAAAGCCGGGAAACATCTCGAAATCAAGAAGATGGTAAAATAAACCCAGGCTCAACCCCCGCAAATTTGCGGGGGAGTATTTTCCAATCATTAAATGTACCCTGAAACGCTTTCCGCAACCGGAGGCGT
>CAYPFT010000029.1:0-15721 GCA_964410165.1 uncultured Candidatus Saccharibacteria bacterium
TACTCCGGAAAAATAACAAAATTTTACCTATTAACCTAATATGGAAAGGTCAGTAGATGAGAGTTGTTCTTATTTTTTGGTTGAATATGAAAGCGTATTACCGTCCGTCGTAACAACAATGCGCCCTTGTAAATCCGTCCGCAAAACCGGCACGCGGTATTTCTCCGCAAGGTCGAGGATTTCCTTGTGCGGATGCCCATATCTGTTATCTTTCCCCGCCGACATCACCCCATACTCCGGCGCGACAGCCATCAAAAATGTTTCCGAAGTGGATGTACGCGAGCCGTGGTGTCCGAATTTAAGCACGTTTGAACGAAGCGCCGCGCCGCCTTTCTCTGCCAGATATTCTTCCTCCGCTTGCGGCAAATCGCCGGTGAATAAAAACGATTGGTTGCCGTACGTAAGCCGCGCGACGATGGAAGCGCGATTCGTATCAATCTTCCCCGGCAAATCTCGGTCAGGGTAAAAAATTTCAAGTGTCGTGTTTTTATCAAGATGGATTTTCATTCCCGCGCGCGCAAGAATTTTTTGCACGCCCGCCTTCTCCCCCGCTTGCTCCATCGCAAGATAATCGCCGTTATCGGAAGAAATGCCCGGCTCAAGCAAAACGCCTACGCGATACCGCTTAAACACTTCCGGCAGACCGCCAATGTGATCTTGGTCGGGGTGTGTTGCAATGACCGCATCAATGCTTCTGTCGTAGAACGGCATCACTCGCCCGAGTTCAGAAAGCACTTTTCCGGAAGGCGGCCCGCCGTCAATAAGCGCTTGCGCGCCGCCGGGCGCTTCAATGAAAATCGCATCCCCTTGCCCGATATCAAGAAAAGCGACCGTGAGTTTCCCGCCACGATCTTCCACCAAAGCGGCGTACCAAATGAACGCATTTACAAAAACGAGGGAAAGAAGGAGGTAAATTTTCAACCGATGCCGGTACTCTTTTGATCGTTCCATTCCAAAAATACTACACAAAAACATGAAAAACCGCCAACCTTGTTTCGGTTGGCGGCATGAATGAGTTGCGGGTTTTAGCGCGTTTTATGCTTGTTCCCTCTCCACAAAAACGGTTAGTTTCCCTCTCTTTGTCTTTTTTGCTTTTTCCACCGGCACTATCTCGCCGCTGGTAACAATATACACGCCGGGAGGAAGAAGCCGGCATGCGGTTACGGCGCTCATAACGTTGGCGGCGGCATGCACGGGATGATCAGCGTAAGGCAACGCCCCGGTTAAAACAATCGTTTTGTTTTTCAGGGCTTCATCCCGAGCAAGAACAAGTCCGGTATCAATCATGGTATCCATGCCGTGAGTGATAAGAATGCTCTTTGTGAGGCTCGTCCGGCAATAAGCGGAAATACATTGGCGGTCTTTGTTTGTCATGGCACCGCTGTCTTTTTGAAAAGGAGTTACCGTTACCGATGATCTCTTCACCCGCACGATTTCCAAGATGGCGTTGATGGCGGGCGGATTAAACGCAATCACCCTGTTCAGAACATAATCGTATGTTTTCGCGTCAATCGCGCCGCCTACGGCAAGAACGCATATATTTTCTATCATACTCGCACCCCTTTCTGGTTGTTGAAGTTCTGAAGAAAAGATTACCATTTGTGGGCTTATCTGTCAAAAGAGCGCATTTAATCGCCGAAATGTGTGATAATTTTTACAACATGTTCCACGGAACCAGAGTGATCTTGTCTGTCAACTTCTCTTTTTTATCCCCCATAGTAACGACATACGCTCGTTTTACCATTGTCGGATACTCATCAAGAAAACTTTTCAGTCCTTTCAGGTCAGAAAGGGCGACGGATTTTGAGCTTTTTATTTCAATCGGTATCACTTCATCGCCAAGGTCAAGCACGCAATCCACCTCTGCGCCACCCGCGGTACGCCAAAAATAGGTCTGATAATTTTTCCCCAAAGCTCTGATTCGACGCCTGATTTCAAGTACCACCGCGTGTTCAAAGAGCGTGCCTTTTTCTGCGTTGATAAGGTTGTGCGAGAGCGGAAGCCGCGCGAGGGCATTTCGAACTCCCGTGTCGAAAAAATAATACCGAGGCGACGAGAGGATGCGCTTTCTCGCGTTGCGGAGAAACGGATCGACGCGTTCGACCACGAGCGTATCTTCCAAGATACGATAATACTCTTTGATGGATGGCGCGCTCACGCCCGATTCGTTGGAAAGTTTTGTGAGATTCGGACTGGTGCCGGATTCGCGCGCCGCCAATTCCAAAAAGCGGGAAAATGCTCCTATTTTCCTGGACAACGCTTCCGCGCGTATTTCTTCGTCCAAATAGATTTCCGCATACGCGCGCAGTTCGTTTTCCATGTCATTCTCATCAGTATATACGAGAGCCGGCAATGAACCGAATACGAGAAGATCCTCGAATGAATATCCTGTATCAGCGTTGATATTTTCGAGAGCAATTTCTTTCAGTGTGTTTTCTTTTGAAAGTCCGATTTCGCCCCACAATAATGGGTCAAGGTGAAATTTCCATACTCGCCCGGGAAGTAAATTCGCGCCTTTTCTTCGCAGTTTCCGCGCGGAAGATCCGGTCAGGATGAATCGGGCTTTTTTGTTATCAATAAGATACTGGGCGGCATCAAAAACTTCCGGAACTTTCTGGGCTTCATCGACAAAAATAATCGGATTTCCCAAAGTGGCCTCAACCTCGCGAATGAGACGTCCGGGATCAGCTTCAAGCCGTTGGCGCACACTCGGGTCCTGGAGATAATACTCCGTGACATTTTCAAAACCACCCAAAATTTTTCGCACCAAAGTGGTCTTCCCTGTTTGTCGCGGTCCCAAAAGAAGCGCCGAGCGACCGCTCAAAATATCTTGTTTGAGGCGTTTTTCAATAATTCGTAATAACTGTTTAGTTTTACCTGGCATATATAAAGTATATGCCACACGTATATTTTTGTCAAATTTTTCTGAATCGCGCTCTAGTCCTGATAATATTACGCCGGCGAAACCGGGCACACGCCAGCCGCTTCTTCGAGGATTTTTTTTATTTTCTCTTCGCTCATGCCGAGTGCGCGGAGATACTTTTGCCGCTTTTCGAGATCCCGGCACAGCACAATGTCTTGTTCCATCAAACGCTTTTTTTCGTTTCTTGAAAGCGAGGTGAGTACGGTGATCGGATGAAGCTTTGTTTCATTCACCAAGTCCTGTAAATTTCCCACATGCGGATAACTCCACCCGATGACTCGAAGCCCGGCGCACATGGCGTACTGTATGGCTTTTGAGGTGAGCTTCGTGTTCGTGATAAGCCACGCTTCATGAAACCGCTCGCTTTTTTCGGAGGAAGTTTTGTGCCGTTTTTCAATATCATTGAACCGCTCCCGCACGTAGAGCGCCACTTTCAAGTCAGTCTTAAAACCGTCTTCGTGATGAAACTTGCACTCCACCATTAAGTGCGTGTCGCCTTTTTTCGCCGAAACATCCACTTCGTGCTCAACGCAAAACCCCGGCACAATCACGCCGACGGACACTTCATACCCGCGCGCCCGCAAAATCTCCCCCACGAACCGCTCGAACGGAAACCCGCTCGGCCCAAGATCGCGGATGGCGCGACGCAAGCTGTACTGCGCCGCCGCGCCCTTGTGCGTCTTTTTCAAAAGTGCAAACGCATGCTTGTAAATTCCCTCTGTACTCATGCCATCGCGCATCTCCCACAACACGCGCTCGACAACTTTTGCAATGACATCTTCCTCCGCACCCGAGCGCCTGAGCGAATCGCGCAATTTCGTCTCGTTAAAAATCTCCCGCTCCCCGTTCGCTTTTACGACGAAATGTCCGGGGAATTTTTGGACGGTGGTTTGTGTTGGGGATTGTTTGATCATGGCTTTATTATTGCACACTCGCGGACACAAAAAAAGGTATTTATGACAAATTGCTCTTAAAAGAGCAATTTGTCATAGTATTGAAAAAGTCCTTATTTTAGAAGGGGTAATTACGGAACCAAAATGTTATACATACCCGCGGATACAAAAAAGGGCGGAGATATTTTCCCGCCCCGCCCAACAATTAACTATAATTTTGACAACACCTTCCTTTTGGAAAATGGTCCCCACAAGGCGCATAAGCCAATAATTTTTAGATTTAAAACTTTTTTATTGCCTAAGATTAATTCTACATCAAAAGGCAACAACCCAATTGATACCCACCCAATCAAAAAAAGAACAAGCCAATACATAATATATCTCCTGTGTAAACGTGTGTAAACGAGTTATTAATCCAAGCTATAGGCATACTAGAGTGTATTTGCGACTCTCCTTAATAAGCTCAGTTTCAATGTATTGTATTTATTATATTTTGTCAAGCATCCCGCCGCATGGTACCATAAGCCTCATGGACACGGAAACTATCATTACGTCATTTAGCTACTTCGGGATTTTTGCGCTTATGATTTCAAACGGGTTCACGAGCTTCCCTTCAAGCCAGATACTCTACATCATCGCGGGGTATTTTGTGTTTACCGGGGCGCTTAACTTGCCCCTCGTGATTATCGCGGGCGCGCTTGGCAATACTATCGGCAATATCATTCTCTATGAAGTTGCGCGACGGAAAGGATTGCACTACCTCACGAAGTTTCAGATTTTCCGCGAAAAAGAAATTCGCAAAGTGCAGGCGGTCTTCCAAAAGAAAGGCGCGTGGTTTCTCGCGGTCGGCAAACTCGTCCCCGCGCTTAAAGTCTTCATCCCCATCCCCGCGGGACTTTCCAAAATGAACCGCGCGCTCTACGTCCCGATTATTCTCATCACTTCCATCATCTGGTCATTCCCATTCCTCGGCATCGGCTACTACTTCGGCAAAAGCTCAAACGTCTTCGGAAAGTACGCCGCCGTTATGATGATCATCGCTTTCATCGTCGCGGCCGTTTTCTACCGCTTCATGCAGAGCGAAGAGGTGATACGAGAGATTGAAAAGTAGAAATTCCCTCTCCTGAATTTCAGTTTTACTGCCTATAGCTTTTTCTAGCGTATGCTAGAATTAGCTATAGGCATGATAAAGTGTATTTGTGGCTCTCCTTAATAACCTAATGCGGAAAAACCAGTAGTGATTGTGTTTTCTAAAAAAACATGACGCTCTTCATCGCAACTTCATCCGAAACCATTACAAAACATACCCCGCATTGAAAATTTGTGTGGATATTTTTTACGGTATCGTGTGTTATAATTTTGATACGATGTTTCGACGCGCCCTCACCTATCTTTTTCGTATCGTCGTTTTGTTCGCGGCGTATTTTTTTACGGCGAAACTGGGGCTTGCTTTGGCATATTCCTCGCAACAGATTACTCTTGTCTGGCCCCCGGCGGGAATTGCTCTCGCCGCCGCGCTTTTGTGGGGATTTTCGATGTGGCCTGGAATATTTCTCGGCGCTTTTTTCGCTAATTTTTCAATCGGGGGGGTTTTCCTTTCGTCTTTGGGGATTGCCGTCGGCAACACTCTTGCCGCGCTTGTCGGCGCGTTTCTTCTCCGAAGAATAAAAGGGTTCAATCAATCTTTTGCCAGAGTGAGCGATTACCTCTGGTTCGTCATTTTTGGAGCCGCGGCTTCAACCCTCATAAGCGCGTCCATCGGTGTAAGCAGTTTGGCCTTGTCTCACGCCATTTCAATTGCTTCGGCGAAGGACTTCTTTTCTTTTTTCCGCCTCTGGTGGGTTGGAGATGCGACGGGAATTCTTTTCTTTGCCCCCGTTTTCTTGGTATTGCCGTACACGTTCGGCAATGAACTGTACAAAAAACGCCTTCCGGAAGCGCTTGCTCTTTTTTCTGCTTGCGCATTTGCGGGTTTTTTTGTTTTTAGCCCCGCCACTCATTATTTTGTAGTCCTCTTTCTTCCCCTCGTTTTGTGGGCGAGTGTTCGTTTTTATCAGCCGGGGGTGATAGGTATGAGCTTGTTTCTTTTGGCTGTTGCAAACTTTGCGACAATTCATGATTTCGGACTCTTCGCCAATATCGGCAGCGTCGAGGAGAACCTGCTCTTTTCCCAGATATTTTTGAGTCTCCTCTTAATAGGTAGCATGGTGGTCGCGCTCACCACATTTGAAAAAGAAAAAGCCGTGAGGGAATGGAAAAGGCTCAGCCTCTCGCTTCATGAACGAATAGCCGAGCAATCGGAAAAGCTTGCGGCACACGCGGAATCTCTTCAGGAATATATAGATCATATGTCCATATTTACGGCAAAACTTTCTCCGGACGGTTCTATCCTCGCTTTAAGCAAGCTTTCGGAGAAAGCGAGCGGTCTTTCGCACGACGAACTTTTGAAAACCAACTTTCTTGACGGGCAGTGGTTTGCTTTCGACCAAGAGGTTTCGTCTCGCGTCCGCGGCGCCTTCCGAAGAGCGGTTGCGGGAGAGACTGTCCGATACGACGAACGAATTCTCGTATTCGGCACGATGGTCATCTGGATAAGTTTCGGACTCGTCCCCATTCTCGACGCGGACGGAAAAACGATTTCTCTTATCGCGGAAGGCCTCGACATCACAAAACGAAAAGAACTGGAAAGTGCGCTGGCAAAGTCGCACAGTGAACTGGAAAAGAAGGTTGCGGAACGAACCGCCGAATTGCATGACGCGAACGCGGCGCTTACGGAAGAAATCGCCCTCCGCGATCAATTCCTCGCGACGCTTTCCCACGAACTCAGAAACCCCCTCTCTCCCATCGTCAGCGCCACGGAGATAATTCGCATGATGAACATCCAAGACGAAGAAATACGCCAGCCTTTTGAGATCATTGAACGGCAGGCGAACCAAATGGCGCGGCTTTTGAAAGACCTGCTCGACGTGTCGCGCATCTCTCACCAAAAGATTGATCTTGAAATCGGGCAGGTGCATCTGGAAAACGTAATGAAGGCGGCGGTTGAAACGGCGCGCCCGCTCATGGAAAAATGCAAACACCGCCTTTCCGTCTTTTTTCCGGAGAAAGATATCGTTATTCAAGGAGATGCGCTCCGTATTGAGCAAATAATCGTCAATCTGTTGAACAACGCGGCAAAATACACCCCCGAAGCGGGGCAAATATCCTTAAGCGGCCGGATGGACGGCGGAAAAGCGGTCATTACGGTAAAAGATAACGGCATCGGCATATCGGCGGAAATGATGCCGAAAATATTCAACTTGTTTTCTCAAGACAAAAAAAACTCCGGTATGGCAAAGGGGGGCTTGGGGATCGGACTCGCTCTCGCAAAGGCGCTCACGGAACTTCACGGCGGCGAGATTCGAGTTTCAAGCGAAGGGACGGGAAAAGGCGCTATTTTTGAGATTATTCTGCCGCTCAAACAGCAGGAAAACGATGCGCGTTGATAAAAAGTTAGATAAAAAGAGTTGACAAAAACAATGAGCTTGGTATACTTTTAAACGAGGCGGCAATAAGACCTCTTCGGGTGCTCGGGTGTTCCCTTCTCAGGCGAGGAGGCTTAAGCTCGGGAGCTCACCCAAAGAGACGCCACTCACAAAAAATCACCTCTCCGGAGGTGTTTTTTTTGTTGCATTAAGGCACTGCTGAAAACTTCCCCCAAAAGTCCTCAAAAATCTCCTTTGAGGATATGATGCTGTTTTTTACTACTGCAAAATAGTCACCGCCGTGCTGTTTCTTATGGTGATGATGCGCTACGGCTCCGCATACCCAATCCGCAACCTGTATATTCACATTTGTCGTAGAATCAACCGCATCAATTTGAATGAGTGTCTTTGCGGGAAGATTTGTCAGCAAGCTCACGGTGATAATTTCGTTAAATTTCGCCTGCGAAACGCCGACGAGATGCCGATGGTCTCGATAAATGCGAAATTCTTGCTCTATACTCGGCAACAACAGATTCAGTGTTTGCACAACAAGCTCGGTATACAACAATCCGCTTTCAACACGCTTCTTTCTTTGGTATTGCGGTGGGATATTTTTCGTATCAAGAAACGTATAAAAAATACGAATGTCCTGCTCGGCTAAAAATTGCAAAGTCTCTACGCGCAATTTTTCCGTCACATCGGTATCGGAAAACTTTACTTCGCTTTTGTAACGAATCCTTTTGGGGAATTTCTTTTGCCGCCACTTCTGAAATGCCCGCGCTATTCTTTTCGGGTCATTAGTGACAAAACCGCCGACGACAAAAAAGTTGCCTTTATTTCCCTTGCCTCCATAAAAATCTCCAGACTCGTCAAGATAAATAAACATACTCGCAATTGTACGCGAAAATCAGAAAAACACAACGAAAATAAATGGTTTTGGAGTATGGTACTGCATGTATGCAAACCCCGTTCGGAGACAGCGGATTCATTCGAGCTTTACCAAAAATGCACATCATTTTCACATCATTTTCTTATTGCAAAATGATGAAGTTTTTACTAAAATACGATAATGGCAAAAGAGAAAAACCCTCAAAAAACGAGCACAGCGGATGATTTTCGCATCGTCGGCGTGGGGGCGTCGGCGGGCGGGCTTGAGGCGCTCTCGCTTCTCCTCTCGAATACTCCCCCCGACGCGGATTACGCCATCGTCATCATCCAGCACCTCTCCGAAAAACCCAAAAGCATGCTACCCGAGATACTGTCTCGGAAAACAACCTTGCCGATTCGGGAAATAACCGGAAATACGCCACTTCTCCCCGGGCATGTCTACATCGCGCCGGCGCACGCGTATGTTGCGCTCTCAAAAAACACTCTGAAACTCGTTTTGCGTTCGTCCAAAGGATGGCCGTTTCTCCCCATTGATTTCTTTTTCGCTTCTCTCGCGCGCGCGAAAAAGGAGAAAGCCGTCGGCGTCATCCTCTCTGGAACGGGACGCGACGGCACGGAAGGGATACAAGCCATTCGAAGGAACGGCGGCGCGACGTTCGCGGAAGACCCGAAAGCCTCGGCGCATGCGGGAATGCCCGAGAGCGCAATCGCAAGCGAAGCAATCATGCATATCCTCTCGCCAAAAAATATCGCCAAAATGATTTCGGCAAAAGAAATAAAAGGAGGCACTTCTCCCGCTCTCGTACGAAAAGATCCGCTCTCGCGATTGTCTCTCGACGCGAAACTGCGCGAGATCATCCGATTGCTCGAGCGCTCAAGCAAGATAGATTTTTCGGCCTACAAAGAAGGCACCGTCAGGCGCCGAATCACGCGCCGGATGAACATCCAAAAAATAGACTCCCTTTCACGCTATGCGGAATACTTGCAAAACCATCCGGAAGAAGTCGAACTTCTCTCCGAAGATATCCTCATACACGTGACAGAATTTTTCCGCGACCCGGGACTCTTCCAATCCCTGAAGCGGAAAGTCTTCCCCGCTCTCGTGCGCGGCCGGGAAGAAAACGACACCATCCGAATATGGATTCCGGGCTGTTCCACGGGCGAAGAAATGTATTCCTTCGCCATAGCCCTCATCGAATTTTTGGAGCGTCAGAAAAAAAATATCCCCATACAGCTCTTGGGCACGGACGTAAGCGAGCCGACGCTCAAGGAGGCGCGGAGGGGGAGATATGGGAAAGAAATCGAAGCGAAAGTCTCGCCCGAACGATTGCGCCGTTTTTTCACCAAAGTTGCGGGGGAACATTCAGGGGGTTCCAAAAAATATGAACAGAAATACGAAATCAACAAAGCCATCCGGAACATGTGCGTTTTTGCCAAGCACAACATGGTAAAAGATACTCCTTTTTCCAGAATCGACCTCGTCAGCTGCCGGAACGTGCTCATTTATTTCGATGCCGAGCTCCAAAAAAAGGCGTTTCCCCTTTTCCACTTCGCCCTGAAACCCGAAGGATTCCTCGTTCTCGGCACATCGGAAAATGTATCGGGGTTCCACGACCTCTTCAGGGAAATGGACAAAAAATATAAAATCTATTCAAAAAAAGCGACCGCTTCGCCGTTCCGCTTCGAGTTTACCGTCAATCCGCATACGGAGAACGCGCTATCCTCGGCGTCCCCAAAAGGAGAAGACGCTTTCCCGAGCGGACGAAACATCGAAAAAGAAGCCGAGGTCGTGCGCGCGCAAGAATACGAAGTAATGGGGGAAGACGTCAAAGTCCGCACTCGAGAACTTCGCGTGTCCAATGCCGCACTCGTAAAAGAAGTGGCAATGCGAAAACGCCTTGAGGCAGACCTGCTTGAGCGAACGAAAAAGCTCGAAGAAGCCGATCGAAAGAAAAACGAGTTTCTCGCTGTTCTTTCGCACGAACTCAGAAACCCTCTCGCTCCGATTATCGCTTCCGTTGAGACCATGAAGCTCCGCGGCACGAATGATCCGGAGGTGCGGAATATGATTGACGTGATCGGCCGCCAATCAGAACACATGACGCGCCTTTTGAAAGACCTTCTCGATGTTTCAAAAATTCTCTATGACAAAATCGAGTTATCGCCCGAGTATGCCGATATACGGGATGTCGTCCGGCATGCCACGGATGCCACACAATTTTTTATCGAAAAACGCAATCAGACGCTTATCCTTGATGTGCCAGAAGCGCCGGCATATCTTTTGATTGACTCGCTTCGCATCGAACAAATGATTGAAAATCTCATTTTTAATGCCTCGAAATATACGAATCCGGGAGGAAAAATCGAAGTTATCGTGCGTTCGGAAAAAAATCGGGACGGGGAGGAAGAAATCCGCATAACGATAAAAGACAACGGCATGGGAATTGCGCCGGAAATCTTGCCGAAGATATTCGACCTCTTCGCGCAGGCAGAAGGGGTTTTGAAAAAAACAAAAGGCGGCATAGGAATCGGGCTCTTTCTCGTACGGCGGTTTGCTATGCTCCACGGCGGTACCGTGACGGTGCGAAGCGACGGCATCGGCAAGGGAAGCGAATTCACTGTGCATCTTCCGGTTAAAAATAATTTATCTCTGCCCAAGCCTTCGCCGAAAACTGTTCCGACGGCAACCGGAGGCGAGATCAAAAAACGCATTTTGGTGGCGGACGACAACCACGATGCCGCCGATTCTCTCGGAAAGCTCCTGACGGATCTCGGGCATATCGTGCGCATAGCCTACGGCGGCAAAGAAGCGCTCCGGGCAGCAAAAGAAACATCGCCGGACATCGCGTTCGTGGACATCGCCATGCCGGAAATGGACGGATACGAAGTTGCCAAACAAATACGAGAAGACCGCGCTTTCTCAAAAACAAAACTCATCGCGCTGACCGGCTTCGGACAAAAATCGGACATCGAGAATGCCCTCCGTGCCGGTTTCGACTTCCATTATGTCAAGCCGATTACCCTCGCGGCGCTGAAAGAGGCTCTTGAGAAAAGTCGAGAAGAAAGTTGATATTCAAAAGCGTGATGTGATATACTGACACCATGGCAAACGATACCAAAAAAGTTCCAACGATAGTGATTATTGAGGACGACTTGTTTCTTCTCAAAGCATATGGAATAAAATTCAAGAAAGAGGAGTGGAATGCCGTTCTGTTGTCCGACGGCGCAAAAGCGATGGAATACTTCGACGGGTCGCCGCCTGATGCCGTTCTGCTTGACCTCATGCTTCACATACCCCGCGGATTTGAAGTCTTTGAGGCTATGCGAAAAGAGGAAAAGTGGAAAAACGTTCCGGTTTTCGTTCTTGCAAGTTCAAAAACCGAAGATGATTGTTTGCGAGCAAAAGCGGGAAAACTCGGCGCGGTCGCCTGTTTTCATAAAGGACAGCACGGCATTGAAGAGATTGTCGAAAGCATAAAAATGTTTTATTTTCATGACACAGCCCGATAAGGAAACGAAGCACAATAAAAAAATTCTTCTCGCCGAAGACGATTTCGTCCTCGCCGAGATGTACAAGACAAAATTCATACAAGAGGGTTTTCAGGTATTCCTTGCCGGCGACGGAGAAGAAGCCATCCAAAGCGCCAGAAAAAATCATCCCGACATCGCGCTTCTTGATATTCTCATGCCGAAAAAAGACGGCATAGAAGTGGCGGTCGAAATGAAAGAAGATCCGCACCTCGGCGATATCCCCATTATTTTCCTCACGAACCTCGGGGGGCGCGAAGGGGATGAAGAAGCCGGCAGGTCGCTTGGCGCCCTCGACGTCATCACAAAAGCCAACGTCACTCCGCAAAAGATAGCCGATAAGGTAAAAAACGTACTGGGAATGGAAGGATGATTGAAAACCGCCCCGCTTAAAAACAGCGGGGCGGTTTTCTGCTTCATTGACAGCATCAAGTGTTGATACGGCGTATCCCGCCGTATCTTTCCAAACATCCTTTTAAACGCGGCAAAGTTCACCAAAAATAAAGAAACCGCACGTACAGTTATTTCTTATGGAAATAGACTTATCAAAAAACGGAATAGAAATACTGCTCGTCGAAGACAACCCGAATGATCGGGAGCTTACTTTGCGCGCCTTGAAGAAACATAAACTCACGAACAAAGTGCATATCGCCGAGGATGGAGAAGACGCGCTGTTCTATATCTTCGCAGAGGGGAAATATGCCGGACGCAATGCGCTTGCCGTTCCGAAAGTCGTTCTGCTCGACCTGAAGCTCCCGAAGGTTTCGGGGCTTGATGTGCTCAAGCGGATAAAATCCGACTCTCGCACAAAAATGATTCCGGTCGTCGTCCTCACCTCTTCCGGAGAAGAACGCGATCGGTTCAAAAGCTACGAGCTTGGCGCCAACAGCTACATCGTAAAGCCGGTGGACTTCGATAAATTCACATCGGCGGTATCCGATCTCGGTTTTTATTGGCTCCTCTTGAACGAACCGCCCGTTTGGAACATACATAAAACATGAACACACCCCATGAAAAACTTTTTATCCTCATACTTGAAGACCTCCCCGCAGATGCGGAACTTGCCGCACACGAACTCAAAAAAACGGGGGTTGATTTTTTTATGCGGAGAGTGGAAACGCGGGAAGAGTTTGAGATGGAAATTGCCGACTGCAAACCCGATATCATATTGGCGGATTACAGCCTTCCTTCTTTCGATGGCATAAGCGCGCTTCGCATCGCCCTCGCGAAATGCCCGAAAACGCCGTTCATTTTCGTTTCGGGAGCGATCGGAGAAGACCGCGCCATTGAAACGCTGAAAGCGGGGGCAACGGATTATGTTTTGAAAGACAACATGAAGCGCCTCGGAACTTCAGTGAAGCGGGCGCTCCGCGACCGGGAAGAAAGGCGGAAAAGAGAGTACTTCGAGGAAGCTCTCGAATACCAGGCGTTCCACGATACGCTCACGTCTCTTCCGAACCGGCGCGCGCTTGAGGAGAGGTTTGCCGCGGCGCGCGGAATAGCCCTCCGCCACAACAGAAAAATAGCAATTCTCTTTCTCGACCTTGACCGTTTCAAGGAAATAAACGACACCATGGGACATCACACGGGCGACACGGTGCTTAAAGAAATGGCGAAGCGCATCACGTCCGCCACGAGAGAGGAAGACGTCGTATCGCGGTGGGGCGGCGATGAATTCGTCGTGCTCGCCGCCGACCTTGCAGAGGAGATAAATATCGGCGAAGTGGCGGAAAAGATGCTCTCGCTTATGAAAAAACCTCTGCGGATAGGTCGGGATGTTTTTGAGATTACCGTGAGCATGGGCATAGCCGTATTTCCCGACGACGGCGACGACATATCTTCCCTCCTCCAAAAAGCGGACGCGGCTCTCCATGCCGCGAAAGAAGGGGGCAGAAATAAATACCGAATGTACGACCCGAAAATGAACGCGGAACTCTATGATAAGCTCCGCATGGAAGGGCGCCTTCGCGAAGCCATCGTGCGCGGTGAGATTGTCCCGTATTATCAGCCGATGTTTGACGAACGCGGAAATTTCGCGGGGGCGGAAGCGCTCGCGCGATGGCCCCGTCTCGGGCGCGACCCCTTCCTGACGGAGAAATTTATACCCCTCGCGGAAGAAAACGGCCAGATCATTCCGCTCGGAATGCGAATCATGCTTGATGCGGCAACGCAATATCGGCAGTGGCTTTCGGCAGGGCTTCTCCCATCGCGCATTTCCGTGAATGTCTCGAGCCGGCAATTTTCAGAAGACGACTTTTTGAAAAAGTTAGCGGCAACTTTGGAAGAAAGCGGGCTTACCGCGGAGTTTCTCGAGATTGAGGTGACGGAAAGCATCGCGATGGAAAATACGGCCGCCGCTCTCGACAAGCTCAAGACCCTCCAGAGACTAGGGATTTCTTTGAGTATAGACGATTTCGGCACGGGATATTCATCGCTCGCCTATCTGAAACGTTTTCCGTTCAGCCGCTTAAAAATAGACAAATCGTTCGTGGATACGTGCATCGCGAACGAATCCAACTCCGCCATCGTCAAAGCCATTATTTCTTTGGGGCGGACGCTTTCGCTTGAAATTGTCGCGGAGGGCGTTGAAACAGAGGAACAATTTTCTCTCCTGAAATCCCTCGGATGCGACATCTTCCAGGGATACTATTTCAGCAAGCCCCTCCCCGCCGAAGAGTTCGAAAAAACATTCAAAAAGTTTTTTTAAGGGAAGTTTTTTAAGAGCTTGCATGCCTATAGCTATTTCTAGCATATGCTAGAAATAGCTATAGGAAGAAAGTGGGAGGTATAGAACTCGGCTGCTTCGTCGCCGGGGGTACAACCCCCGTACGGCGACGAGATACGCTGCTTCATTTGACGGTTTTATCGCTATCGTCTTGATTTATCGGCAAGGTGAAATAAAACGTCGCGCCTTTGCCGACTTCTCCTTGTGCGCGGACGGTTCCGCCGTGGCGTTCGATGATGCGCTTCACGTTGGCAAGGCCGATTCCGGTTCCTTCAAACTCTTGCTCCGTATGGAGTCGCTGGAAGACTTTGAAAAGTTTGTCGGCATATTTCATGTCAAAACCGACGCCTTTGTCCTTCACATAGTAGACCGCGGCACCCCCCTCTTCGTACCCGCCAATCTCAATCTCCGGTTTCTCCTTATTTCCTGAAAACTTAATCGCGTTTGAAAGAAGGTTGGTGAAAACGAGCCGTATCATATCGCCACTGCCGAATGCATCGGGCATCTCTCCTATCCGGATATCCGCCTTACGATCAATAGCCGTCTCCCGAAGTTCGTCTAGAACGCTTTGCGCGAGCGCCCGCATTGAGACGGAAGCTTTTTTCATTTCTTGCCGACCAAGCCGCGAGAACGCGATGAGGTCGTCGATGAGCCGTCCCATCTGCGCCGCGTTCTTCTGAATAATCAACATAATCCGCTTTCCTTCTTCATCGAGCGTACCCCCGTACTCTTCCATGAAAACTTTCGCAAACCCGTCCATGGCGCGGAGCGGGGCGCGGAGGTCGTGCGATACCGAATAGCTGAACGCTTCGAGTTCTTCCGTTCGTTTCTTCACTTCGTCCTCAAGATTTTTATGATAGTCTGCGATATTCTCCGACATGGAACGAAACTCGCGCCAGAGAACTCCTATCTCATCGTTCGCGTGCAAAAAAGAAGGCGGAATCGCAATGTCCTGTTCGGCATGGGATGCGAAAGCCGCAACGGCGGACACGAGGAGCCGAATTGAATTCGTGAGTCTTTTTGCCACAATAAGCCCCAAAAAAACGCTCACGAGAACGACCATGAAAGAAAACATGAGAAAAAAATCGAGAAATTCCGAAAGCGGCGCGAACGTTTTATAAACAACGCCACTGACGATAAGAACCGGCACAAGCGCAAAAGCGACGAGAAGCAGTGTTGTTTTGTTCGCGAGATTCATACTAAAATTCTTCTTTACCTAAGGCACTGTAACAAAATAATTTCCTAATTTCGCTTCCATATTTCCGCAATCTTTCATTTTTTCTCTCCGCCAGCTGGCGGA
>CAYPFT010000030.1:0-15233 GCA_964410165.1 uncultured Candidatus Saccharibacteria bacterium
CTCCGCCTCTTGGCGGTGGAACCGCCAAAATTCAGCGCCGAAATCGGAGATTTGGTCGGTGAGACCTCCAAGTGGAGGACTCACCGACCAAATCTTTGCACTCGTGCGTAAGTCCCCTACCATTTTTCGAGAAAGTCTTCAACCGCCGCGAAAATTTCCGGTTTTTCGGCGAGAGAAAGCCATTTGTTTTGTTCATCCCTCTGAAACCATTGTATTTGTCTCTTGGCATACTGCCATATTTTTGGCAGGAGTTCTTTTTCCATATCTTCCCGCGAGAGGTTTCCTTGCAAATGGCGCGCCAAGTGGCGGTATTCAAGCCCGAGCTCGTCCATCCTCTCGAAAGAAAGGCCGTTTTCATGGAGCCGCTTTGCCTCCTCTATCATTCCTTCCGCGAAACGATTTTTCAGGCGTTCCGCGATGCTGTCGCGAAGAATTTCTTTGTCCGTCCGAATGCCTATTTTCCGCGTATCATATTTCGAGGACACTGCGGGAATTTCCGGAACGAAACCGAGATGGCGGGCTATTTCAATGGCGCGAATAAGGCGGCGCGGGTTTTTCGAATCAACGCTTTTCGCGCGGTTTGGGTCAATCTTTTGGAGAAGGCAAAAAAGCTCTCGGCGTGTTTTACGCCCGAGTTCTTCACGCAGGGCTTTGTCTGGGGGCGTTTCCGGCGGGAGGCGATTATCAACAATGGCTTGGATATAGAACCCCGTTCCGCCGCAGAGAATGGGGAGTTTCCCTCGAGAGAGAATAACGTCAATTGCTTCTTCCGCATCGCGTTTATATCGCGCGACGGAATACTGTTCGCGAGGGTCGGCGACATCAAGCAAATGGTGAGGGACGCAGTGCATTTCCGCCGATGTAATCTTTCCTGTGCCGATATCAAGTCCTTTATAGACCTGCCGAGAGTCGGCGGAAACCACCTCGCCGCCGAACTTCAAGGCGATTTCCACGGCAAGGTCGCTTTTGCCGGATGCCGTGGGTCCGAGGATAACGATGAGTCTCGGTATTGACATAACAGCATAGTAGTATATGCTATAAATTACGCAAGGGATTTTTTGCATTACACTAACCAAATGAGGTGATTTATGGGAGTGAATAGAGTTATGGGAGTATCTAGCGGTGGTGGCGACACCGGCACCGAAGATAACGAAACAAAAACAGAACCGGAAGAAGGGTTTCGTGATTATCTTAAAGAAAGAGGTGCTGATTTAGACCTTTCGTACGACGATGATCTGAGTTGGATAGAGCGAAACAACTCAAGCGTGGATACGAAAAAACCGGATAAATAAAAATAAATGAAAAGCATATTACTCGGGGTGTTTTACACCCCGTTTTTTTTGTGTTTTTTTCTGTGGATAAGTGCCGAAAATTTTTCAAAATAATCAGAGTTTTCGTTCATCTGCTCCTGCGGCGCAAAAATTTTTATTTTCTTTACTCGTGATACAATGAGTGAGTAGTTAGCAAATAAACGAAAATAAAATATGAACGACCAAAAAAATTGTCCGTGCGGAGGGTGCGGGGAAGGGGCTTGTGACTCCGAAATGTGTGACGCAGAGTTTTTCAGCGCCGAAATAGGCGCAAGAATCCCGGGATATTCTTTGCGGGTGTTCCATAATGAAGAAGACAAAATGATGGACTTGTCGGATTTCGCCGACAAGTGGCTCGTGCTGTTCTTTTATCCCGCGAATTTCACTTTCATTTGCCCGACCGAGCTTGAAGAAATGGCGGAGAAGTACGAGGATTTTCAAAAACTCGGCGCGGAAATCATTTCCGTGAGTACGGATACGGTTTTCGCCCACAAAGCCTGGCACGATACATCGGAGGCGGTGAAGAAAATCAAATTTCCGATGGCGGCTGATCCTTCCGGCGAACTGTGCCGCATGTTTAACACGTATATTGAAGATGGGGGCGATGCCGGACTCTCTCTCCGTGCAAGCATCATCATTGATCCAAAAGGCATCATTCGAGCCATCGAAATGAATGACAACAGCATCGGCAGAAGCGCGAAAGAACTCTATCGGAAGCTCCAAGCCGCAAAATTCGTGTACGAACACGGCGGAAAAGAGGTTTGCCCCGCAAGCTGGGAACCGGGAAGCGAGACACTGACGCCGGGATTGGGGTTAGTGGGGAAGATATAAGAGTAAATTATTAAAGTTTATGTACATCCAACTGTGTGACATTTGCAGAACCAGTCTTGAAAACAAATATATTGTTTCGGCGGGCTTCGGTAAATACGATGGAAAGCGTAGCTTATGTACCGCATGCGGATTTCCTGTTATCGAATTCTTGAAAGAACTCGGTTTGATTGAGTCGCACATACTTGAACAACTTAACGAAAGAGAAAGATTATTGGAAACAAGTTAGTTAAAAAATCGTCGGTGTTATTTTTACTTTTTCAATTTTAATTTTTAATTTACAACATGTCCACCATCACCCAAATCAAAAAGCGCAACGGTACTTTTGTTCCTTTCAGTACCGAGAAAATTACCATCGCCATGACCAAAGCGTTCCGTGAAGTGAATGCGGAAGTTACGGAAAGCAAGCTGAAGGATATTGCCGACAGCGTGGTGCTTTTGATGGAGGCAAATTTTGTCGGTGAAAAGGTGCCGGGGGTGGAAGACGTGCAGGACTTGGTGGAGCGAGCTATCATAGGAGCCGGATATTTTGATGTGGCGAAGACGTACATGATTTATCGCTACGAACATGCGAAAATCCGCGAGAAGGCAAAAGAAGAGGTCATTCAGAAAATCGAAGAAAACGAGCTCATGGTGACGAAGCGGAACGGCAAGAAAGAGCGGTTTTCGCTTGAGAAGATTCGGAAAAATCTCGAGTACTTCGTAAAGAAAGAGGGAAGCGCGGTGGATGTGGAGACTATTGTTCGCCAGTGTCAAAACGAAGTCTATGACGGCGTGACCACGGAAGAAGTGCGCCGCGCGCTTATTATGGTAGTGCGTTCCATGATTGAAATCGACCCGGCGTACTCGAAGCTCGCCGCGCGGCTTTTGCTCGATAAAATTTACCGTGAAGTATTCGGCATTGATTTCCGCTATGAAAACATCGCCAAAGAGCACGCGAAAGTTTTCTCGCGCAATATAAAAAATGCGGTAAAAGACGGACTTTTGGACGAGCGCATGCTCGGCTTTGATACCGAAAAGCTCTCGGCAATGTTCCGTCAGGAGAATGATTACCATTTCGAATACATGGGGCTTGAAATCCTCGCCTCGCGCTACTTCATGGAAGATGCGGAAACGAAAAAACCTCTTGAGACGCCGCAGATGTTTTGGATGCGCATCGCCATGGGGACGTCGATGAACGAAAAAGCAGAAGACCGAAACCGCGTCACGGCGGATTTCTACGATATTCTTTCCAACTTCTACTACACTCCCGGCGGGAGGACGCTCTTTCAGGCGGGCGCGAAGAAAGCCCAGCTTGCCAACTGCTTCTTGAATACGGTTCCGGACTCGCTTGATTCGATTTTCAAATCGCTTTCCGACAATGCCCAGTATCTCAAGTGGTCGGGCGGCACCGGCACGGACTGGACGCCGCTTCGCGCCACCGGAGCGCCGATCAAAGGCACGGGGGTAAACAGCCAGGGCATCATACCGTTTTTGAAAATTGCGAACGATGTGAATGTCGCCATCAATCGAAGCGGGAAGCGGCGCGGAGCGGGGTGCGTATACCTTGAGACGTGGCACCTTGATATTGAGGATTTCTTGGAGCTTCGCAAGAATACCGGCGATGAACGGCGCCGCACGCACGATATCAACACCGCCAACTGGATTCCCGACCTCTTTATGAAACGAGTGCGCGACGGCGGCGAATGGACGCTCTTTTCTCCGCACGAAGTTCCGGATTTACATGAAATTTACGGCGCCGCCTTTGAAAAGAAATACGCGGAATATGAAAAAAAAGCGGACGAAGGAAAGATAAAAATGTGGAAGCGCATCCCCGCAACTGACTTGTGGAAAAAAATGATTGGTATGCTTTTTGAAACGGGCCATCCGTGGATTACCTTCAAAGACCCGTGCAATGTCCGTTCTCCGCAAGACCACGCGGGAGTGGTGCACAATTCCAATCTTTGCACGGAGATTACCTTAAACACTTCCGCCGATGAGACTGCCGTGTGTACCCTCGGTTCTCTCAACTTCGCAAAATTCGTTCGAGACGGAAAATTTGACAAGGAACTCGTCGGACGAGTGACGAAGAGCGCCATTCGGATGCTTGATAATGTCATTGATATCAACTATTACCCCACAGACGACGCCATGCGCGGAAGCACGCTTCATCGTCCGGTAGGCTTGGGCGTGCGCGGGTATCACGATGCGCTCTATATGCTCGGCATCAATTTCGACTCGAAAGAATCAGTAGACTTCGCCGATGAGTCCATGGAGGTTGTTTCCTATTATGCCATTCTCGCATCTTCCGAACTCGCTTCCGAACGAGGCGCGTATTCAACCTACAAAGGCTCGAAATGGGACCGAAATCTTTTCCCTGCCGATACCGTTGACATGCTGGAAAAAGAGCGCGGAGAGGAAATTCTCGTTGAACGTGGCGGAAAGCTTGATTGGGTCCCCGTGCGCGCATCGGTCAAGAAGCACGGCATGCGAAACTCAAACGTGATGGCTATCGCTCCGACCGCAAGCACCGCGAACCTCGTCGGCTGTATTCCGTGCGTCGAGCCCATCTACAAAAACATCTACGTGAAGTCGAATAAAGAAGGAGATTTTATCGTCGTGAACAAATACCTCGTGGAAGATTTGAAGAAATTGAATCTCTGGAATCGCGAGATGCTCAACAAAATCAAATACTACGATGGCAGTATCCAAGAAATTTTGAACATCCCGCGCGAACTGAAGCTCAAGTACAAAGAAGTATTCGAAATCGACTCCCGCTGGCTCATCGAAGCCGCCGCACGCCGGGCAAAGTGGATTGACCAATCGCAATCTCTCAACATCTTCTTCTCCGGCACTTCCGGACGCGAGCTCTCCGAAATCTACTTCCACGCATGGAAACTCGGGCTTAAGACCACTTACTATCTCCGCACCCTCGGCGCATCCCAAGTGGAGAAATCCACCGTCAGTACCGCCGAATTCGGCTCAACCCACATCCGCTCCAGTTTCGGAATGAAAGAAATCGCCGCCGCCGAGAAAGCGGACTCAGACGGACAAGCCACGCAAGTTCTCGAATCCAAAGCCGTTTCGGAAGAATTTCTCGCGAAGGTGCGGGCAGGGGAGGCTGTGGGGATTTGCGAGTCGTGTGAGGGGTAGAGGGGGTGTACGAGTCGTATTTTTCGCGATCTTCACTTTATTTTTCGTCGTCGGCCTCGGGGCAGTAGACCTCTACAGCCCGCTTCGGCACTCCTCGAAAAATAAAGCGAATCTCTCCGCCAGCTGGCGGAGAAAAATCCCGTCTCGCCTGTGAGTAATTTAAATTATGAAAAACTTTTCGTCGTCAGCCGTCGTCTTCATTATTCCTAATTCTTTATATTACGTATGCCCATCCAAATAGGAGCCAAGCCGGTAGATATCAATAAGCGCCGCGTCATTAACGGTGGCGATGCGGATGTCATGCAGTTATACCCCATGCGTCACAAGTTTGCGTGGGAGGCGTACAATGTCGGAAATTCAAACCACTGGCTTCCGACGGAGATTTCCATGCAGAAAGACATTGAGCAGTGGCGCTCACCGACGGCTCTCACGAAAGATGAGCGGCAGGCGTTCGAAACCGTGCTCGGATTTTTCACCACCGCGGACTCCATAGCCGCCAATAACGTCGTTCTCGCGCTCTACAAGCACGTTACTTCACCTGAAGTGCGCATGTATCTTTTGCGGCAGGGGTATGAGGAGGCGATACACACGCATGCGTACCAGTACATCGTGGAGTCACTCGCGATGGACGAGAGCAAAATTTTCAACATGTATCGCGATATTGAAGCGATTTACAATAAAGATAATCTCGTACTCGCCTTGAATGAAGGAATTTTCGACCCGAGCTTTAAGACCGGCACGTTTGAGAACGACCAAAAATTCCTTGAAAACTGGGTGGTGTTCGCGCTCATCATGGAGGGGATTTTCTTTTACAGTTCGTTCGCCGTCATGTTCGGTTTTCAGCGTCAAAACAAACTCGTCGGTTCCGCCGAGCAGATTCAGTACATCATGCGCGACGAATCTCAGCATCTGAATTTCGGCATCAATATCGTGAATTCCATAAAAGAAGAACAGCCGGAACTCTGGACGAAAGCGTTTCAACAGCACATCATTGATCTCGTTCGCCGCGCCGTCATTTTGGAATATACGTTCGCGAAAGAAGTGTTCCCGAAAGGCATCTTCGGAATGAATGCCGCCGGCTTCAAGCAGTATATCGAACACATCGCCGACCGCCGCCTTGAGCGTGTAGGACTTCCGACGCAGTACAATGTAGACAACCCATTCCCGTGGATGTCCGAAGCCATTGATCTTTCCAAAGAAAAAAACTTCTTTGAAACCCGCGTGACGGAGTACAAAGTCGGCGGACAGCTGGAGTGGTAGAGGGCACGAGCCGTTATTTTCGCGCCCTTTGCAATATTTTTTTGAAGGCGGTCTTGGGGCAGGAGAATTTCTCCAGCCCCGGCAACACGCCTCCAAAAAATCTTGCAAATTGCATCGAAAATCCCCGTCTCGTGCGATTTGAAAAACTAAAACCGTTCGCAAGGAAGAAGCGAACGGTTTTGGCTTAGAGCCGATACAAGAGGGGGATTCCCGTAATGAGCGTGCCGATGAGCGTCGGAAGCAATACCCGATAAACAAGTCTTCCATGTATATCTGGGCGTTTCTGTCCGGTATATTTGAAAACGATGCATCCGAGAAGGATAACGCAGGGAAACGCAAACGTGGAGAGGTGAATCCAAAAAAGCGCGTCATAGACAGGCTTGGCCAAAAAAGTCACGATTGCCTCAATGGCACACACAGCGAGAACTAATATCCAAAAAGACCGCTTGGCGTATTTTTCATGTACGGCACGGTATCGGGATTGCATGGAGCTGTGCAACGGACTTGTACCATTTGGAATACCGCGAATCCGTCTGCCGTACGTTATGGTCTGGCATACATGATAGACAAATGCGATCAGAACGGCGGCGACGATGATTTTCGAGCAGAACAATGTGGTGATCATGGGCTTGAACCTCAGTAAATGGGGAATGTAGACTGAAATAAATGTACCGCGAGAAATCTATTTCGTCAATAGTAAAATACTTGACAAAAATACTCAAATAGTATAGAAATAATACGATTTGGCTTCATGAGTAACTTCATGTGTGCCGAAGTGTAAAGTGTAAATTGACATTTTTTGAATATTTCTGAGGTAATACAGAATGAAAATTCCAGCTATCGTTGTCGGGGTTGTTTTAGGACTTCTTTTGACATCAAAAGTAGTATCGTGGGCTTTCGGGCTCATCAGTTCACCCAGTGATTTCGGCGTCTTTTTTGGCATCGTGCTGCTCATTGCTCTGGCGCTTACATGGGTGTGGGCGGTTGGGAAAATCCGCAAAAGCAAATTAAGCGTTGGAGATGTAAAGAATATAGACGGACACAACCTGCTTATTCTTGCGCTCGTGTTGGGAGGAGCTTCTTTCAACGGCGGTTGTACCAGAATTGATCCGGGGCACGCGGGAATAGAAGTGAATTTATACGGCGAAGACCGCGGCGTGCAAGGCTACACATTGCTTACCGGTATGGTATGGTACAATCCGTTCACTACTTCGGTTTTTCAATATCCGACATTCGTACAAACCGCGGTATGGACGAAAGACCAAAATGAAGGCAGTTCAAACAACGAAGAAATTTCCTTTAACAGCAAAGAAGGTATGGTTATCACCGGGGATATGTCATTATCGTATCAGCTTGACGCTAAGCAGGTACCGGCGTTTTACGTAAAATTCAGGTCAGACGACCTGAATGGTTTTACCCACGGATTCCTGCGTAACGTCGCTCGCGATGCGTTCAATGAAGTTGGTCCAACCTATCCATTGGAACAGATTTACGGAGAGAAAAAAGAAGAATTTCTCACCAAGGTTCGCGCGAGAGTAAACAATCAAGTCGGCACTTTTGGCGTTCATCTCGAGCAATTCGGCTTTATCGGCGCTCCGCGTCTTCCTAAGCCTGTTGTTGATGCACTTAATGCTAAAATAACGGCGACACAAAAGGCTATTCAAATCGAAAACGAAATTCGTCAGGCGGAAGCGGAAGCAAAAAAAGTGGAGGCAAAAGCCAAAGGCGAGGCAAAAGCAAATGAAGTGCTCACCGCATCTATTACGCCGGCGCTTCTTGAATGGAGACGGTTGCAGATTTCACAAAATGCCATCGAACACTGGAATGGTATCCTCCCGCAATACAACGGCGGCGGCACCATACCCTTCATTCAATTACCGGCGATGGCAGAGATAAAGTAAAACTGTTCAAACTGGTAAATAATAATTTGCCGAAAGGGTACCCATTATGGGTACCCTTTTTTGTTTGCCCGAAAGTGAAAAAACTGCTACGGTAAGAGTGTCCCGGGCATATACACATTTCTCTTGCGGCGCAGATTGCGCAAGCCAATATCATAAATAGGACTTACGCACACCGGCGGGAGATTTGGCGGTGAGTCCGCCCTTTTAGCGGTCTCTCCGCCAAATCTCCGGTTTTATTCTGCAGAATTTTGGCGGTTCCACCGCCAAAGGGCGGAGAAACCGACCAAAATTTCACGCCGAAACCATCTCTTCCCATAACAGTGCGTAAGTCCTATAAAGTGAAATTTCTCAAAGACATAAAAAGATATACCCGCGCGAAACCGAAATCAAAAAAATAATCGGTGTTGCCGCTCTTATCGAATGAGCTTTCGGTAGAATTTTATCACGTTGTTAACAGCCTGTCAAGTACCTTTCTTTTTTCTTTTCCTGTATAATGAAAGCACCCCTCAGCAGGGCATTTTTATGGCAAAGAAAGACGAAAACATCACCGAAAAAAACAAAGCGGCGTCAAGTTACAGCGCGAAAGACATCTCCGTTTTGGAGGGGCTTGAACCCGTGCGCAAGCGTCCCGGCATGTACATCGGTTCAACGGGCGTTGAAGGCCTGCATCATCTCATTTGGGAGATTTTCGACAACTCTCGCGACGAGGCGATGAACGGCTACGCGAACGATATTGAAGTCGTGCTTTTGCCGAACAACCGCATCCGCGTTACGGACAACGGCCGCGGTATTCCGGTGGATATTCACCCACACACGAAAGTTTCCGCGCTTGAGACCATTATGACAACGCTTCATGCCGGCGGAAAATTCGGACAGGGCGGGTATAAAGCGTCCGGCGGTTTGCACGGGGTAGGAGCATCGGTTGTGAACGCGCTTTCCGAATACCTGTACGTCATGGTACACAAAGACGGCGGCATCTATTTTCAAGAATACGAGCGCGGACACAAAAAAGCCGCGGTTAAAAAAATCGGCAAGACGGAATATGCCGGAACCGTCGTCGCTTTTGAAGCGGATCCGAAAATTTTTCCTGAAATAAAATTCAATTGGAAAGAGGTTGTCAGTCATTTGCGCCAACAAGCGTATCTCGTGCGTGGTCTTCGCGTAAGCATCATTGACGGGCGCGATTACGCGGGGAAAATACAAGACACTGATGCGTTTTATTTCCGCGAACTCGGGCTTGATCTGCCGTCCGCAAGTTTCTATTTCGAGGGCGGACTCTCCTCGCTCGTGCGATTTTACAATGAATACCAAAAGCCCGTTCATAAAAACATTTTTTACGTTAAAAAAGACCAGGAGAACGTTTCCGTGGAGGTCGCACTGCAGTATGTAGACGATATTTCCTCTCGCGAGCTTGCTTTTGCGAATAATACTCATACACCGGAAGGAGGCATGCATGTTACCGGTTTCCGCACCGCGCTTACTCGCGCACTGAACGATTATGCGAAGAAAAATAATATGGCGAAAGAAGGAGACGATGCTTTCACGGGCGACGATGTGCGCGAAGGGCTGACGGTCGCCATTTCCGTTACCATGCCTGAGATCCAATTTGAAGGACAGACAAAATCAAAGCTCGGTTCGGTAGAGGCCCGCGGCGCGGTGGACAAGGTATTTTCCGAATCCTTCGGCCTTTTTCTTGAAGAACATCCCGATGATGCGCGCGGGATGGTCAATAAAGTGATCCTTGCTCTCCGCGCGCGCAAAGCCGCTAAAGCCGCGAAAGACAGCGTGCTTCGCAAGGGGGCGCTTGAAGGTCTGACGCTTCCGGGGAAGCTCGCGGATTGCCAGTCAAAGAGCGCCGAGGAATCCGAGCTCTTCATTGTGGAGGGAGATTCCGCCGGCGGTTCAAGCAAGCAGGGGCGCGATCGCCGTACGCAGGCAATTTTGCCGCTGAAAGGAAAAATTTTGAATGTTGAGCGCGCGCGGCTCGACAAGATGCTCGCTTCCAAAGAAGTGAAATCGCTTGTCATTGCGCTCGGCACCGCTATCGGCGACACGTTTGATATGGAAAAACTTCGATACCACAAGATCATCATCGCGACTGATGCCGATGTGGACGGCTCGCATATCACCACGCTCCTTTTGACGCTTTTCTACCGCTATTTTAAGCCGCTCATCGAGGGAGGCTTTGTTTATATCGCTCAGCCACCGCTCTATAAAATTAAGAAAGGGAAAGAGATTGTCTACGCTTACAGCGATGAAGAAAAAATAAAGTTCCTCGGAGTTGATGCCGATGTTCCCGAAGTGGATGAAATGGACGAAATAATGGAAGAGGAAGAAACGCGGACAGAAGCAGAAGAAGTAACGGAAGCGACCACAAAAAAAGGAGCGGCAAAAATTTCCATTCAACGATACAAAGGTCTCGGAGAAATGAATCCCGAAGAGCTGTGGGAGACGACCATGGATCCGAACGGTCGCGTCTTAAAACAAGTCCATATCGAAGACGGGCAGGATGCCGATCGCGTGTTCGATATTCTCATGGGGACCGATGTTCCTTCCCGAAAATCCTTTATCCAGTCGAACGCCCGTCTCGCCAACTTGGACGTATAGGGCGTTTACCCGCTTAACAAAAACAAATTCATTGATCTATAACGTTTAGTTGACAACAAATTTCTTTCGTATATAATGGCTTGTACACAGTATGGTAAACATAAAGAATCTCACATAAGGGGACTCAGGTAACATTTTATATGTCGCCATGGTCGCTCTTAAGGCGATTTTTTCTTTCGGAGCGCTTGCAATTTGAAATTTTCATCCTGTCGTGGAAGAGCCTATCTCAATAGGGTCTCCGCGATGAACCGCGAAAGATTCGCTGGTCGGATGTGCGAAACGTGCGAAGCCTTGCCGAGGCAAGGTGACAAGCGTTTTACACATTCCGACCAGAAGATTTCGCGGAGCATCCGGAAAGTTCCTTTTGAGATAGGCTCAAAGACAAAGGGAAGTACGCTTCCCAAGGGTCTTTTCGTGCCACAGACAGACGCCCAGCCCTCGTTTTTGGGTTCTTAAACAAAAGTTGCTAGCCCGCGAAAGGCTAGCAACTATAACAGGTTATTATTTATCGTATCGGCTACGGGACGCTTTTTTTGGGAATTTTTTTTTCCGCCATGTATCAAGTTTCCAACCGAGCGAAAATCCGAAAAAAAGTGATTTGACGGCTACTACGCCAAAAACGACTATACCACATGCAATAAACAAACTTTTTACTATCAGTGCTGTTTCCACCATCGTAACCCTCATAAATGAACGAAATCAGTAAAAATGTATCATATTGTATATTCTTTGTCAAGAATCTAAAAACGAGGGCTGGGCAAGCAAGCAGGTAAAAGTAAGTAAAAGGTCATTTTGTCCCAGCGGTGGGACTTAATGACTGAAACGTCGCTGTGCAACAGTGGAAAACACAAAGCACAAATTACAAATCCCAAGCAAAACACAAAAAACAAAGTACAAAAATACGCTCGTGTGGCATGTGTTTTGAAGTTTGCGGTTTGTTTGGAATTTGTGTTTTTGTAATTTTTGGGTTTTCCGCTGTTGCACAGCGGCAGTGGTTTTTAACTTTCCTAATAGGAAAGTAAGAGCATACGGTGGATGCCTTGACTCTAAGAGGCGATGAAGGACGTAGCAGGCTGCGATAAGCCGCGGTGAGGTGCCGAGCAACCTTTGACCCGCGGATCTCCGAATGGGGGAACCCGGCTGAGTAAACCTCAGTCATTCCGGCTTTATGCCGGGACGCATACCCTGGGAAGTGAAACATCTCAGTACCAGGAGGAAAAGAAACTAAACAAAGTATTCCCCAAGTAGCGGCGAGCGAAAAGGGAGAAGCCCAAACCGATGCGCAGCATCGGAAAGCACAAAGCACAGAAACACAAATCCCAAACCGCGCTTCCGAGCCGAAAGTTTGTAATTTGTAATTTGTGTTTTGGGATTTCCGCTGCTGTGCAGCGGGGTTGTAGGACGGAAACGTCGGATTTATCCGAGAAAAGTTACAAAAGGATATAATAATCGAAGTTGCTGGAAAGCAACACCACAGAAGGTAATGGTCCTGTAGATAAAATTATCATCCTCTTTTTTGTTTCCGAACCTGAGTACCTCAAGACACGAATAGCTTGGGGGAATCTGCCGGAACTAACCGGTAAGGCTAAATACTCTTAGAGATCGATAGTGAACAAGTACCGTGAGGGAAAGGTGAAAAGAACCCCGGCGAGGGGAGTGAAATAGATCCTGAAACCGTATGCTTACAAGGAGTCAGAGCGGTCGCATCACATTGCATGAGATGTGACCTAAATGAAAAATGAAAATCGAAAAATGAAAAATATCGGACAGTCGCACGGCGACTGAATAAATCGTTCGCCCGCGGGCGAACACCGCACTTTTTACTTTTTCATTTTTGCTTTTTACTTTAGGTCGCATCGCGCGCAGCGTGATGCGACCGTCATGGCGTGCCTATTGAAGAATGAGCCAACGAGTTTATGTGTGTTGCAGGTTAAGTCCGTCACTGGATGGAGCCGTAGGGAAACCGAGTGTTAATAGCGCGTACCTGCTCAAATTTTTGGATTAAAATAAAAACTGACACTTTCGAAAAACCAGAAAGTGTCAGTACAGTAAATCTACTTTTGGAGTACTTTGCGATAATATCGCTTTACCTCCACATAGGATTTTCTGTTGTTGTTACAATTTTTTCCTCTCTTCTTCTTTTTTGATTTTAAAGAAGGAGGAGAAAACAACCAAAACGGAAAGAGAAAAAAGCTACCAAACATGATGTCCTCCTCGGACGTTGTAAATAATAATGTTGGGAAACCCAACGGGAACCAGCTAAAAATAGTGTATCATAAGACAAATATATTGTCAAGTCCAAAAATTTGAGCAGGTGAGTATCACATATAAGACCCGAAGCCAGATGAGCTTGCCTTGAGCAGGGTGAATTTCGCCGAAAGGCGAAAGGAGGCCCGAACCGTTTAGCCGTTCAACACTATCGGATGACTTGAGGCAAGGAGTGAAAAGCTAATCGAATCTGGTAATAGCTGGTTTTCTCCGAAATAGCTTTTGGGTTAGCGTCGCGTGTTCCCTCTGGGGGTAGAGCACTGGATGAGTTGAATAGGGAGCAATCTCGTCAACTCTATCAAACTCCGAATACCAGAGATTATAGCGCGGCAGTTAGACTGTGGGGGCTAAGCTCCATTGGTCAAAAGGGAAACAGCCCAGATCTCCATTTAAGGTCCCTAAATCTATGCTAAGTACACGGAAGGAGGTGAAATTTCAGAGACAGTGAGGAGGTTGGCTTAGAAGCAGCCATCCTTTAAAGATAGCGTAACAGCTCACTCACTTAGAGATCTTGCGCCGAAGATAATCGGGGTTAAGCATAGTACCGAAACTGAGGATTGGCGCATCTCACTAAGATGAGATGCTAAATGAAAAAGTGAGAATGAAAAATTAAAAAGTTCGGATATTCGCCCAGCGGGGCGAATGAATTTCTCGTCCGCCCGCGGGCGGACACGACACCTTTTCCTTTTTCAATTTTCATTTTTAATTTAGCACCGAATTTTAGTGAGGTGCGCCAGTGGTAGGAGAACGTTCCAGTCTGCGATGAAGCCAAAGGGGTGACCCATGGTGGAGCGTCTGGAAGCGAGAATGTTGGCACAAGTAACCGCAACGCGGGTGAGATCCCCGCGCGTCGAAAGATCAAGGTTTCCTTGGCGATGGTAATCAGCCAAGGGTTAGTCGGCCCTAAGCCGATGGCGAAAGCCGCAGGTGATGGATGCATGGTTAATATTCCATGACTTCCGCGTGTTGCGACGGAGTGACGAAGTTTAGTATGTTCTGCGCATTATTGGATTTGCGTTCGTGCTTTGAGGAAGTTTCTTAGGTCAAATCCGGGAGACTGCTTTTAATAGCGATTCTAAGGAGAGCGGAGACTCTGGGGGCAACCCCGGGGAATAGGGCAAAGCAAGCTTCCGAGAAAAGCTTCTAAGCATAAACGCGCGGAAACCGTACCGCAAACCGACACAGGTGATCAGGTCGAGAAGACCAAGACGAACGAGTGAGAGCTCCCCAAGGAACTCGGCAAAAAAGCAGCCGTAACTTCGGGATAAGGCTTGCCGGCCCTAAATTTTAGACACAACAAAAAACCCACACCATAAAATGATGTGGGCGATGTCTGCTTTTTTAAGCAGACAGACAAGTATGAGAAAGGGATAACAATTTCGTACTGCATGGTTCTTCACGAAAGACAGTGCGAAGGAAATCAGAAATTCGTCCAGTAATTTCCAACTCATGTTCCACCTCAAAAGTAGTGGAAACAATATGGCGATTCTGGAACGGTTGATTTTCAGGTTCTCTGCTTAAAACAACTACGACGTGGAATTTCATGGAAGTTCTCCAAAAAGTGAAAAAACAATTTCAAAAACAGTATATCAAATCTAAATAGATTTGTCAAGTGTTGTATCTAAAATTTAGGGCCGGCCGCAGCGAAAGTTTCCCTGGCAACTGTTTATCAAAAACACAGCTCCCTGCGAACTCGCAAGAGGATGTATAGGGGGTGACGCCTGACCAATGCCAGAAGGTCAAATAACGGTGGTGCGTAGCACCGAACTAATAACTCATGACCATGACTTATGACAGACGACAACGGGCGGAAGCGTCTGTGTCTTTATCGTCATCAGTCATCGGTTATCAGTCGTGAGTTCCGTGCTGCGCGCTGGCTGTTATAAGCCCTGGTGAATGTCGGCCGTAACTATAACGGTCCTAAGGT
>CAYPFT010000031.1:0-14684 GCA_964410165.1 uncultured Candidatus Saccharibacteria bacterium
GTGTGGCAGAGAAACCGACCAAAATTCTACACCAAAACCGTATGTTTCCGCAACAATGCGTAAGTCCTATAAAAAAACCGCTCGTTCCGTTTCCGAAATGAGCGATTTGTGGCTGTGCGGTTTTCATTTTTTTATGAACGGAAGCAGTCTTGTTGCTTTTTCCAAAAGATTTTCGTGGGGCGCTTCCGTTTTGATTTCAATGTAGTCCGTAATATCTTCTCCGGTGAAATCAACCCCGCCAAACCTTGTTTTGATAAAGGCTTGGTATTTTTGCTCCTTTTTCGCAAATTCTTCCTTGTCGACCCTCCGCGCTATGCGCAGGTTCTTGTTGTCTTCCTCCAGCTCATGTATGCGCATGTCCGTTTTGTGGATTTCCACGAGCTTGAACTGAAGAATAGTCGCAACCGCAAAAAGCAGGATGCTTACTTCGGAAAGGAGGATATGAAGCGGATCCGGCCACTCCAAAACCCCGAAAGCGACCCCGAGAGCGCCGGATACCATAAGTATGATATACGCCGCCAGTTTATATTTTCTCATAGAATTTTCCTCCTTCTCTAAAAAGTGAAAAATGACAAAAGTACGCTACCTTAAACATACGGCACAACCTAAAAAAGTCAAGCGTTTGTCAAAGCGGAGTTTTTCTTGCTACAATGAAGACATGGACATGATTCGCGCCGCGCAAGCGATAGCCGGAGAAGGGAAATACGAAGATATTGTCGAAAAACTCCGCGAGAGCGGCGCGCTTTCTTTCTGCGTGGCGAAAATGCAACATGCCTACGGCGGACGGTTAACGCTTGATCATTTTTCAATGACGGAACGCGACTGGGAAATGTTTGCGGTTCTTTGGCTGTATGATACGGACACCTTGGAACACAGCGTGCGCACTTTCGAGCTCGCTTACCGCATTATTACGCATCCTTTTATCGAGCCTTCTTCCGGCGAAACGGTTGTTTTTGAAGATTGCCTTTTGCGAACCGACGTGTCCACGGAGCAGTTTTTAAGAGCCGCGCTTTTTCACGATATCGGCAAAGTCATCATCCCCCGCGAGGTGCTTCGCAATGCGCTTGACGACGAGGAAGTGCTGGTGAGAATACTGCCGGAAGGAACGCTCACCGATAAAGAAGAAGGGAAACAGGCGTTTCTCCGCATGTTGTACTCGAATGGCGTTCGGCCGATAGATGTCGTGCCGCTCTCGGAATTGTTCGACGGAAAACGATACGCGGAATTTCTTTCCGACCTCAAGCGGCGCGGATTTTCCGAGATGGCGACGCTCAAAGACGTGGTGCGAATGCATGAGCCGGAATCAAGGCGCATCCTCAGTTCTCTCGGACACGCTACGGAAGCCCTGCTTGCCGGAACCCATCATAACTATCACCGCGAGGAACACCGGTATGTCGTGCATATTCTTAACATTACCTGCGCCGTTTCCGACCTTATCCGCATCGCCGACATTACCGACGCGCTTCGTTCGGCGAGATGGTATAAAAGGCCGCTCTCCGAGTTGGAAGTGCTTTTCATTTTGACGCAAGACGCCCTTGCCGGAAGGATTCATCCGCGTCTCGCGTATTTGTGGGTGAATGATCGGTATGCGGCTTTGGAGAAGCGGGGAACTCACCTCTTTTCGGCGAAAGACGAAGACGCGAAAGAAGAAATGCGCGCGATAGAGATGTTTCTTGAAAAGGAAAAACGGGAAATGCTTGCGCAATAAACCCCCCGCGGCGGTGCGCGGAGGGTCTTCATTTTTGGTTGTAATTAATTATGGTATTTGGCAGATATATTTCATGTACTGCCCGTCAACAATTGTATCTGTTGCAACTACCACTTTGCCTCCGGAAATGGACATGCTTGTTATGTGGCGGTTGTTGAAACACGGATTTCGCGATACCATGTAGGCCAACCCGCCAGCCGCGAGCATCAACATAACAATGGCGGCAACCGCCATTTTCTTTATTTGTTTCATGGGAACACCTCTTTTAGTGAATGAACAAAGGTAATGTTGATTATAAACATTTTCATATTTTTGTCAACTATTGACGTTGCCTCGTTTTTTTGAGATAAAGGAGCCAGGCTCATTTTGGCCTTTGGAGGCAGTTATGAACACCGTTCTTTTTCTACTCGGAAGTCTTTACGCCCGTATCAAACGTTTTACGGTCCCCATCCTTTTTTTTCTCGCAAGTCTTTTCCTCGCCCTTTTGTGGATGGGGATATGGCCTTCCGCGGTCGGTATTTTTGCCGGTCTTGTTATCTGGACGCTCGTGCGGAAAAACCGCGATGCGAACGTTCGGGAATTTTTCGGCGGACTCGCATTGTCCGGGTTTGTTCTTCCGGCGCTCGCGTTATTGGCTTTCGCCATCGTTGCCGTATCGGTAGCGTAACGGTTTTCTTAATCTCCCGGCGCATGTGCCGGGAGATTTTTGCGCTTGAAAAAAAAGAAATGGCATGGTACTCTGAACAAAGATTTTTTGACGAAAGGAGTCAAACATGAACTTAGCAGAACTTTTACAGAAGAAGTATGAAATATCGCCCACCCGCGGATGTTTGCCGCCGGATGATCCGGAAGCTATTTTTTACTTCCAGCGTCCCCAGTCGGCATGCATTCGGATAGAAGATATTGGGGAAAACCTTCCGGCGATTCTTCGCAGCGGGACGCTTGCGTCCGAGATTAAAAGAATCCCGATTCTTGATGAAACTTTTATCAATGGCAGACTACAGACAAGAAGCGCGAGGCTTCTCATGGTGCGCCTTGCGTTCATTGCTCATGCGTATGTGTGGGAACGCTGGCAAGACGGCATTGTACAAAAGTCTTTGCCGCCGAATCTCGCCATTCCGCTTTTGGTACTCGGCAAACGGTTTGGGTTTGCCCCGCTTCTGAATTATTGGAATTACGCGCTGTGGAATTGGAAGCGCAAATGGCAAGGATGTGCGATGGCGCCGGAAAATTTGAAACTCATTCAGAATTTTCTGGGTGGCGAATCGGAAGAGTGGTTCGTGACTATCCACGTTGCCATAGAGCACGCCGTTGCGCCGCTTTTCATCGCCGGGTGGGAGCTTGGCGATGCGCTTGAAGCGAAGAATCGCGCCGCTATTTTGGGGTGTCTTGGAATAATCGCATCGGGGCTTCGCGATATGAACGCTCTGATGCGGCGCATGCCGGATCATTGCGATACGGAAGTCTATTTCAAATCCGTTCGTCCGTATTTGTATGGATGGAATGTTAAGCATATTTTTCCGAATGACATGTGCTACGAAGGCAGAACGCCCGAAGAAAATATCTTTTTGGATTCGCCCGGAGAAACCGGCGCGCAAAGCCTCATCGTGCCGTGCCTCGATCGAATTTTCGGCATCAGCCACGAATCGGGTCAGTTGTCAGGGCATTTGTACGATATGTTGCATACATGCGCTTTGGAAAAACAGCGGAATTTTGTTCTTGAATTCGAGAGGAGGACGGGTCTTTCTGCGGTAGCTGGCGCTTCATACGGAAGCGGCGTTGAAGAAGCGTATTGGGAATGCCGCAAACTTTTGGCGAAATTTCGAGCGGTACACTTTTATTATGCCGCCGAGTATATCCAAAAGCAGGCTCGTGCCGTCGAGCATCCTTTTGATGACAAAGCAAGCGGCGGATCGCCCTACGTGGCATCTTTGTGGAAACATTTTGAAGAAACGCTTGGAGAACACATGGCGAAAGAAATGGGCGGAACAAAGGAAGCGTTCAACACTCTCATTTACCCGTTTGTTCTCTAGCGGTTGAGGACACAAAAAGGCATATCATTTTTGCGGTATGCCTTTTCCTTTTTTTACCCGCCCCGGTCTCCACCACTTGCGCCGCCACAAGAATCCTCTGGAACTGGCGAGAAAAAAGATGCCGGTCAAAAGCGCGGCGAAAAAAGAAAGCGCCAGGGCAAGGAGAGAAATTTTCGAATCGCCCTCCGCCCGGTCCTCCGCAAGCGGCGGCGGTATCGGCACCAATCCTTTGGCGAACCCGACCGTGAAAGTCATTCCCTCGCCGTTCCCAAGCGGGCGCGGCGCTTCAAAATAGGCGACGCTTTCCGATTTTTTCTCTCCGCCGCAGTCTTCCGCCGAACCGGTTCTCCCGAAATAACAGCTCCATTCCGCGATGCCGTCTTTTGTCGGAAGGGCAAAGGTGGCTTCCGCGTGCAGGATAGGCACCGGCCATTGGTTGCCCGTTACGTTCCAATACAATTCATCGTAATTTTCAAATTCACGCAAAACGCCGCGCAGAGTGTAGTCAATGACATATGCCTGCGCGCCGGTAACGAGAATATCGGGGTCGCCGATTTTCAAGCGGAGATAGCCGTTCGTGTTTGAAGAGGCGTAGGGAATTGGTTTTGTGCCGTCGGTAACGGAATTTACTCTGGCTTCAAGAGCGATGTCCTTTCCGTCCGATGTTCGATACCCGACGGGAATATCGCGGAAGATGCCGTGTCGTTCAAGCGGCCCGAAGTCTGCGTGAATGATCTCCCGTATGCGCACATATCCGTCGGTTTGGATGCCGACAACGCTTGAGAAGTTGGCGATCTTCCAACCGGCGTCCGCGGCGAGCGTGGCGTTTGGGAGAAAAAAGAAGAAGAGAAGAAAAGCGAAAGTAAGATGTTTCATCCCCTCCAGTATAGAGGAAAACGGCGAGCTTGAAAAATATCGGACAATCGGGGTATACTGTGAAGTATGAAAACCAACATGGAACCCAAGATGCCCAAGAGCGCTGAAACCGTTCCGGTCTTCGCGGAACAGTTTATTCAAGAGTTAGATAAGGAATTTCAAAAACTGCTCACAAGCGACGAAAGCCGCGAATTAAGAGATCGTTTTACGCTGGGAGACCGCAAGGAACACGGGGTTGATGTGAAAAATCCTTGCGTGGTTCTTGTACGCGATCTTGGGCTTCGTGCGCATGCGGCGCAGGTGGTGTTCAATCGCATGGAAAAAGCGCTCAACGGTTCAACGGAGGATAAGCATCGAAGAGAAGAACTCACCGCGCTTGTGAAATTCTTTGACAAGTTTTCCGACGCTTTTGCGGTACTTCTCGACATGAACAATCAGGAGAAGTATGCGTCAGCCGCACGAGTTTTGAACGATGAAATGGAAAAAACTTACGAAAGATTTACCAAGGAGGTTCTCGGAGAATCTTCACCATCATAAACTATCCATGTCCGCGAAGGAAAAAGTACAAGAACATCTGAATATCATCCGCGTGCTAGAGGCTCCTACCGGGCTTTTTCTTGCGGCGGCGCAAGGCGTGTCCACCGGTTACGACAAGGCATGGCTTCGCGACAACTTTTACACATCGCTCGGTTTTGAAGCGGCGGCAGATGAGGACAGCATGGAAACGGTCAAAAAAGTCTGGCGCGCCATCCTCGATCTTTTTTTGAAGCATGAAGAAAAAATAAGCTTCGCGGCCAAATATAAACCCCTCGCGACCTATCAATATATTCACGCGCGGTACGATCCCGTAACCTTTGAAGAATACTGGGAAGAGTGGGGCAACAAGCAAAACGACGCGGTAGGCGCAATACTCTGGAAGCTCGCCGATCTTGAAACCAAAGGCGTGAGAGTCATAGAAACCGATGAGGACAAAAGGATTGTACAGAAGCTTGTTGATTATTTGCACACGATCGAATACTGGAACGATTCCGATAATGGCGTGTGGGAAGAATACGAAGAAGTGCACGCATCGTCCGTCGGCGCGTGCGTTGCGGGTTTGAAACAGCTTTCACAACTCGCGTTTATACGCGTTCCCGAAGGCATGATTGAAAAAGGGGAAGCAACTCTCGCGCGCCTTTTACCGCGAGAGTCCGGCACGAAGTTCGCCGATCTCGCGCTGTTGAGCCTTTTGTATCCGTATAATGTCATTGATTACGACATGGGTACCCGCATTCTTGAAAACATTGAATATCATTTAGTGAAAGATCGCGGCGTTATCCGCTATAAAACCGATAAGTATTACAATGGAAACAAGATAGACGGATGGAGCGAAGAAGCCGAGTGGACTATGGGCTTCCCGTGGCTTTCGATCGTCTACAAACAGCGCGGCGATCTCGAAAAAGCGCGCGAATATCTCCGAAAGACCGAAGAAGTGCTTACGAAAGACGGCAAACTCCCCGAACTCTATTATTCCAATAGTGAAAAGCCGAACGAAAATATCCCGCTTGCGTGGGCGGAGAGTTTGTATGTGACGGCGTTATTAGAAATGGAAAGATATGAAAATAGAAAATAAAGGTTTCGTCTATCTTTATATCTTTATATTTTTATATTTTTCTATTTTTCTATTAAAAAATTCATGATTCTCCTCATCGGCATTCTCGCGACATTCTTCACCTTCCTCGGCGGGATGTTCGCCGTGTACTTGAAAGACAAGCTCCACCTCGTACTCGGCTTCTCCGGCGGGGCGGTCATAAGCATCGTTTTTTTCGACCTTTTGCCGGAAGCGTTCGAGATCGGCGCGGAGCAGTTTTCCACGGAGTTTGTAACCGCCGTGATGGCTTTCGGATTTTTGCTCTACATGGTCTTTGACCGCGTGGCCATGTCTCATTCTCACCACTCGGAGAAAGAAGCGCATATTTCGCACGCACATCATCACCCCAAACGCGGGCGCCTCGGCGCAAGCGCGCTTTCTCTCCACAGTTTTCTGGACGGCTTTATTATCGGCCTTGCTTTTCAGGTTTCGGCGGCCATTGGTACGGTTGTCGCGATTGCCGTCTTGGTGCACGGTTTTTCCGATGGCATCAATACGGTGAATTTCATCTTGAAATCCGGCGGAACGAAAAAAGAGGCACTGCGCTGGCTTGCCGTTGATGCCGCGTCGCCCCTTCTTGGAATGACGGCCACCCTCCTTTTTTCTTTTCCTGAAAAAATTCTCGGCGCGGTACTCGCTATTTTCTGCGGCTCGTTCCTCTATATCGGAGCAAGCGAACTCGTGCCGGAAAGCTATCATGCCCACCCGACGCGGTTTACAACCGCCATGACAATACTCGGCGTCTTGGTGATGTACATAGCCATCCGTCTTATCGGGGCATAACTTTTGTTGTTGGCAATGTCACTACATAAGAATATACTGCAAACATGAATACGACGCTTCAAGTGCGAATAGATGAAAAAACGAAAACAAAAGCTCAAAGAGTTTTTAAGGAGCTTGGGGTGGATATGTCTTCCGGCGTTAAGATGTTTCTTCAGCAGGTTGTTCATACGGAGTCCATTCCTTTTGAGATTCGCACTCCGAACGGTTTTACCATGGCGCAAGAGGAGCAGGTACTCAAAGAAACCGCATGGGCTGAAAAACACGGCAAGAGGTATAAAAATGCGAAAGATTTATTCGCGGATATTCTCAATAATATCGGCACGCATTCCGAACTTTTCGGACAATGAAAGCCTAAATATAAGCAGTTTTCCCTTGCTCGCTTGTCGAGAGGGGGTAAAATGAACGTATGAAACCCCCAAAGCTTTGGCGTACTTTTTTGGTTACTTTTTTTGCATTCGTACCACTCGCGCTTTTCGCGGCGATTGATACATACGAGAATCCTCTCGGTTGCGGGCTTGATACCATTCCCGAATTCATTTACGCCGTTCTTATGATTGTCGTAAAAGTCGGCATTCCCATCGCCACGATTTTCATCATCTGGGCGGGATATCTCTTTTTGACGGCGCAGGGAGATGAAACGAAGTTAAAAAAAGCGAAACACGCCTTTGTGTGGGCGTGCGTCGGCACGGCGGTACTGCTCGGCGCGTGGCTTTTGGCGACGGCGATTAACGCCACGATTCAAAATCTCGGCGGAGGAACAAGCGGCGGGAGCGGGACGACGATTGATGGCGGGTGCGGAAGCGATGGGGGAGGGACAAGCGGATCACCATCTTCCCCTGCTTCTTCCGGCCCCTCGACGGCCGTATCGATCAGCTGTCCCCAAAATATGCTGACTGAAGAATTCCCCATCCCTTATGTATCTCTTAATCTTGAGAATAATCCATTTCGAGACATCTTTCCGGAAACCAATCAATGCTCTTTTGGTTCAGCAATGGAAACTCTTGTTGATTATGCCTACGATCTTCCTTATGAAAACTCGTATATTTTCATGCAAGGCGCCCACATTAATGGAAAAACAGTTGATGTAACACTTGATGTGGCCGAAGGAACGAATTCCGGAACCACAATCGCATATCCGAGTGATACCCAGCAATTGATCAACAAATATGATCCAAGCAAGATATATATCGTACACACCCATCCGCTTCAAACCATTGGCGCGGGTTCTCGCGCTCAACCGAGTTCAGCCGATATTTCTGTAGCCTCAAATTACCCCGTGTGGGATGATCGAGTGGAATTTGTGGTAGCCGACCCAACAGGGGTGTGGCTCTACAATCCGCCAGTCTTTACTGAATGGTCCGACCAAGCAAATAAAGCCGGAGTTAATATGGTAGCATCCGGGGCGCCTTCTGTACTGGTCGGTGCCGACCAATGCGGACAAGTAGCCGTTATTGAAAATTCACTATCCGGACAATATGGTCCGGAAGCAAAGGCATGGGCGGAAAATATCATGGCTGATTCCGGCGAATATATAACTGCCAGTAAATTAAACATAGAAGCGGTTTCTGGTATTAATGTGACAACAGGAGAAATGCTTACCGTTGCGGAGAGGGACGCAAGGACGACGCAGAGCGTTACAATACTGGGACAGCTCGGTGTCCCGATAACGTATCTTTCCAAGATTCAACTCGGATCCTGTCCTTAAAAAAAATGAAAAAAACCATCTCTCTCGGTGGCGGGCAAATACCCTATACCATCACAAGATACCCGCGGTCAAAGTGCATTGTGGATAAAAGTTCTTTACAAAAGTAATTTTATCGGATATTTTGTATTTATGGGATTAAAAACCTAAAAAATGTACAAAAATGAGCATATTGCGAGACATAACTATAAAATCAAAGAAATATTGGAATACCGATGAAATCCTTATTTTTCTCGGCGCCCGGCAATCCGGAAAAACGACCATTTTGAAGCAGATTCAATCGGACATTGAAAGAGAAGGGTTCCGATGTTTTTTCCTCAATCTTGAAGATCCGGATTATCTTAAACTTTTGAACGAACATCCGAAAAATTTATTCAAAATTTTTGCGATTGACGGTAAAATCGCTGAGAAGAAAACCGTTATATTTGTGGACGAGATTCAATACCTGAAAGATCCTTCCAATTTTCTCAAATATCTGTATGACGAGTACAAGGAAAAGATAAAACTCATTGTTTCCGGGTCAAGCGCGTTTTACATAGACAGCAAGTTCAAAGACTCTCTTTCCGGCAGAAAGCATCTCTTTTTCGTACCAACGCTTTCTTTCAAAGAATTTTTACGGTTTAAGAGAGAAGAACTTTTATCGGGAAAAGATATTTCTCGCCTCTCTCTTGACGAAGAGAAAGATATAGAGATTTTGTATCGCGAATTTATGACTTATGGCGGTTACCCGAGAGTCGTGCTTGCGGAAACGGCAGAAAAAGAAGAAAGACTTCGGGAAGTGGCGTACTCATTTGTAAAGAAAGATATCTACGAGTCGGGCATAAAACAAGAAGAATCATTTTACGGCCTTCTTCGTATTCTTGCCGAGCAAACAGGAAATCTGGTAAACTCGTCCGAACTCGCGAACACGCTCAACGTCTCAAAAACGGCAATTGATAATTATCTTTTCGTGGCGCAAAAATCATTTTTGATACATCTCGCAAAACCGTTTTTTCGGAATATGCGAAAAGAAATTACAAAAATGCCGAAGGTGTTTTTCTTGGATCTCGGGCTTCGGAATTTTTTTGCAAAAAACTTTGAACCCTTTGACTCGCGCCACGACAAGGGAAGAGTTTTTGAGAATGCGGTTTTTCGTCAGCTACTCGATACCAACCACAAAGACGATATTCGGTTTTGGAGAACTTCCGACCAAAAAGAGATTGATTTTGTCGTTGGAGAGAAGACGGCGATTGAAGTAAAAGCCGACAGCAAGACATTCAAAGATAAGAATCTTTTGGCATTTCTTGCATCGTATCCCGAGGTGAAATTTATTTTGGCGACCATGAACAGCAGAACGGAAGCGGCAGGAAAATATCGGACAAAAAACGCATGGGAAATGTGATAATCCCGCGTATTTTTCATGTACGTTTTTTCACAACGCCTTCAAGAAAAAAAATGAAAAAAACCATCTCTCTCGGCGGCGAGCAAATACCCTATACGCTCAAAAGGCATCCGCGATCAAAGAGGGTGCGGATTGGCGTGTCTGCCGAGCGTGCGCTTACGGTCACGGCTCCGCGGTGGGTGCCGAATTATTTTATCGAGCGGGCACTCAAAGAAAAAGAGGAGTGGATACTTAAAACTTTTGCATATTTTTCACGCATACCGCAAACCATGTCGTTTGGCGGCGGCGATGCACTGTACAAAAAACACAAAGAAGAAGCGCGAGAGCTGGTTTTGCATCGGCTTGAACATTTTAACCGCCTCTACGGTTTTTCGTGGAAGGCGGTGAGTGTTCGCAACCAAAAGACGAGATGGGGAAGCTGTTCGAGAAAAAAAAGCCTGAACTTTCATTTCAGGCTCGCTTTAGTCCCGAGAGAGCTTGCTGACTACGTGATCGTGCATGAATTGTGCCACTTGGCAGAATTCAACCACTCAAAGAAATTTTGGGAACTGGTGTCGCGTGCCGTTCCAGATCACAAAATGCGCCGACAAGAACTTCGAAAATATCGGCTTCAATAGTTTTTTTGACAGTCTGCCGCCGGGCATATACAATACAACCATCATATGAAGGTAACGCTTGCGTCCGTGGGCGCATTATTAACAATAGGACTTACGCACTGTATACGGAAACATACGGTTTTGGTGTAAAATTTTGGTCGGTTTCTCTGCCACACGGGTACTTCCAATTTTATACTCCCTGCGGTCGTTAAAATTTAGGTCGCGCCTCTTGGCGGTGGAACCGCCAAAATTCTACGCCGGAAGCTGAAGATGTGGCGGAGAGACCGCCAAAGGGGCGCGACCTGATTTTCTTGAGCGAAGCGATTAGAAAATGGAAGTACCCGTGTGGCAGACTCACCGACCACATCTTTCATCGGTGCGTAAGTTAATGATAAATTTTATGCGTCAAAAAGGAAATTTTGTGATAATCATTGCGGTGATCATCGTCGCGCTCCTCGCCGGGTACGCGCTGATGAAGAATTCAAAAGAAACAGCGCCCGTTGTCGAGGCGCCGAAGGAGACAGGGCCGATAAAAATCGGAGTCATACTTCCGCTTACGGGCGATGGCGCCGCGTACGGCGAGCCGGCGAGAGCTATTTACACGCTCGCGGCAAAAGAGATCAATGATGCGGGCGGAGTCGTTGACGGCAGAACCATTGAATTCGTCATTGAAGACGACAAATGCACCGGCGAAGGCGGAGCAAATGCCGCGCAAAAGCTGGTGAATGTTGATAAAGTGAAGATTATTTTGGGCGGGATCTGTAGCAGTGCAACCTTAGCGGCGCTTCCCGTTGCGGAGAAAGCGGGCGTAGCGTTGTTTTCGCCCGGCGCAAGCAGTCCCGACCTTACCGGAAAGAGTCCGTTGTTTGCGCGGAATTATCCGGGAGATTCCGCACAGGGAAAAATTCTTGCGGATATCGCTTACAACAAAGAAGGCGCGAAAACAATCTATCTTCTCGTTGAACAGACCGATTACGCGAAAGGGGTAGCGAAAGTATTGGATGAGACCTTTACTTCATTCGGCGGCAAAGTAACAACCGAAGAATTTCCAAGCTCGGTTACCGATGTGAGAGTACTTGTCACGAAAGCGAAAGCCGCGAAGCCCGATGTCTTTATGATAAGCGCCCAGACGCCCGCAACGGCGCAGAAAGTATTCAAGGCAATGAGCGATTTGAAATGGAAGCCGAAACTGTTCGTGAATGACGTCATCCCCGGCGATGCTCCGACGATGTCTCAATACAAAACTCTTCTGAACGGCGCCATTACCGCCGAAGTCGGCACGGACGAGAATAACGAGATTTTCAAACACGTTCTTGAACTGTACAAAACCGCGGAAAGGTCGGACATGCCGTTCCAGAGTTACGGACAGATGGAATGGGATGCCGTCTTTCTCATTCGCGACGGCGTGAAAGCGGTTGGCAATGACGGAGCGAAATTCGCCGCATGGCTTCGGACGGTGAAAGATTGGAAAGGCGCGGCAGGTTCCGTTACTATCGGAGCCGATGGCGACCCTCTCGTGGGACATCGCGCGGAAATCATCAAAGACGGCAAAACGGAAGTGTTGAAATAAAAGTTGCCATAATGAGACCACATAAAAACAGCCCGGATGGAAATCGGGGCTGTTTTCAATAGGTACAAAAAAATTGCAAAAATTTGCAATAAATTCAATAATGTATTACTATACTAAGCATGACAACGATAACTATCCCAAAAAACTTAATTATGGAAAAAGACTTGATGATTATTCCTCGTTCGGAATATCAGAATCTTTTAAAATATACGGCAGTTCGCGAAGAACATGAGGGTTTGTGGCGAAACGTTTCCAAAAAAAAACTTTTCAAGTCTTACCATAAATCCGACGAAATTTATGACCAAATATGAATTTGGGGACGTTGTTTTGGTTGTTTTTCCTCAAACGGACGGTAGTAAAAAACAAAGACCCGCTCTCGTCATATTGGATATTGGCGACGATGATATCGTGCTTGCGCCCATAACAAGCGCCGAAAGAAAAAACAAAGGGGATTATGCGGTTAAAAATTGGAAACAATCCGGGTTATTGCTTCATTCATGGCTTCGGCTGGCAAAGATTGTTTGCTTGAGCAAAAGAGACGTCGGCATAAAACTCGGTATTTTCGGAACTGATGATAAGAAAAATGTAATTCAGATGTGGGACAAATTGTATAAGCTGAAAGTGGAGTGATATTTCCGCAAACTTTCAACGTGTCGGCGTCCCTTATACTTATACCAACCCCTTATACTTATTTCGTATGGACATCCTCCCGCAACTCATCGCCAACAGCATCATCGCGGGCGCCATTTACATGATGATGGCGCTTGGGTTTAACTTGATTTTCGGCACGGTGAAATTTTTTGATATCGGGTATGGGGCGCTTGCGGTGGTGGGGGGATATGCGGTTTTGTACTTCTACAAAACGCTCGGACTCGGACTTCCGCTCGCCGTATTTTTTGGCGTGGTTCTTTCGGGGTGCATCGGATACGCAATCAATGCGTTCATTTACAAAAAACTCCGCAAAAGAAAAGCGTCCAGCATGGTTCTGCTTGTGGCATCCCTCGGCGTGCTCACGGTCATTCAGGCGATTATCGCGATGATTTTTACGAGCCAGTTTCAAACGCTCTCGCTTTCCGGCACGACGCGAGTGTTTGAAGTTTTCGGCGCGGCGATAACTCAAGTACAGCTTATTATATTTTTAAGTGGAATAGCAATAATGCTCGCGCTTTCTTTCGTTCTCAAAAAAACGCTTTTCGGCAAAGCGGTCATGGCGATTTCCGATGACGAAGAAGTATCCAAAATCGTCGGCATCAACACGGACAAAATAATCGGCGCGGTATTTTTCATCGGTTCCATGATTGCGGGGCTTGCCGGCATCTTCGTCGGTTTTGACACCGGTCTTGAGCCGACCACGGGAATGGCGCTTCTGTTGAAAGGCGTCATCGCCTCCATCATCGGCGGCATCGGCAATCTCTACGGCGGAGTCCTCGGTGCGTTCCTCCTCGGCTTCGTTGAAAACTTCGGCATCTGGAAAATTTCGGGCGAATGGAAAGACGCGATTGCTTTCGGATTGCTTATAATTTTCTTGCTGTTCCGCCCGCAGGGGATAATGGGGAAAAAATAGAAATGAAATGAATGACCAAGTTCAAAAATTCTATACGGACTTTGATTTTGAAAAAATGGTTACGGGTAACCCGCCGTTGTTAATTCGGGAGTTTCTTGAAAAAGAAATAAAATTTTTAAGGAAAAACATTCCAGCGGGAAAAACAGTTCTTGAAATCGGGTGCGGATACGGAAGACTTCTTCATGTCTTGGCTTCAAGAGCAAAGAAAGTTGTCGGCATTGATTTTAGCAGACCGCTCATACAAAAAGCCAAATACTTCCTCGGAGAAAAATGTATCAAGAATGCGGATATTTATTTTATGCATGCGGACAAGCTGAAATTCACAAAAAATATGTTTGACTTTACTTTGTGTCTTGACGCCACATTTGGCAATATGCCCGGTATTGAGCTCGCGGTACTTAAAGAAATGAAACGAGTAACAAAACGAGATGGGAAAATTGTTCTCAGTGTGTTCTCTGAATCGGCGAAGGCGGCACAGATAGAAAATTATCGCAGAATAGGGCTTACCGGCATTCATGACAATGGGAGTTCAGTTTTGACCAATGAAGGTCTGTATTCTCGACGTTTTACAAAAGAAGAACTCAAGAATCTTTGCAGTGATGCCGGACTAAAATGCAAAATACGAAAACTTTGCGGTATAAATTATATCGCAATTGGAGAAAAAATCTGAACCAAAATGTATGTACCTCCTCACACCCCACCTCAATCCTCCCCTCTAAAGAGAGGGGAGGAGGCACGATGGTCGGCGTCCTTACCGCACGGACACTTCCAATTTTATACTCCTTGTCAGTCGTTAAAATTTAGGTCGCTCCCCCTTTTCAAAGGGGGAGTCCGCCAGCTG
>CAYPFT010000032.1:0-14440 GCA_964410165.1 uncultured Candidatus Saccharibacteria bacterium
AAGTACCCGTGTGGCAGACTCACCGACCACATCTTTCATCGGTGCGTAAGTCCTAACGTTATCTTATTAAAAGAGAAATTATTTTTTGCACGATTTTCGGAGTGTCAAACTCCCCGGCTTTTTCTTCCAGAAATTTTTTTACCTCCTCCTGTTTTGAAGAATGAAGGAGAGTGAGAATTTTTTCCGAAAGGTCTTTGGCGTTTCCCTCTTGAAACAGAAGGCTTTTGGAATAATCGCCGAAGTACGTCGCAAAAGCGGCGTTTGAAACAATCGGTATCGCTCCGGCCGCCATGGCTTCGAGTACCGCTTTATCCACCCCGCCCGTGGGACAGAGATTTATTTCAAAATCGCTTTCCCAGTAATACGGCGCAATATCTTTGTGGGAGATACTGCCCGTAAATTCCACTTTCCCCGTCAGCTGTTTTTCCGCAACAATCTTTTTCAACTTTTGAAAATAGCCACTGTCTCGAGCTGCCGGCGCACCGGCTATTCTTGCGCGAAAATCAACACCCGTTGCTTTAAGTATCGCACACGCCTCAATCAGCGTCTCGAGATTTTTAATCGGCGCAATGCGTCCAACGGAGATTATTTCCAAACGAGTGCGTTGTGTGGCACGGATAAAATTTTCCGGCCGCTTAAATTTTGCGACATCTACCCCATGCCCGACGAGAGAAAGCTTTTTTGTCGGAAGAAGGAAGCTTTCCTTTGCAGAAGTAAAAATTCGGTGTGCGAATTTTTCGGCAATGCGAAGTTTGAGATCCACATTCCGGTGCGTGTACCACAATAGAATGCGCTTGCCGAGAACGCGCCAGAGTGGTCCGCCGAGGACGACATATTCCGGATTCATGTGGACGAATACGTCGTCATAATTTTTTCTTTCTTGCCAGATATGCCGGTAAAAACGAAAAACATACTTCAAACGCGATTCGCCATTTTCTTTTCCGAGCGAAAAAACTTTTACATTTTCAGGCAAGTCATATTCGCCTTTTTGCAGACAGATGACCGTTACTTTCTCGCAATGTTTGGCAAACTCTGTAATCCAAGCGTGAAAAAACCCGAGGACGTCATCGTTTTTGTCCACTTTCTGGGTTATGATGAGAAGTTTCATGCTATTCAAAAAGGTCGCTATGCGTTCCCATGCGAAATACATAGACTGTCTCGGGCGACAATTCGTACACCAAAAGCAAATCATTCGCCAAATGGCATTCCCAATATCCGGAATAACTTCCCTGAAGCTTATGCGGACGAAAATGCGCGTCAATTCGACCTTCTTTGGCAAGCGCAGTAACTACAGTGACAAGGGCGGACAAATCAATACCACGCTTGACTGTTCTCTTGTAATCCTTAACAAACTGCGAGGAACGAATAACGTTACGCATGTGGGTATCTAGTGAGATTTTTGCTTTACCTTGACTCCCTGACGTATTTCAGCGATAAATTCACCGAGAGATGAGACCGTTCCGCCGCCGGCTCGCAACTCTTTCATTGCCGCACGTGTCTTTGCGTTTGGGATATCAAGCGAAAATGGAATGCCCTGTTCGCTGGCAACTCGCTGATAAAATACATTAATCGCTTCCGACGGAGATAACCCGATCTTACGCAACACAATTTCGGCCTTCTTTTTTATGGAAGGTTCCATTCGCGCTCGCACTGTGGCTGTTTTAACAAATGCAGTCATAGCTCCTATTGTAGCACATACGTGCCACAATGCAATACTTACTCTACTTCTTCTTACTGTCTCCATACACCCCGCGAAGCAAGTCGAGATCTTTTCCGCTTGATTTCATCAAGTCAATGTTTTTCTCCGCGAGAGCCCGAAGCGCGGCAATGCCGAGCCGGTCGCCGACTTTCTTTTCATACATTTCCGTAAATGCCGCGAAGTCTTTAATGAAACAATGCCCGCCGGCGCCGCGGCCGCTTTTGTGTATCGGGTCTAAGTGCGTACTCCCGATGCGCGGATCCGCCGACATGCCTGACTGTATTATGGCATAATCCGCGCCATATTTTTGAGCGAGATCATAGAGCATGTTGATGTACACAACCTTGAAATAAAACCAGCAGTTTCCGCCGTATTTTATGAGTTCAGCCTCGGCGGCACCGCACACGAGCTCAAACGGCGCCTTCGGAAGCACCGCGATCACTTCTTGCGCCCGTATGAGCGCTTCTTCGCTTGGAACCGGAATACCGATAATGTTCCTGTTCGGATGCGCCGCGTCCGCCGCCGCCGTCGCTTCGGTCAAAAACTCGGGACTGTGAAAAACAAAAATATCGGGATTCTCTTTTTGAATGGAGGCGGTCGTCCCCGGGAGAATGGTTGATTTGATAATCGCTGTTTTCCCTTTTCCGACGAGCTTCACCACTTCCCGAACGATATGATCATCAAAACCCGCAGGCGTCGTCGGAGTCGGAACGGCGATAAAAACAATATCGCATTCCCGTATGAGTTCGGCATTCCCCTCGTGCCCGTTTTCTTTCGCGTACCGCACAATGGAAAACCCGCGCGATTCGAAATCATCCGCGTAATTTTTCCCGATCCAGCCTTGCCCGATAAAACCGCAAAGAGGACTCTTGGTCTTTCCAATTGTTTTTTTGGGCTTCATATTGAATGAAACTTCCGTTATTATTTGCCGGTTACAGCGATTTTATCATATACGTTTCCTCAAGACCATACCCGAGCTTTCGGTAATATTCGCGCACGCCGATGCCGGAGATGACGGCAAGTTTTTTGTAGCCGGCATCTTTTGCTATCCTTTCCGCTTCCGCCATAAGAAGGCGCCCGAAGCCGACGTGCTGGCTCTGGTTTCCTTCTTCTCCGAGTCGCGTAAGGCGACCGTAGGTATGAAGTTCGCGGATAAGCGCGGCGTCTTTCAGTACCGGCAATATCGGCTCTTTGTCTTTATCCGGCAAACGCAGGCGCGTGAACGAAGCGAGGACATCGGCTCGTTCTTTTGCTTGTTTCCCATCGTCTTTTTTCTCGAAACTTAAAAATATCTCCGTCCCCGACATGGTGCGGTACTCCAAACGGCGAAGCTCAAAATCCGGAAAATCCACTTCCCGCTCGCGCACTTCGCGGCATCGGATGCACCGGCATTTCCAGCCGAACTTTTTTTGGTCTTCCATGAGCCACTGGCGCATGTTGGAAATTTTGCTCCCCGCCTGAATATAGCTTGCGGGAATGTCGCGGATCACGCGGAGAATTCTTACATACGGCGGAATGACTTTTTTCGCCTCGCGAAGCACGTGCATAAGTTCTTCGTCGGTGTAGGGGCGAAATTTTCCCTCTTTCCATGTTTCATACAACTCGCTGTGTTCCAAAACCATGCAGGGATAAATTTTTAACATATCGGGGTGATAGCCGCTTCCCTCTTGGAAAAGATCCGAAAACATTTTCACATCTTTCTCCAAGTCGCTCCCCGGGAGGTTCGGCATCATGTGGTAGACAATCTTAAACCCCGCATCGCGGAGGCGTTCCGTCGCTTTCGCGATCGCGGCCGCTCTCATATCGCGCTTGGTTAATTTCAAAACAGCATCATCAAGATGCTGGACGCCAATCTCCACTTTCGTCACTCCAAAGTCCCGCAAACGTTTCACCTCAATGGGAGTAATGTAATCGGGACGCGTTTCAATGGAAAGCCCGATGATGCGGCATTTCGCCGTTTCGTTCTTTATTTGGAGTTCGGGAAGCGTAAGGCGTGGCGATGAATCTTCTTTTTTTGCGTCGGTGTCGGAGCCCGCTTGCGGGTAAAGCCGCGCGGAAAAAGAAGATTCATCGCCATCAGGATGAAAATCATTGCAAGCGCGAAAACATTCCGAAATGACGTATTCCTGATATGCCGGATGATAAAAGCTCCACGTGCCGCCGATAATAATCATTTCCACTTTCTCTACCGGGTGCCCGTTTACGATCAAGGATTGAAGCCGCGAGAAAATCTGCTTGCGGGGGTCGAAATCGTTCGAAAGCGCCCGCGCCGCCGCCGGTTCTTTGGAAAGATAGCTCTTCGGCATGTCGGCTTCCGTCGGACAATACGTACACCGTCCCGGGCACGGAAACGGCTTCGTAAGGAGCGAGATAACCGCCACGCCGGAGTTGCTTTTGGTTTTGATCTTCCGAAGCAAGAGTTCGGTCCCCTGATTGAAAGTTTCGCTCCCCTCATGCACAAGCTCGCGGTATAAGGCCAAAATCTCCGCGTTTGTCGGCATGGCGTAAGAAGACGGGTTGGCGTTCATGCGCGTGCGGCGGGAATACGTGAGGTTTTTGCGTATTTTGAGAACACGTTGAAAAAGCCCCACATCTTTCACAATGCGTTTCTTTAGCTTCTCGACATCAAGTTCGGTTTTTACGCCATTAAACAGCATGATGTTATAACATGTTTACCGCTGTTTCGTCCCGAGCAACCGCCGCTTCCCACAATCGCGCGAGTTCCGCATAGTATTCTTCCTTCGTGCGAAATTCCATTCGCCGCGAGCCGCCCTGGGCCGCCACGAGAAGCGCCTGGCGCAGGTCGGCGTTATCGGCAAGATTGGTGATATTCCTGCGCAGGCAATCTTCATCTTTGTCCGCGCACACAATGGCGTTGGCAGAACCGAGCAGTTCTTTGGCCATGCCGACATCCCGGGTAAGGATGGGACAGCCCGATGCCGCCGCTTCCATGAAAGTTTTTCCGTATCCTTCGTACAATGAAGTAACGACCAGCAAATCGGCGGTTTTGTAAAACGAAACGAGGTCGTTTTGCCAGCCGTAAAAAAATACGCGATCGCCGAGTCCGAGCCGCTTGGCATATTTCCGCAATGTCGCTTCCTTGGAACCCGATCCGACGATAACCATGCCGGCGGAAATCCCCGGTTTTGCCTCATGCGCTTCTCGAAGGATACGGATCGCCCCAGAAATGTTCTTCTCTCTTTCAAGGCGTGCTACCACGAGCGCCAAAAGATCAAAGCCCGGGTGAATCCCGTGCAAATCGAAAGACGGCGGCGTTTCTCGGTACTTCTCCACATCCACAAAGTCGGGGAAGACGGCGATATGAGGGAAGCGGTGCGGGAGAAATTTTATTTTGGAAAAAATAGCGGTTTTAATGCGAGTGGACACCGCGCGCACATCCGCATGCCGGTGTAAAAGAAATCTTGCGGACATAACTCGAAATGCGTTCCCGTATGATATTTTTCGGAAAGCGGGATTCCAGATGTCATCCCGTATTTCCACATGAAACGGTCGGCGAAGAGTGCGCGCGATCACATAAGCCGCAATTCCGGAAAGGAATGGATTTTGCGCAACGACCAAATTCACCGGAGGAACCGATTGCCACGCATCCACATCATTTGTTTTTTGCGAAATCGGAAGAAAGAGCCGCCGCGCGATGGCGCGAGCGTCCGAGATCGCAGACAAAAGGCTAAAAGAGTTGGTGGGATAGACGATGCAATTCGGAGCAAGCCGTACCTCATGGAAACCTTCTTTTTTGGATGTAAGAGCGATGACGTGAAGCCTTTCCGTGATCGCCGCGGAATCTCGGATGCGGGTATGTGCCGCGCTTCCTTCCCGAAAAATATCACGATCGTCCGTTACCATGAGTACGTTTAATTCGCGAGAAAGTGACATATTCAAAGTATACGAAACATTTCTCGGGAAGACAACCGCTTATTCTTTGTAGTGCGCGACGGCCTGCGCCAATAACTTTTCCAGATACCGCGTAATCTCATGCGTCGTGTATGCGTCAAACCCCCCACCATGCTCTTCAAGCGGCGTTTCCAGAAGCGCTTTGAATTCTTCTTTCCGGATATAACCTTGGAGTCTCTGCGAAAGAGCCTCGGACAAAACCGCTTTTTGGCCGTCCGGCATTTTTATATTAAACTCCATAAGGACATACCGCTCGACACGGGCGACCAATTCATGGTGCGAAGTCAGTGGCGCTCCTTTTTGCTTCAGTTCGCGGAAACGCGCGATGTCTCTTGATTGCATCATGATTTTTCCCATCTTTGACGCCATTTCTATGGCTTGCGGCTCAGGCACTCCAACGCCGCCCTGCTCGGAGCTTGTTTTGAGTATTTCAAAAAAACGCCGATCGCTCATTTTTCCATCAAGAACTTCTTCGACGGTCTTTTCAATCTGGAGTATTTGATCAAAACTTAACCCCTGCGTGAGATAATTGATGACGCTTTTTACGCGAAGCTCGTTCGGACTCGAATACGGGTAAATTCTCGCAATCTGTTCAATCTCCGTAATAATGGACTCGCCGGGTTTTATCTTTTTGATCTGTTTTTTCTCCGGATTCGCCACAATGCGGATAAGTTTCCCGTCTTTCAAGTGAACGACTCGGTGCGCGTACGGAAGATACTTCGCGTCATGAGTAACGAGAAGCACGGTCTTTTCGTCCCGCGAATTGATAGCCTCAAGCGTATCCATGACCGCCTGCGCCGAAATGCTGTCGAGGTTTCCGACCGGTTCGTCCGCAATCAATATCTCCGGATCATTGACAAGGGATCGCGCGGCGGATACCCTCTGCTGTTGCCCGCCGGAGAGCAGTGTGGGGCGCTTGTTCGCCACATGGTCAATGGCAAAACGCTTCAAAAGCTCCATGGCGCGCTTTTCGCGAATATATGACGGTATACCGGCAAAAATAAGCGGGAGAGCGACATTATCAAGCACGGTAATGGAATTGATGAGGTTAAAGGATTGATACATAATCCCCATGGTCTTCCTTTGAAAATTTACCATTTGGTCGGAATTGTAATCGTAAATACTTTCGCCCTTCACGAATATCTTTCCCGAAGAGGGCGGCAAAACGCCGAACATGGAATAGAGCAGGGTGGATTTTCCGCACCCCGACGGTCCAAAGAGAATGATATATTCTCTCGGGTAGATCTCAATGGTCGTCCCCTTGTTCGCCTTAAACTCGTTTTGTTTTCCGAGATTATAGGTGATCTCTATATTGTCCGTGAAGATGATAGGTTTGCTCATGTTTTTTATTTCCCGATGTTCTTTACCCAGCCGAACGTGCCTTGAAAATTCTCAATAATGATGTCAAGGATGCTTTTTTCCTTATCGGGAGTAAAGAGCACGAAATCTTCCGAACGCGCATTGTTTCCCGCACGGTCTTTGCACTCCACCCAGAACTTGTAGACCGTCGACGGCTGAAAATCAATGACGACTTGCACGTGCGCCGCCAAAGGAAGCTCTTCAGGCAAAAGAGAAACGGCATCGCCCGTTTCCGCAAGGCTTTGGCGGTAAAAAAACTGGCAGAAAGACGGTTCATCCGTGTTCCAATTCACGATCGTCTGCACTTTCGCATCGGCCGTCGGGTACAGGGTTGACTCATTCGTTACTTTTGAAATGATGGGCGCCGCCTCGTCCTTTACCGTTACAAAAGAAAGCGGTTCACTCATTGCTTTATCCCCGCTTTCGTTTTCCGCTTTCACCGCCGCCGTGTACCGGGTGCCGAGAGTAAGCCCTTCAAGCCGCACCGTGTGGCTCCCCAAAAATTCCGGGCTTCCTTTTGATTTCACTTCTTTCGTCAGCGTATTGGTATATTCAACCGCGCCCGCCGCAGGAACAGCCGTATTCCAGCTCAAAGTGGCGGAATTTTCCTCCACTTTTACAATCTGGAAATTCCGCACCGCCGGCAAAATGGATTTCGTGGTAAACACCGTGTCCGCGCTTTTTCCGGAAAGCCCCGCATCGTCTTCGGAAAAAGCGACGAGATGGTATTTCGTATTCGGAACAAGCCCGATGACTCGAAGCTCATGCGTTTTTTCGCGGCTTCCCGGGTCGCCCTGCGTAAACGCATACGGAAACACCCCTTCGGAATACTCTCTCTCCGCTGAAAAGGTTACCATGGTGCTTGATTCCTGATCGGTCGCCCAAGAAACCATCGCGTAATCCGAACCGATCTCACTGAGCTTGGGCGAACCGATGATAATCGGTCCCTCAAGCTCTCTTTTCGCGGCGTCCTTCACTTTCGCAAGAAGAAGTTTGATGGCCTCCGCATCGGTGAGCTTCGCGAGCAGAGCCAGTATCTTTTCCGAAACGGCTTTTTGTTTTGAATCTTTTATCTTTTCAAGTCCGGGAGTTTTATCTCCCTTGGTAATAAAATACAGCCCACCCGATACGCTCTGGTTTCCGGAAGGGTCTGACGATATGGCGCGAAAGTAATATACCGTGGAAGAATCAAGCCCGGTAATGTCAACGCTGTGGGTTTTTTTATCAATCGCCGGATCGCGCGCAATGCCGTAATTCCGGTCGAGTCCGTAGTTTATCAAAGAGTCCGAGACTTCATCGGTATTCCACGTGATGGTCGCGGCGTCTTCCGTCGTACTTGCGATTTTCACGTCCGAAATAACGGGAGGAATGTCATCCGCAAGAGAAACACTCGGCAATAAAAAAAAGACAGCCGAAAAAAATAACGGTATAAAAAGCGGCGTTTTCAAAAATATCATGGCTCTATTTTTTTGTTCCGTTTTTTAGGCGCCAAAACGCGATACAAAAAGCTCCGATGATGCAAAGCGCAACGGCAAGCGGGCTGTAATAATAATACGCCGAGGGATTCGTGCAGGAATAATAATCCGCCGGATTTCCATCGCAGTATTTTCCCCTGCTAAAATTCAAAAGACCGAGAAGAAACAGCGTCAATCCGAAAAAAAGGCCGCTGTTTTCACGCGCGATGATCATGCGTTCTGTGCATGCTTTTATAAAATAGTGCTTCATGTCTTTCAGTATAGAACATTTGTCAATCCTCCGCCATAAGCTCCACAAAAAAAGTCGAACCCCTTCCTTCGCCTTCCGATTCCGCCCAGATGCGACCATGGTGCGCTTTCATCATTTCTTGCGCCACGTATAAACCGAGTCCGGAGCCTTCCGTATATATTTTCTTCACATTTTCCGCGCGGCTGAATTTTTGAAAAAGTTTTTTCATCGTTTCCGGCGGAATGCCTATGCCCGTATCGCGGACGGATACCACTATCTTTCCGCGGGCGGAATCTTTCAAAAGAGTAATGAATGTTTTCCCCACTCCGCTGTATTTAATGGCGTTATCTATGAGGTTGGATAACACCTGGTGGAGTTTCCCGAAATCGGCAGTCGCATTGAACGGCTCCTCTCCATTGAAAGTAAAGACGAGTTCCATGTTTTTTTCCCGGGCGCGTGGAGCCATTTCTTCTATAATGCTTTCCAAGAGTCCTTTCACGTCAACGGTGGTAAATTGGTAGGTCATTCTCCCCTGCTCAATCTTTGTTATATCGAGAAAATCTTCAATGATCAGCACGAGCCGTCCGCTTGATTGGTAGATTTTTCCAACCACCTCTTCCGTTTTCTTTGAAAGCTTCCCGTATGAACCTTCAAGCAACATGGAAGCGTAGCCGCCGATGGCGGTCAATGGCGTCCTGAGCTGGTGGGAAGCGATTGACACGAATTCCGATTTTTCGCGATCAAGCTCGCGGAGATGCTCGTTGGCTTCCGTAAGCTCGCGCGTCCTTTCCTCGACTTTCTTTTCCAGATTTTCATTTGATTTTTCAAGCTCTTCTCTTGATTTTTTCAGATTTTTGCTCATGCGATTGAACGAAGCGGCAAGCTCGCCGATTTCATTGTGCGCGTCAATAGTAAGCTGGTATTCCAAGTTTCCCTTTTGTATCTCCTGCACGCCAAAAGTCAGTTCGCGAACCGGCCTCAAGACTTGAGAAACCAGAATAAAACCGAGGATTGAGGTGGAGAAAAGGAGAAAAAGACTTATCGGTAAAATCCGGTCGGTAATGGTATGGCGTATGGAATTGGATATCTCGCCATGCAGAGCGCCCACCGCCTTTAACATAACGGCTTCCTCGACGACAACCGCCATGCTAAACTTCGTTTGTTCAAGCGGCGCATAGGCTATAAATAATTCTTTTCCTTCTTTGAAAACGCTTCCGAAACCCTTTTCCCCGCTCGTCATTTCTTTCAAAATAACGGAAAATTCCGGCGAAGAACTGGCGAGGTTGGTACGCACTTCTCCTTCGTGGCGGAATCTGCCCAAAATATCTTGATAGGCTTTGTCGGGAAAAGCTATCGTATCCCCGTTTTTATCCACCAAAAAAGCGTATGACCCTTCTATCGGACTATACGTGGTAATACTCTTAATAATGTCATTCAAAAGGACATCCGCGGCGAAGATGCCGGCAAAGCCGTTCTTCGTGTAAATCGGCGCCGTTGCGGTAATCATAAGACCGCGCTCCGCCGGATCATCGTATAAAGCCGACCACACGACTTTTTTGTCCGGATTTTCTTTTGGAGTCGCTTGCGTATAAACGATATCCTCGAGCGTATTAAAATCGGGCGGCACGACACTGCCAAGTATGATATTGGGGAAATACCTCGCCACGCCTTTTGTATTCGTCGTATACAGCGCGGTGATATTCGGATTATTTTTCAGTATGTTGGGAGCGATAAAATCAAGCGCCGAGGTAAGTTCAAGATTTTTTTTCACTTCCGCATCGATAGCGACGAAATTTGGAATATAGACGGTGGATGCGTCGGCCTTATCGTTCACGTAACGGCCGTTCTTCCGGAATACGCGGTCGTCAAATTTCCAATAGGCATCGTTGTAAAAAACCGCCGGATTTTCATAGAGGTTTTTCGTGTACGCCGCGAGAGTGCTTGTGTCATCCGCGATTCGCCTAAAGGCGATATCCTGCCTCTTCGCCGCCGACTCGGCAATTTGCATAAGAGATTCTTTCGCCTGCTCTCGCAGAACAATGCTTGTCGCTTTTTCGGCGTCTCGTCCGGCGGATTGCGTCGAGAAAATGCCGATGGCTATGGCAATAATAATGGTAAGAACGGTAAGCCCTAAAGTAAACGTCAGTATTTCTTTTTTGAGACTCTTAAAAAACATGCTGTAATGTGATATACTACCAGTATATCACATCGGCATGCCGAAGTTATTCACAGCCGTTTTCGCATTACCGCATATGATGGAGTTCAATCTTACACCATTCAATATCACGCCTCAAACAAAAGAACGCCTTGACGCGCTCTATAACGCTCTTGCCGACAGCTCGAAAAATCTTTTGGGCTACCCGTCCAACCTGCTCTATGAGTACAGCGATCTCTGGCGTTTTTTCGCTTTCTCCATTAACAACGTCGGCGACCCATTCAAAGAGAGCCTGTACGATATAAACACGAGGGTTATTGAACGCGAAGTGGTTTCTTTCTTCGCGAAATTGTACCATGCGCCACAGGACGATTACTGGGGGTACGTTACCAATGGCGGAACGGAAAGCAATATGTACGGAATGTATCTTGCGAGAGAATCTCTGCCTGACGGCACGGTGTATTTCTCGGAAGATACGCATTATGGCAACGTAAAGGCGGCGAGCGTGCTCCGCATTCCAAGCATTACGATCAAATCAGAAAAACGCGGCGAAATGGACTACGCGGATCTGGAAGAAAAAATAAAAACCGGAAACGGCAGTCCGCCGATTATCATGGCGAATATAGGCACCACGATGAAAGGCGCGATAGACCGAATCGAAAAAATTACGGACATTCTGCACCGCAACGCCGTTCAAAAATTCTCCATCCACTGCGATGCGGCGCTCGGAGGAATGATTTTGCCTTTTGCGGACGGCGCGCCGATGTTTGATTTTCGATTACCGGTTGATTCCATTTCCGTGTCCGGACACAAAATGATCGGTTCCCCGATACCATGCGGCATTGTGATCGCGCGCAAGAAAAATGTCGAGAGAATACAGCGGCATATAGAATTTTTGAACGTGCACGACACGACTCTTTCCGGCTCCCGCGACGGACACTCGGTGCTTTTTTTATGGTATGCGATACAAAGATTCGGATATGAGGGATTCCAAAAAATGGTTGCGGCGTGTTTGGAGGTAACGCGATACGCCCTTGACCGCTTGAAAGAAATTTCTTGGGATGCGTACGCGGAAGAATTTTTCATTATTATCGTGATACGGCGTCCGTCGGATGGCCTTGCTAAAAAATGGCAACTTGCCGTTGCGGGAGACATTGCGCACCTTGTGATAATGCCTCACGTGTCAAAAAAACACATAGATGCCTTTATAGAAGATTTGGTGCGAGAAAAACAAGCGGCTCCCGCGTGAGAAAACCTTCATCATATCCCCTCCTCGCGCAAATCTTCGATTGCTTTTCGAGCCTTTTTAGAGAGTTTTTTCGGAGTTTTTATGTTGAGTTTTATGAGGAGATCGCCACGGCGCGTTTTATCGAGTGGAATGCCTTTGCCGCGGACGCGAAGAATTTCTCCATACGAAACGCCCTCGGGGACGCGCAGAGTTATTTTACCATCAAGCGTTTCAATGGCGTACTCCCCGCCGAGAATGGCATCGGAGAGTTTAATATCAAGATCCATGACAAGATTTGATCCTTCCCGTTTAAAGACGCGATGCGGAAGAACGTATATTTTTGCATACAAATCGCCGGCAACTCCGCCGGGGATCATTTCTCCCTTGCCTGAAAGCCGGATGACTTCCCCGCTCGCCATTCCCGCAGGAATGGAAATGCGAATTTCCTCCTGCCCGCGCATAGCTCCGGCCCCGCGGCAAGTCGGACATTTTTCTTCCGGCACCTCGCCTTTGCCGCGGCAGACATCGCACTCTTTCACTGAGTTAAACGTGCCAAAAATCGTGCGTTTGGCGTCATTGATTTTTCCTTTGCCGTTGCAGGTATCGCACTTTTTCATCTTTGCCCCGGGGCGTGCTCCCGTACCCTGACACTCTTTGCACGCCATCGTCTTGGTAATGAGCACCTTGCGTTCCGTGCCGAAAACGGCTTCCGCGAACGGAATTTCCAAGTCCATGGAAATGTCGCGTCCTCGTTTTACCTGCCCGCCGCGGCCGCCGCCGAAGAAGTCGCCGAAAATATCGCCGAGATCAAACTCCACTCCTTCAAACCCTTGAGCTCCGCCAAAACCTTGCGCGCCATGGAAACCGCTGAAATCAAATCCGCCAAAACCTTGCGCGCCGCTCTGCCCGGTGCCGTTAAATGTATTACCGTACGTATCGTATTCCGCGCGTTTTCGGTCATCGGAAAGTATCTGGTACGCTTCGTTTATTTCTTTGAATTTCTGTTCGTTGCCGCCTTGCTTATCGGGATGATATTGGTGCGCAAGCCTGCGAAAAGCCTTCTTGACGTCATCCTTGGTGGCGCCTTTTTCAATCCCCAAAACAGTGTAATAGTCTTTTGCCGTTGCCATAATTTTGTGGTGTAATTAGTTACCTCTGAGAACTTTTGTTTGTCTTTTGTCTATTACTGCCATACTACCATGAATCGCCTTTCCGAGCAATTTGACTTTTTCGATAAAAATTGCACAAAAAATCTACACTAAATCTACACTTTTGAGTGTGTTTGTATACTGTCAAACTTTGCATATGCAAGAAAGTGGCAGTTCTGGCACAATAAAAAATACCGACATGTTGTTGCCGGTATTTTTAGTGAGCTTGAATACTGTGTCCTGGCGGCTACCTACTCTCCCCTCCTATCTTTTTTTTGGGAGTACCATCGGTACTACGAGGCTTAACTGCTGAAGCTCGTCCTGTGGAAAAAATTAGTTATTTTGTCTTGGCGGCTACCTACTCTCCCCCTTTCGGAGTACCATCGGTACTACGAGGCTTAACTGCTGAGTTCGGAATGGGATCAGGTGTGACCCTCGCGTCAAGCCACCAAGACAAAATAACTAATTTTTTTCGCGGGACATAGTGAATCCATTTTTCACACACTATTTTTTGTGTGAAAAATGCAGAATGACCATCGCGTCAAGCCACCAAGACAAAGCATTCAAGGATTTTCGCGTGCCGGACGGGAGTTGTACTCCCGTCCGGCGATTGTTACGGTTTTTTGAAAGACGAAATCGAAGGGGATATTTACTATCCCCGAATAGATTTTGAAACACCATACTGGATTCGAACCAATCACCTCCGGCTTTCACAGCAAATGCGTTTTTGAATTTCACGGCGTCCCATGAAACTACGGCGCTCTAGAAGTACCGTATAACAAATTTTTCTCGGCGCTCTACCAACTGAGCTAATGGTGTCCAAAATCTACTCTCGAAGCGAACTCCGATTTCGTCCTTCAAAAAATTTCGTTTGCGGACTGTATTGAAGAGGCAAATGCTATATTTAGCAGAACACTTGCCCCGTGGTGATTTCAAGTACCGGATGACTGTGGCACTTTTTGTTCCTTCTTCGTCTTAAATAGAGTATAACCCCAGATCATAAACACTATTGTCCCGCTACTCAACCACCCCAAAACAAAAAAACCGATATTGCTTAATTCACACATCTTTTCTCTCCAAATTGAGGGAAATTCCTCAATACAGTCCGCAAACTTTTTCGTTTTCAAGCAAGCAAAAAGTAAAATTCAAAATCACAAATTACAAGTTCCAAATAAATCACAAAAATCAATTTCAAAATCTCAAACCGACCATTTCGTGTTTGGAATTTTTAATTT
>CAYPFT010000033.1:0-13885 GCA_964410165.1 uncultured Candidatus Saccharibacteria bacterium
ATCGTACGCTGTCGTAACAGTGCGTAAGTCCTATTAAAATCACAAGTTCCAAATAAATTCCAAATCACGAAACACAAATTCCAAAAACTCGACTCCGTGTTTGAGATTTATATTTTTGAATATTGTGGTTTGTTTGGAACTTGTAATTTGTGTTTTGTGATTTTGTAACTTGGGTATCTAGATGCGATAGGACTTTTCAGAAAAAGTTTGCAAAAAAACAAAAAAAGAATATAATCGTCTATACTTATGGCAAAAATGCGCTTTTACGCGGTACTTCTGATACTCTTCGGGCTCGGGTTCGGATATTTTGACTTCGCTTCGGAGGCGAAGCATTTTAAGATTCTTGATAAAATTCACGTTGCTCCGAGAGAGTCTCTCCAAAAATACGCCCTGAAGCTCGGTCTTGATTTACAAGGCGGTACGCATTTGGTGTACAAAGCGGATACGGAGAAGCTCGCGACTAGCACGCAAGGAAGCACGCAAAGCGTCGGAGATTCCATGGAAGCGCTCCGGGATGTGATTGATCGCCGCGTCAACATCTTCGGCGTCGCGGAGCCGTTGGTGCAAGTGGAACAAGCGAGTTTTTTGGCCGATAACGCGGTGAAACAGCGCCTCATCGTCGAGCTTCCCGGGCTTACCGATGTTGATAAGGCGGTCGAAATGATCGGCGCGACGCCGGTGCTTGAGTTCAAACTTGAACGTCCGGCCGCGGAGCGCGACGCGATTATAAAAGCGAGGAACGATTACCAAACGGCATTCGATGAGGCGAAAAAAACGGGTACTCCGCCGCCGAAACCGACCGACCCGCTTCTTGTTGAAGATGTATACACTCCGACGGAACTTACCGGCCGGTATTTGACAAAAGCCACGCTCCAATTCAATGGTTCCGCCGGGGGTTTTAATGAACCTACCGTCGGCATAACATTCAACGACGAAGGAAAAGCGCTCTTTGCGCAAATTACCAAAGATAACGTCGGCAAACAGCTTGCCATTTATCTTGACGGCGCGCCGATCTCGGCTCCCGTCATCCGCGAAGAAATATCAAGCGGCACCGCGGAGATATCCGGCTCATTCACCATTGATGAAGCGAAACAACTCGTCGGACGGCTCAATTCCGGCGCGCTTCCCGTTTCGATTGAGCTTCTTTCCGCCCAGTCCATCGGCGCGACTCTCGGAGGCGAGGCGTACGCGGCAGTAACAAAGGCCGGCGTGCTCGGTTTTCTCATCGTTGTTTTATTCATGATTTTTTGGTATCGTTTGCCGGGACTTATCGCCGGCATATCGCTCTTTATCTATGCCGCAATTATGATTGCGCTCTTCAAACTCCTTCCCGTTACCATGACGGCGGCTGGAATTGCCGGGTTCATCCTTACCATCGGAATGGCCGTGGATGCGAACATCCTTATCTTTGAGCGAATGAAAGAAGAAATGAGAAAAGGCCGCGCGCTTCGCGATGCCATGCTTGAAGGATTCGCCCGCGCGTGGACATCCATCCGCGACAGCAATTTTTCTTCCGTCATCAGCGCCGTCATTCTCTTCTGGTTCGGAACATCAATGGTAAAAGGATTCGCGCTCGTACTCGGCATAGGAGTTGCCGTCAGCATGTTCACCGCCTTGACCGTTACGCGCACGCTTTTGCTCTCACTTGGGGTAGCGGGAGAAGGGAAGATGAGTAAGTTTTTGTTCGGGACAGGAGTGAGAAATTAAGAATAATGAATTATGTTTATAGTCAAATACAAAAAAATATTTCTCGGGATTTCCGCCATCCTTACCCTAGCGGCTCTTTTTTGCATCTTCTTTTTCGGCATTCGTTTCGGCATTGATTTTACCGGAGGAAGCCTTCTTGAAGTCGAATATGCAAGCGGGTCCGCCACTCCCGCAGTTTCCGTCGAGGGCGCGTCCGGTACGCCAGATGTAAGCGCGGAAACTTCCGTCCAAGCCGTAGCCCCCGAGATCGGGGAAGTCAAAGAAGCGCTTGCGGGTATTGGTTTTTCTGATGCTATCGTCCAGCCGACCGGAGAGAACGGTTTTATCGTTCGGACAAAGGACCTTTCAAATAAAGATCACGCGGAGGTACTGAAAGCGTTGTCTTTCGACGGCAAAGAAGCGCGGGAGAAGCGCTTCACTTCAATCGGCCCGATCATTGGAAAAGAGCTTCGCGCGAAAGCATGGGCGTCAGTCCTCGCCGTCATCTTGGCAATCGTTCTCTTTATCACGTTTGCCTTTCGGAAAGTGTCCGCCCCTGTGGCTTCTTCTCGCTACGGCATAATAGCGATTATCGCGCTCATTCACGATGTCATTATTCCCACCGGCGCACTCGCTCTCCTCGGGCATTTCTCCGGCGCCGAAGCGGATGTTTTGTTTATTACCGCTCTCCTCACCATCCTCGGATTCTCGGTACATGATACCATCGTGGTGTTTGATCGCGTTCGCGAGAACTTGAAGAACAAAGTTTCGGAGAATTTCGCCGAAGTCGTCGGCATCTCTCTCCGTCAAACCCTCGTTCGCTCCATTAACACTTCGCTTACCGTCGTTCTCGTGCTTTCCGCGCTCTTGTATGCCGGCCCGTCCTCCACGCACACTTTCTCTCTTATTCTTCTGGTCGGAATCATTGCAGGAACGTACTCATCCGTCTTTCTCGCAAGCCCGCTTCTTGTTCTCGTGGAAGAAGTACAGAAGAACAAGAAAAAATAACTCTTTTTTCCTAAAAAATCGGAGATTATCAACAAAGAAACGCAAAATAAGCGTTTTTTTGCTATACTGTAACTATCTCGCAGAAAGTGCTGTCTTGCGGCAGTGGTGATGCGGTAACCGCGGAAAACAATGGTACGACAAATTTTTAAGGCTTTTTATCGGGAATCCGGCGGCATGCACGAGGCCGCGTATCTTCTTGGCGTCTTCGCGCTTCTTTCTCAAGTACTCGGGCTCTTGCGCGACCGTCTTCTTGCCCATGCTTTCGGAGCTTCAGCTTTGCTTGATGTGTATTACGCGGCTTTTCGCATTCCCGATTTCCTGTTCGTATCCATTGCGTCATTCGCGTCCGCCGCCATTCTGGTGCCGTTCTTTTTGGAAAAGTTGAATGAAAAAGAAGCGGCGGCGAGGAAGTTTCTCAACGACATATTTACGGTTTTTTTCTTTTCCATTGCTGCCGCATCGCTTGCGGCATTCGTACTCATTCCGAGACTTTCTTTTTTTGTGGCGCCGGGATTTTCGGAAGGCGATCGCGCCATTCTCGTTTTTCTTTCCCGCCTACTGCTTGTTTCGCCGTTTCTTCTCGGGCTTTCAAATTTACTCGGAAGCGTAACGCAGTCGTTCAATAAGTTTTTCGTTTTTGCTTTGAGTCCGATTTTGTATAATGTCGGCATCATTATCGGTATTGTCGTTTTGTACCCGATATTCGGTCTTACCGGCATCGTTTCAGGCGTGCTTCTCGGCGCATTTTTCCACCTCGCCATTCAGGTTCCGGTTATTATGCGGGCAGGATTTATTCCGAAACTCGCATTCTCGGTTGACTTCCAAAATATAAAAAAAGTGCTTTCATTGTCCCTTCCGAGGACATTTGCGCTTTCCGTCGGACATATCTCTCTCCTTGCTCTTGTCTCTTTCGCTTCTCTTATTTCCGCCGGATCCATTTCGATATTTCAATTTGCTTTCAATCTGCAGTCCGTTCCGCTCTCCATTATCGGCGTGAGCTATTCCGTCGCCGCTTTTCCGACGCTCTCGCGGCTTTTTTCGTCCGGAAAGCGGGAGAAATTTTTGGAGCATCTGACGAACGCGGCGCGGCACATCGTTTTTTGGTCATTGCCCGTAACGTTTCTCTTTGTCATTTTGCGTGCACAGATCGTCCGGGTAATTCTCGGCTCCGGCGCTTTTAATTGGGACGACACCCGGCTCACCGCCGCCGCTCTCGCGCTGTTTGTCATTTCACTCGTCGCGCAAAATGTCATCCTTCTTTTTACTCGCGGATACTACGCGGCGGGGAATACGAAGAAGCCGCTTTTCATTAACACCATTTCGTCCGCCTTCATCATCTTCGCCGCCCTTTTTCTTTTGCGGATATTCGGCGAAGCGCTCGCTTTCAGAAATACCGTAGAGTACGTTTTGAAGATTGAGGGAATCGCCGGTTCGGATATAATCATGCTTCCGTTCGCGTTCGCCCTCGGGATGATTTTGAATGCCTCGCTTTTGTGGATTTTTTTTCAAAAAGACTTCGGGCGTTTTTCGAGCGATATTTCCCGTTCGTTTTTTCACAGCTTATCAGCCTCTTTTGTCATGGGTTTTGTCGCTTACGAGTTTCTCGGCGTTTTTTCGCGAGTGCTTAACATCAACACGTTTCTCGGCATTTTTCTTCAAGGATTTTTCGCTGGAATGCTCGGCATCGCCGCCGGGGTGGTCGTACTGCGCCTTTTGAAAAATAAAGAAATGGAAATAGTCCGGCTCTCGCTTGCGAGGAAGTTTTGGACGTCGCATCCGGTTGTTCCAGGGCAAGAAGAGTTGTAATTACGGAGAGGGATTTACAATTTTTTGTCTATAGGATAATATAGCCGCATAAATGTCAACAAAAGAACCCGAACCCAGAGCGGAAAACGCCCTTTCCGAGGCATTTGTCCGGCGTATTTCGTCGGATTTCGGCGAGCCGGAGCGCATCCTCAAGATGCGTCTTGAAGCCTTGAGGGAAGCCGCGCACTTGCCGCGCCATGAACTTCAATACGGATTGGGTATTTTTGCGAAGACACCCGATGCCCTCTTGGCTAATTTTGAAACGAATGCGGTGCGGTACAAGTTTTCAAAAACGGATGGCGTGCAAGTTTTGCCGTGGAATGAAGCGGTACAATCAAGTATCGGCCTGCCCTTTATCGAGCAGTATTTTATGCCGGAGCGTTTTCCCGTTCTTAAAAATTATTATTTCGCCTCGTCCGCCGCAGGCTTTCGTTCCGGACTCGCGATTATCGCCGATCCCGGCGCGAATGCGGATATTTCGATCGAGAGCATTTTTGAGAAAAGTGGCGCGGATATGATTTTTGCCGTTGCGAGGCGAGGCTCGACGCTTCACATTGCCGACACGCCAGGCGGCGGAAGCGCCGTGTCGGGGCGCACTTTCTTTGTCGTTGCGGAGGAGGGGGCGAACGTGGAGATTTCGAGCACGCAGAATTTTCCGCATGAAAGTTCGTTTTTCGCGAACAAGTTTTCCGCCGTTTTCCGCGGAGGGAAAGTCTCATGGCTTGACGCGCATTTCGGCGGGCGGTTCGTAAAATCAGACATCGAAGATTTTCTGCTGGAAGAAGGCGCCGAATCGAATATAAGAAATCTTACGCTTGCCGGCACGGAGCATTTTGATTTTTACAACGCTTCCCACCACAGAGCCCCGCACACTTCTTCCGCCATCGTCGCTCGCGGGATTGCCGGCGGGGGAGGGAAGATTATTTATCGCGGGCTTGTTGACATCGGCGAAAATTGCCCCGGTTCCCGCGGCCGTCAAAACGGGCGCTTTCTCATCGCTTCTTCGGGCGCCGAAATAGACGCCAACCCTTCGCTTGATATTCGAAGTCCGGATGTATCTTCTTCGCACGCGCTTTCCATAAGCCGGATAAAGGAAAATGATCTTTTTTATCCCGCGCTCCGCGGAGTGGAGGCGTATCCCGCGCAGGCGATGCTTTTTGAAGGGTTCTTATCGCATGATATAATCAATGAAAACATTCTTGCGCTTATCAGAAAAAAATTAAGCTCCTCCGTGTATGAGATCTCTTAAATTGAATTTTCCCCTATTCAAAAATAATCCGGAACTTGTGTATCTGGACAGTTCTTCCACGTCGCAAACGCCGGACGGCGTGTTGGAAGCGATGGATGATTATTATAGAAATTATCGCGCGAATACAAGGAGAGGGCAGTATCCGATAAGCGCTCGCGCGGAAAGTATTTACGAATCCGCGCGAAAGGACGTCGCCGCGTTCATCGGAGCGGATCAGAGCGAAATTATTTTTACCGGAGGCGCGACCGCTTCGGCAAATCTCGCGGTGTACGCTCTTGAAAATTCCGGAATTTTCAACGAAGGAGACGAAATAATGACGACCATCATGGAACATCATTCGCTCTTCATTCCACTGCAGAAACTCGCCAAGCGCAAAAAACTCGTACTCCGCATCATTCCGATAAACGCAAATTTCGAGCTTGATTACGAGGCGGCGGAAAAGCTCGCAAGCGACAAAACCAAGCTCGTTGCTTTTGTCGGCGTTTCAAATGTGACGGGTACAATAAACGACATGGCGCGGCTGTGCGCGTTGGCGCGAAAAACGAATGCTTATTCCTTGGTAGACGCGACGCAAGCCGCAGGCCACATTCCTCTTGATGTGAAGAGCATAGACTGCGACCTCCTCTTTTTTTCGGGGCATAAAATGTGCGGTCCCGTCGGCATAGGCGCGCTGTACGGAAAGAAAGACGTCCTTGAAAAACTTGAACCGGGATTCTATGGAGGAGGAACAATTGAAGAAGTTACCGTGGAGAGCGTGCGGTTCGCCCCCATCCCGCATAAATTTGAAGCGGGAACGCAAAATATCGCCGGAGCAATCGGTTTCGCCGCCGCCTGCCGGTATCTTGCCGGGATTGGAATGGAAGCGGTGCGGAAACATACCGAAGAACTTACCGAGTATGCGATAACAAAACTCGGTAGGGTTCCAAAAGTGAAACTCTACTGCTCCAAAGACGTGAAAAAAAATGCCGGCGTTGTCTCTTTCACCGTGGAGGGCATCCACCCCCATGACGTCGGAGAGATACTTTCGCGGAAGAACATCGCCACGCGCGGCGGGCATCATTGCGCCGAACCGCTCTTAAACGATCTCGGCGTTTCTTCTCTCAATCGCGCCAGTTTCTATCTTTATACGTCAAAAGAGGATATTGACGCTCTCGCAGAAGGACTTTCGGATGTTCAAAAGGTGTTTGACAAACAATTTGTTACATGATTAAGTAAAGGAAGAAAACGTTGGTTCACGGGGGTGTAAGATGCCGAAAAAGAAAACCGATGATAATGCGTCGCAGGCGACTCCTGAAATGATTGCCGCACGGAAACTTGTTGAGAGCGGGAATTGGACAGAAATCTACCGGAAAGCGCAAAACGATGAAAACGTAAGGACAGCTATCGCGGAATATAATCGCCGTGAGGCGAAAAAACGCAAAGAAATGGAAGCCAAAAAATAAAAAAAATCGAGAATAAAAACAAACAAACCAAAAACCGCGCAAGCGGTTTTTTTGCGGAAAAGTTCTTATGCCTCGTTCAGTACGATACTTGCCGCGCGATGAAGCGTACTATTTCGCTTGTCTGCACGGGGCCGAGCGTCAGGGTTTTTACGCCGTACTGGCGGAGAATCGCATCGTCCGCGCCTTCTATCATGCCGCCGATATACACGAGCGGCACGCGGGCGAAAGAAGCCATACCGCGAAGACTTTCGACAAATCTGGTTACCGTTTCAAAATAATTCGGCAGAATAATCCCGATAACATCCGGCTGGATGGAACCGATGTCCGCAAGCGCCTGATTGAAATTCTCCCGCGTCTCAACGCGGAGTCCGGCGCTTGCGAGCCCCTGCACGTACTCGCGCACGGCAACCGAATCACCGACAAGAAGTGCTGTTTTTGACATGAGTGTATTGTAACAGGAAACCTTTGTAAAAAATAGACATTCCGCCATTTGCGGAGTATATTTTGATAATGTCAAATAATTTCCAAAAACGAATTTACCTCGACCATGCCGCCGCATGTCCGCTTGATCGAAGTGTTGTGGAAACAATGCGAAAAACGAGCGCGGAAAATTTCGGCAATCCGAGCTCTCTCCACAAAGAGGGAGTTTCGGCGAGGAGGACGCTTGAAGAAGCGAGGAAAAATATCGCCGCCGCGATTTTTGCGAAGCCGGATGAAATTATCTTTACCGGCGGAGGAACAGAAGCGAACAATCTCGCCATTTTCGGGGTCGTCGGCGATGCTTTGAGGGCGCACATCATTGTTTCGGCCATTGAACATCCGTCCGTGCTTGAAGCGGCGAGAGAGCTTGAGAGACGCGGCGCGGAGGTTACGTATCTTCCGGTTTCTGCCGATGGCGTAGTTTCTCCAAAAAGCGTAAAAGAAGCGCTCCAAAAAAACACAGCGCTTGTTTCAATAATGTATGCAAATAACGAAATCGGGACGATACAACCCATTGCGGAAATTGCAAAAATCATTCGAAAACACAACAAAAACGGCGGTCGGGCGCTCTTCCACACGGATGCTTGCCAAGCGGTGAATTACTTGCCGATGAATGTCTTGCGGCTCGGAGTCGATCTTCTGACATTTAACGCCTCAAAAATTTACGGGCCGAAAGGAGTCGGCGCGCTTTTTGTAAAGAGGGGAGTGCCGCTTTCGCCGATTGTATTCGGCGGCGGGCAGGAAGGCGCTGTTCGACCGGGAACGGAAAATACGCCCGGCATCGCCGGTTTTGCGGAAGCACTGCGGGTCGCGGAAAGCATGAAAGAAAAAGAATCGGCGCGTCTTATGAAACTCCGCGATGTATTCATCCGCGAAGCGCTTGTAAAAATCCCCGATACGATATTGAACGGAAGCTGGAAAGAACGCTTGCCGAACAACGTGAACCTCTCTTTTCTCGGCAAAGACGCGGAGGAGATTGTGATCGGACTTGATGCGCGCGGGATCGCGGCGTCCGCCGGAAGCGCGTGCGCAAGCATAAGCCGAGAAGGGAAAGTTTCGGAGGCGATCACGGCGCTCGGTGGCGACCCGAAGAGGGCGATGGGAGCCGTGCGCTTCACGCTTGGTCGCGGAACAAAAAGAAAGGATATTGAATATGCGGTTCGGGCGCTTTTCAGCATGCTTCAAAAGAAACACTGACCCTTCCACATTAGGCACTGTAACAAAATAATTAACCAGAACAAAAAATCTCCTTTATAAATCTCCTCTATTTGAAAAACCACATGCATCAAACCAATCTAGCATATGCTAGCATATGCGTAATAGCCGGATTAATTTGGTTGATAGCGTAGTCGTTTTAGTTCGGTAGCGTAAGCATTTTTTTCGTTTTTTTGAAACAATTCGCGTGTATAAAAAAAATACATGCGAAATCATCGTGTTGCGAGCTTAAAATCGTTCGTTTTGAGGAGAGAAGAAGCCGGTGTACGAGGCACATTACCTGCAATCCGAGTTGATTATCAACCAAATTAATCCGGCTAAGTGGCATATGCTAGAATATGCTAGATTGGAACAAGGAAGATATTTGTGGCTAGGAGTAATAATCTAAGGTGGAAAGGTCAGCGGTAAAAAAATATGCTATACTGTAAATAATTACTAAATAAACAAACATGAATATGCCCTACGAAGCAAAAAATTATGACCATTTGCTTGGTCTCGAAGGATTCAGCGATACGCTCTTGAAAAATCATTTCACGCTCTACCGGGGATATGTGGATAACTTCAACAAGCTTGACCAAATCTTGAAGCAAATTGAAAAAGACGACAAATTCGGCACCCCTGAATTTTCAGAGTTGAATCGGCGCCTCGGCTGGGAATGGAACGGCATGCGGCTCCATGAGCTTTATTTTGGCAATATGGCGAAAAATTCCGAAGTGCTTGATCCGAATTCCGAACTGCACAAAGCAATGATACAAGAGTTTGGCAGTCAAGAAATGTTTGAGAAGGACTTTCGGTCAATGGGCGCCATGCGCGGTATTGGTTGGGTTATTCTCGCATACGACAAGCAAGAAAAGCGCCTCTTTAATGTCTGGGTTGGCGAACACGACATTGGACATCTCGCCGGGGCGGAACCCATTCTCGTAATGGACGTTTTTGAGCACGCATTTATGATTGATTACGGACTGAAGCGCGCGGAGTATATCGGAGCGTTTTGGAAAGCGATACATTGGGGAGAAGCGGCGCGGCGACTTCCGGCTGGAAGTTTGTAAGAACCTGTGCCATGAAAACACACAACCTCGCATTTATAGATGTAGAAACTACGGGACTTGATCCTCGAAGGCATGAGATTATCGATCTGGGCGTAGTGCTCGCGCGGCAGGTGCCGCAAAAAGGGAAAGGTCCGGCTCTTCTCGCGATAGGCGAATATGAGTACAAAGTTATTCCCGAACGGCTTGCCGATGCCGATCCGGAGTCTTTGAAAATAAACGGCTACACTCCAGAGAAGTGGGCAGGTGCAAAGCCCCTCAAAGAAGTAATGGAAGATTTTGCGAAAAGGACGCAAGGCGCGTCTTTTGTCGCGCACAACATGGTCTTTGATATTGAGTTCGTGCAACAAGCGTTTTACGCGGCTGGGGTAAAAAATCTGATGCACTACCACCGCATAGATACTATTTCCATGGCGTTCGCGAAGCTCTACCACGACCCGAAAGTGGAAAAATTCTCGTTGCGGTTTCTGTGCGAATACTTCGGCATAAAAAACGAAAACGCGCACACCGCTTTAAGTGATGCGCGCGCGACTTTTGAGCTGTATCAAAAGCTTCTAGAGTTTTAGGACAAACGCGAAGACAACATATCTCGTTTTAAAAAAATCAGTAATATCCTTGGCAACTTCATGTAAATTTGTCGTGATAACCCCCCATTCGTGGTATTGTGTTTTTTGTACTATCGCCGCATCAAGCTCGTCGGCGTCCCAATATTTCGAATCACGGTTTTCCATTTGCGTCCCCTTTGTTATTTATCTTTGAATTACGAAAAGTTTTCAGTTCTTCCTTGATTATACAATATATTATTTTTTGTACCGCTTCCTCTTTCTTTTTTATTACATATTGAATTATTTGTCAAGAAATGGCATAATGCACCCATGTTCCAAAAATGGAAAGCAAGAAAAAAGGTCTTCGTTGGGCTCTCTGGCGGGGTGGACAGCTCCGTTTCCGCGGCGCTTCTTCAAGAAGAAGGATACGACGTTACGGGCGTGTTCATTACAACGTGGCACCCGGATTTTTTGCCGTGCACGTGGAAGGAGGACCGGCTTGATGCCATGAGGGTTGCCGCGCATCTTGATATTCCATTTGTGACATTTGACGCGGAAGAAGAATACAAGAAAGACGTGGCTGATTATATGATTGAAGAATACAAGCGCGGACGGACGCCGAATCCGGACGTGATGTGCAACACGTATGTGAAGTTTGGAGCGTTTTTGAAGTATGCGCTTTCGGAGAGATCTGATTTTGTTGCAACGGGACACTATGCTCAGATTGCTTGCGGACGGCGCAACAATGCCTTTTTGCAAACGACCGAAATCTCCGGATTTCGGTCTCCATCCCACCCGCCCATCAGTTTGCAAAAAGGCATTGTTGCGCCGCCGTCATCCCTCCATCTTCACGAAGGAGCCGACAAAAACAAAGACCAATCATATTTTTTGTGGACGCTGAATCAGGAGCAGTTGAAGCATATTTTATTTCCCGTCGGACATTTGAAAAAACCGGAAGTGCGGAAACTTGCGAAAAAGTTCGGACTTCCCACAGCGGAAAAGAAAGACAGCCAAGGGGTGTGTTTTTTGGGGCATCTTGACATGGGTGAATTTTTGAGACACTACGCGGAACCGAAACGAGGGAGTGTATTGAATGAACAAGGCGAGGTTATCGGATTTCACGAGGGGGCGATTTTGTATACACTCGGACAGCGGCATGGATTTATTGTGATAAAAAAGGGGATTGCTGATGCACCATGCTTCGTCATAAAAAAAGATATGCATGCGAATACCATTACCGTGGCGCATAAGACAGAAGAAGGGCTAAGGGGAAAAGGGGCGCAGTCGCTTCTTTTTGAAAACATACACTGGATTTCAGGAATGCCGCCCGAAAAAGATAAAATATATGCCGCGCGCATTCGCTATCGTGGAGAGCTTTCGCCCTGTAAAGTGAACGGAGAAACCGTGGAATTTCTTGAAAAACAGGAACCGGTCGCGCCGGGCCAGTCGCTTGTCGTGTACGATGAGGAGGAATGTCTCGGCGGCGGCATTATTGCGTAAACGTACAATTGCTTTGCGGGTGATATTTTTGCTACAATGCTTATATTAGCAGAAGAGATTAATCTTACGAAAACGTATGAAAAAAGAACTCATCGCTCCGACGCTTGTGATAGTCATTTTTCTCGGCGCGGCTTTTTATTACTCTAAAAACGTAAATACGGAAATGGAAACAAAAACCACCCCGGCAGTGTCGGGGCAGGCAGAGCCGGTTACGGAATTGAAGATTCTCGATGTCGTCATCGGTACCGGCGAGGAAGCGGTTTCCGGCAAAAAAGTTTCCGTTCATTACGTCGGAACGCTTCAGAGCGGAGCAAAATTCGATTCGAGCCGCGATCGCGGAACGCCGTTTGAGTTTGATCTCGGCGCAGGGCAAGTTATCAAGGGATGGGATCAAGGGGTCGCCGGTATGAAAGTCGGCGGGAAAAGAATACTTACGATCCCGCCCGATCTTGCTTACGGATCCGCATCCGTCGGTTCCATTCCTCCGAATTCAACGCTTGTGTTTGAGATTGAGCTTTTGGATATACTATAACGCCGACGCCTGATGGCAAAATTTTTCCTCTTCATTTCAAGTATTTTATCAAGCATCGCGCTTGCCTTTTCCCTGTTCTTTTCCGGCGGCGGGGATGTTTCCCGCGAGGAGATTGCTATCCCGCCGCCCGCGCCTGATGTTCGTGTTCAGCCGACGCAGGAAAACGTGCCACTTGAACCTTCGCGGGCATCCGAGGAAAACGGCACGTCGGCGCCCGCAAAAAAAAGCACGCCCATCGTTCCCTTGGACACGAAGGAGAGAGATGCCGCCCAGCCGAAAAAAATCGAACCGCAGGTGTCTACACTCGCGGCGCCGCTCGTGCGGTATTCCACCGCGAACACTTCATCCGGAACTCTTGCCGGTTCGGAAATTGTCGCATGGACAAATATCTATCGGGGAGACAACGGTTTTACGCCGCTGAAAAGGAATCCGCAACTTGATGCGGCGGCGATCATTAAAGTGCACGACATGTTCAATTTACAGTATTTTGAGCATGTTTCTCCGAAAGGGAAAGATGCCGCGGCGCTTGTTTCCGGCGTTGGATATGAATATCTGTGGGTGGGAGAGAATCTTGCCCTCGGGATTTTTTCCGATGAAAAAGATCTTGTGGACGCGTGGATGGCAAGTCCGGGACATCGGGCGAATATCTTGAATGCGCACTTTGAAGAAATCGGCATCGGGGTTGAAGAGGGCGTATATGAAGGAAAGCCCGTGTGGATTGCCGTGCAGGAATTCGGAAAACCGGCAGCTTCTTGCCCGGCGCCGGAATCATCGCTTGATGCCCGGATAGAGAAAAACCGCGCGAAGATAGATGAGCTTTCCGCACAGGCGGAAGGTCTCATTGCGGAAATCAACCGCCTTGCAAACGAGCATGATGCGGCGGCATATAATAAGAAAGTTTCTGAATACAACGCGCTTATTGCGATACTTAATCCCATCATTGAAGAAACAAAAACGCTCATTACGGAGTACAATAAAGAAATAAGCGAATTCAATGCGTGTATTGTAGGGTGAGTCGTAATGGCACATCCATAAACCCCTCCGAGTACAGTGAACTGTACTCGGAGGGGTTTATCTTTTTTTCATCTCTTTCTCATTCAACCCAAAAGTTTTCCCCACACCTCCTCCGTTTTTATGCCGAAAACGGGTATAATTTTCATAGGACTTACGCATTTGGCGATATACTCGGTTTCGGTCTGCGGTACGTCTCACCGTATTATTATACGACTCGTTGCGTTCCTCGCCCAAAACCGTCGTCTCTCATCCAAATGCGTAAGTCCTAGTATATACCCTTTGTATTCCCGTTCAGGGAAAGGGGTCGTTGTTATGTGGTAAAACAAACATTCACTCAAAAAATACGGGCTTTTCTCCCGATG
>CAYPFT010000034.1:0-12784 GCA_964410165.1 uncultured Candidatus Saccharibacteria bacterium
ACGCCTCCGGTTGCGGAAAGCGTTTCAGGGTACATTTAATGATTGGAAAATACTCTCTTTATTTCTCTCCACAAATCTGGTATTATGCGCAGTACAAGAGTACCAGTATTGGGAACGATGACGGTATCCCGCATACTTATGTACTTACGCATCATTGCGGGATCATCTAATGGTAGGATGCAACACTCTGGATGTTGTCATCTTGGTTCGAATCCAAGTCCCGCAGTATTATACTGACCTTTCCACATTTACCGTACAGTAAAAAAGTCAGCAGTCAGACCTCGTATTTTTGGCGCGAAGTTGCCGGGCTGAAGGGTTCATATTGCCGACCGAGAGAGAACGGTTCGCGGGAAATTGCCATAAGCCATTTATCCTCGCTTCTCTTTTCGCTTGACCACCGTTTCATAAAATCACTGATCTCCATAGTAATCTTTTCTCCGTTCCACGGATCATTCAGCATGAGATGCGTACTGTCCACCTGCACTACCACCGCGTAATGGCTGTCATTTTCGCTCGGCTCGATGAAGTGAACAATAACGGGAACGCGCTGTTTGAGCAATCCGCCAATTTCAACCATGGAAGAGTTATCATTTTCAAAAACATAAAAACTCTCTTCCCGCGCTACGCGAATCATATCTCTCTGGAGTGTCCCGTTATCGGTATTGGTATGCAGGCGCACAGCGAGTTCTTCTTCGGTTTTTTTGAGTCCATAGAAAAGAAACAGCATGTTAAGCGCCGCCGGTCCGCAGGTAAACGGGGTTTCTTGTTCAAAATAGGGCACGTTTATCATCTTTTCACTATAACATTATTGTTTCACTAATGTCAAATTATGCGACGCGGTTTCCGTGTATCATAGAGAAGCGATTGCGCAGTAACGCAAAAAACCGCAGAGCGTAAAAACAGCTCTGCGGGTCGGCTAAATGTGGCGTCGTCGGACTAATGGATCGGGAAAAAGGGTATTATTATATCTTCTTTCATTTCATTCTCTTTAGTTTTGGAAGGGGGGGAGTGAGGACTGATTAGACTTCCGGCGTGATACGCTCGTTAGGGTCACCACCAATGCTGGTCGCGAGCAATATCGCGCCAGCCCTCAATGCATATAGGGTACATTCGAGTTACAGAGTTCATGATTTTTCTCCATCATAGGTGTTAAAGAATTCCTTGTTAAAAAAGAGCATCCTTGCTTTCCATAGTGTACCATAGTGTGCTTATGTATGCTAGTATTCGTTGAATGAAACCGATCACATTCCAGATCGAGAAAAAACTTTCAGGAAAGCTCGGCCGTGCGGGGGTTTTGGAAACGCCGCACGGCAAGATCGCGACACCGGCATTCGTTACCGTCGGCACGAAAGCGTCCGTGAAGGCGCTTGCTCCGGAGCAAGTAAAAGACCTCGGCGCGGAAGTCATACTCGCGAACACCTATCATTTGTATCTTCAGCCCGGGGACGAGATTGTGCGCGATGCGGGCGGCTTGCATGCATTTATGAGTTGGGACGGTCCGACCATGACGGACTCCGGCGGTTTTCAGGCGTTTTCGCTCGGCGCGGCATTCGGCGAAAGCGTCGGCAAGATTGCAAAAGCGAGCGAACAAAATTACTTGGAGGTTCAACCTCCAAGTAAAAAAAAAGAGGCTCTCGCGAAGGTTACCGATGACGGCGTGGAATTTCGTTCGCATATTGACGGCAGTACGCATTTTTTTACGCCGGAGAAGTCAATCAAGATACAGCATAATATCGGCGCGGATATACTCTTTGCTTTTGACGAGTGCACGTCTCCGCACGCTTCGTACGAATATCAAAAAGAAGCTCTTCGCCGCACGCATGCGTGGGCGCATCGGAGCCTTGACGCGCATAAAAAAAATGCCGAAGCGAGCGCGAAGCAAGGTCTCTTCGGCATCGTGCAGGGGGGACGTTTTGAGGACCTTCGCAAAGAGAGCGCGAAGTTCATTGGTAAAATGGATTTCGACGGTTTTGGCATCGGCGGTTCGTTCGATAAGGTTGACATGTACGCGGCGGTCGCTTGGGTGAACGCTCTTTTACCGGAAGAAAAACCGCGGCATCTTCTCGGTATCGGTGATCCGGCGGATCTCTTCGACGGCGTAGAAAATGGCTGTGATTTGTTTGACTGCGTGGCGCCGACGAGGGAAGCGCGCAACGGATCGCTCTATACCAAAAATGGCAGGATGAATATCATGAACGCTCGTTTTGTCCGGGACTTCACCCCCATTGACGCGGAGTGTGCTTGTTATACCTGTACGAATTGCACCCGTGCCTATCTGGCGCACCTTTTCCGCGCGAAAGAAATGTTTGCAGGAACTCTCTCCTCGATACACAACCTCCATTTCATCGTGAATCTGGTAAAAAAAATCCGGCAATCGATTTTTACGGGTGATTTTGAAAAGTGCAAACAAGAATTTCTGAAAAAATACACCGCACAAGCGAGCCGATAAATTTTGTTATAACCACAAGCGAGAAGAAAGCGAAAATTTATTTTCATTTTCTTCGAGTGCCGTGGTTATAATTTCAAGTGAGTGAGAAAGAAAGAGCTTGCTCTTTCTTTCTCCGAGCGATGGGATTATATGCTTTGCATATATACTCAAAAACTTTCGCAAACCTGTGGCTTTTGAGTATATTTGACAGGGAATATCGGAGTATGTTACAATAAAACAACTGTAAAAAACTGTCAATAATGGCTGATATATCCACCATCACTGTGAATATCTTTCTTTTCTTGACCCTGTATGCGCAGGTGCTTTTACTGTTTACGTTTTTTGAGCGGAAAAATATATTCGGCGGAAACACGGAAAACAGTACGTTTTCAATCAAAAAATTCCCGACCGTTACCATCATCGTTCCCGTGTGGAACGAGGAGCGGACGCTTGCCGGGACGGTCAATTCGCTCCTTTCTCTTTCCTACCCGCAAGAAAAACTTGATATTATCATTGTAGACGACGGAAGCACCGATGGAACGCGGCGGGTTGCCAACACGTTCAAGAGGTATTCGCAAGTGCGGGTTTTTCATAAAGAAAACGGCGGCAAACACACGGCGATGAATCTTGGGATACGACGGGCGAAAGGCGAACTCATCGGAGGTCTGGACGCGGATTCGTTCGTTGACAAAAATGCGCTTCTTGAAATCGTGCGGTGCTTTGAAGACGAGAAGATTATGGCGGTTACCCCGGCTATCCGCGTCCATGCGCCGGGAAATGTATTGCAGAAAATACAGCGCGTCGAGTACAATATGGGGGTTTTCCTCCGCAAGATGTTCGGTTCCATGAACGCTATCAACGTAACGCCGGGACCATTTTCCATTTTTCGCAAAAAAGTGTTTGACGATCTGGGACGTTACCGCCATGCGCACAATACCGAAGACATGGAAATAGCGCTTCGGATGCACAAAAATCATTATCCGATAGCAAACGCCCCGATGGCGCATGTTTACACCGTCACGCCGCGGACAGTCAAAGGATTGTATAAACAACGCCTGCGCTGGGTGTATGGGTTCCTTGCGAACGCCATTGATTACCGCATGATGATCTTTAACAAAAAATACGGCAACATCGGCATGTACACATTGCCCGCCGCCATCATTTCCATCGTCGCGGCGCTTTACTTCACCGCGCTTGCCGTCGCGCATTTTTCCGCGCGAATCGCGGAAAGAGTGCTTGAGATCCGCACCATCGGCATTTCGTGGGAGTGGCGCATGCCTTCTTTCGACTGGTTTTTCGTGAGTACCGACGAAACCGCCATTATTATTTATATACTTCTTTTTTCCACCGTTTTCATCGTGTTTACCGGAAAGAAACTTGCGGAAGGAAACATGAAAATATCAAGCGATATGTTCTACTTCCTGACCCTGTACGGCTTTCTTGCTCCCGCATGGCTTTTCAAAGCCGTGTACAACGTAGCGTTCGGAAAGAAGACGACGTGGAGATGATAAATTAAAAAATAAAAAATGAAAAAGTAAAAACGACAAGGAAAAATTAAAAAGTTGCGACGGTTTTTATTTTTTCATTTTTAGATTTTCATTTGAGAACATGTACCAAGCAGACTGGAAAAAGTATTTCATGGTGTTTTTGATTACGCTCGCAATTTTCGCGACTGCTTTTTATGTGAGTTCACGGTTAAACAATCAGAAACTTGAGGAGATACAGACGATACAAAATCGCGTGTCCATTGATATTCTTTCTTCGGAAACGCAGTTCGCTTTGCTTTCGGAGTCTTCTTGCGAAACGGTGGGAGATTCGTCGCTTTCAAAAGACCTCGACTCTCTCGGCGCCAAACTCTCGTACGCCGAAGATAATATCAATAAAACAGATTCAAACCAAGAGGATATCGTCTGGCTCAAGAAGAATTACGCGCTTCTTGAGATGAAAGACTACGTGCTTATGAAAAAATTGGCTCAAAAGTGCGAAGTGAAGCCGGTCTATGTTTTATATTTTTACTCCAATCAAGAAGGGGTTTGCGAAGACTGCGAAAAAGAGGGGATAGTTTTAACGGAACTCCGTCGAAAATATCCGGGACTTCGGGTGTATTCTTTTGATTACGATCTTGAGCTTCCGGCCCAAAAAACGCTCGTGACGCTCTATAAGGTAAAAAACACTCTTCCGGCACTCGTTATAAACAACAAGGCCGAATACGGCTTCAAAAGCGTCGAGGACATAGAACGGCTTGTGCCGGAATTGGAAGATCTCACCGAAGAAGGTTTCGCGACGACAACCGCGACTACCACGAAAATTTTGAAGAAGAAATAATCCTCACGACGAGCAAGTGACAAACCCCGTTTTGTCGTCTATACTTGAAACACATGGAAGAACAAATCAAACGCATTACGCAAAAAAAGGCGGCACTGGACAGTTTTCGGCCTTTTCCCGCTGAGCTTGTGAAGAATCTTGACGATTGGTACAAAGTGGAGCTTACCTATACGAGTAATGCCATTGAGGGAAATACGCTCTCGCGGCAAGAAACGGCCCTTGTGGTGGAGAAGGGGACGACTATCGAAGGAAAAACGCTGAACGAACAGCTTGAAGCGGTAAATCATGCGAAAGCCGTCGAGTACATCCGCAATCTCTCGGTGAAAAAAAAGAAGAGAGAAGAAGTGAACGAAGACGACATTCTGAAAATACATCGCTCTATTCTTTCCGGCATTGACGATGCGTGGGCGGGGCGATATCGCGCCGTTTCCGTGCGCGTCGCCGGGTCAACGGCAATCTTCCCCAATCCGGCGAAGGTGCCGGAACTCATGAAAGAATTTTCCGCATGGCTCGCCGGCGGCAATCCTGATCATGCGCTGAAAGCGGCGATTGACGCGCACCTCAAACTGGTGACCATTCATCCGTTTGTCGACGGCAACGGCCGCACCGCGCGGCTCCTCCTTAATCTGCTCTTGCTCCAAGAAGGATACCCCGCGGCCATCATTCGTCCGGAAGACCGTCGAGAATACCTGAATTCTCTTGAGAAAGCGCAAACTCTCGGAGAACAAGAAGAGTACTACGCTTTTATGCTTGAGGCGGCGGAACGTTCGATAGACCTGTATCTTGAAGCGCTTGTGGTGAAATAGTTTTCCGACTTCGGTGTTAAAAAAAGAGCTGATGATAGTTTTGAAGCTGGTTTTTCGCCCACACGTATACTTTAGGGTCGGTCTCCGCAACATTGATAAACGCCAGTGCGTAGTAAATGGTGTAAAGATTTATAAAACGTTCAATATCGTGACCGAACAGTTTTTTGGCATCCGCTTTGAGAAATTCCATTTCGTCTGTCGTTACGAATGTTTCAGAAAATATGATTGCGGACGCTACATCAATTCGATAGTCGCCCATGAGAGTTTGGTCGTTGCAATCAATGATCGCCGTGATGGCGCCATCCGCAATCAAAATATTTGGCGGCCAGTAATCTCCGTGTACGAAGGATTTTTTTACATCATCTGGAAACAGCGCTCGGGCTTTTTCCAGATAGTCATCAATGAGCGCATCATGTTCTGTAACGCACGCCGACAGCGGCGCGATATTTTTTTCACATATTCGTTTCACGCGCTTTTCGAAGAATATGCTCCACGATTCGGCAGAAATGGGGGATTCCGCGATACATTCTTGAAACGATGAATCCTCAAAAGTGATTGATTGCATTACGCAAATTGCGGTGAGCATCTCATGCAAAAGGTTTGTTCGTAAATCCACAGAGGTTGTCTGGGACAGTATAGTCTCCAAAGAGGTTCCATTTAATTTCTCTTCAATCAGATATTGGACGTCCTCAATAATGCTGATTTCCAAGATACGTGGAAATTTAAATGAAGTAGTATGCTTATGCAGACGGTCATACAATTCTTTTTTGCGTTGCAGGAGAGTTACCGAATCCGCACGTTTGAGCAATTTGAGTACGCGTCCATTGCCGATATCGTACACATCGGATTCTTGCCCGCCCCCAATGCGTGCATAGCCGGTAATCCCGAGTTTGTTCAGATAGTAAACGTTATCTTGCATGGTTTTTTTGATAGAGTGAGTTCTTTATTTTGTGTCCGCAAGCGACCCGGGGCGTGTTATCACCATATCATCACCTCTGCATTCCACAGTCACAAAATCTGCGGGTTCTATGATTTGTTGCGTGTCCGGCGCGTACGAGCGTACCAATATATCCGCGGGTCCCGCGTGTGTGACTATGATAATGCGATATTTTTTATCCGATAGCGTACGCAATCTGTTGAGAGTGTTCCATATGCGTTTACTTGCCGAACTATGCCGCTCCATATCTTCGGAAAATTGACGCAGTGGTTGCGGCCATGAGTTCTTTACTGTATCGGGAATATCATGCAAGGATTCAGACACAAAATATTTCGTCTCGCTCAGATTATTCGGGTTTGTTGTTTTTGGATCAATGGTAATGGTCTGATCGTCAATTGTAACGGTTCCGCCATGTACCAGTGACATATAATAATCATGATTGAAGTGCCGCACCTCTCCGAGTACGTCAAACGCGCGCACACCTTCTTCTTCCGACAGACCTTTGCGCCGTACCCGCAATTCGTGTTCTTCAAACACATCTCGTATGATACGCGCCGTCTCAAGCGTCCTGGCGGTCGGTGACGCCCAGAGTATCACTTCTTCGTCCGGACCGATTGTTTTTGCAATGCCATCCGCTTGTTGTCGCACTTTCATGACAGCTTCCTCCTTTCCGCGCAATCGCTCTTCTTCATTTGCCGCGTCAAAGCGTTGCCCAAGTGTGTTGAGGTCGTCTGCGGTTGCAACATCGCGCCACGCGTCTATCTTGTAGAGTGCGGGACCGTGTCGAAATATGTGCACAGTAACGTTTGATGCCTCATCGGGTTTTGGCAAATTATAGAAAGATTCTCTTTTCATGCACGCATTATAGCATTAATGAGCCTTTTTACAATTTTCTGCTCTCATTCTCGCTCATTAAAATTGTTACAGAAACAGTAATAGCGTTCCGTATTTTTTTGCGTTAAAATATACACATGGAAAACTTGGAGCAAAAACGAAAAGTGGCGAAAAAACTTCGCGAATGGCGGGAAAATCAAGCCCGGAAAGAAGGCGTGGCGGAGGAGCTTTTTCGCATTATTTCAAACGATGCGGTGAATGGCATTGTGGACGCACTGCCGACCACCGAAGAAGCGCTTTTAGAAGTGAAAGGCATTGCAGAGAAAAAGCTTCAGAAATATGGGAGGGATATTTTAGCGATTGTGGCAGGAGAGGTGAATGAGGGGTTGTTTGGCGGTGTGAGAAAGGAGAACGGCGACGAACCGCACCCCACCTCAATCCTCCCCTCTAAAGAGAGGGAGGAGGAACGCACGAACGACGGGACGGTTGATGCTTACAGACAGGACGGTGAAAAAATTTTTACCGTATCTGATTATTTGGAACTCCTCAATGTCGGACTCACTCAATTTGAAGCAAAAGTAGTTGGGGAAATTTCCAGTTTGGATATTCGGGGGAATTATTTGTTTTTCGGGGTGAAAGACAAAGACGGTTCTTCAATGTCATGCTTCATGTGGGCGAGCAATTACCGGATGAGCGGCGTGATTCTTGAAGCGGGTTTGGAGGTGATGCTTTCCGGTTTTCCAAAAATCCACAAACCGTCGGGGCGCATTTCTTTTGAGGTGAATGCGGTGGAATTTGTCGGCGAGGGTGCGCTCAAAAAAGCCTATCTTGAATTGAAGAAGAAACTTGAAAAAGAGGGGTTGTTTAGCGAGGCGCGGAAAAAACCGATACCGGAATATCCGCAAAGAATTGGACTCATCACCTCAAGCACCGGTGCGGTTATCCACGATTTTCTGAATAACATCGGTAAGTTTGGTTTCAAAATATCTTTCCGCGATTCGCGCGTGGAGGGCGCGCTTGCCGCAAAAGAGCTCGTCGCGGGGGTGAAGTATTTCAAAAAAACCGGCGGTATTGACGTACTCGTGATGATACGCGGCGGCGGCTCTCTCGAATCGCTTCAGGCATTCAACAACGAAACGCTCGTGCGGGAGATTGCGGACTGCCCGTTTCCCGTGATGGTCGGCATCGGGCACGACAAAGACGTACCGCTTGTTTCGCTTGTCGCAGATCGTGCGGCGTCAACTCCGACCGCCGTTGCACAAGCCCTGAACGTTACATGGGAACAGGTCATTTCCAAGGTGCGCTTCTTTGAACAGCGGATATTCGGCGGCTTCTCCGCTCTGCTTCATGAGAAAAAAGAAAAACTCTGGCGCTTTTCAAATACGATTGAGAATGGTTTCAAAGGACTCCTCCAAAGATTCCGCACCGCCGAAGAACGCCTGCAAAGAAGTGCCATAACCATCGGACACGCCCTCGCGCAAACAAGAGAGACACTCGCCCGTTTCCAAAAAACGCTCATTGAGAAATTCCAAGCCGACTTCCGCCGTTCAAAAGAAAATCTCCTGAGTATGGCAAAAATAATCGCCTTGAATGACCCCGAAAGAGAACTCCGCCTCGGTTACTCCATAGCCTTCTCAAAAGGAAAAGTCATCCGCCGCGTGGAAGATGTCAAAACGGGAGAGGAAATTGATATTCGGGTAGGGAATGGTACAATTATTACGAAAGTGGATAAAGTGTCTTGCTGATAACGACGGTTTTTGATATTATTTCAGATAAGTCCTATTTTTAGGTCTTTTGTGAAACATATTGAAGTATATGCAGTATATTGAACTCAAAGAGCATTTTAAAGACTTTATTGTTTTTTCCTTAAACGACATTAAAAAGGTCGAGCCTACCTTTCATAGGCAGAGGCTTAATGAATGGCAGGATAAGGGGTATATCAAGAAAATCATAAATGAATATTATGTTTTCTCCGACACTGAAATAGATGAACCAACGCTGTTTATTCTTGCTAACGCCATGTATAATCCCTCGTATATTTCTTTTGAGATGGCGTTTTCTTACTATCACTTGATTCCGGAAGGCGTGTACACGATTACTTCCGCTACGTCGAGGACGACAAGAAAATTTTCCACTGAACCGGCAACCTTTGCTTATCGACACATTAAGCCGGAACTTTTGTTCGGTTATGCGCTTGCGGCGTACAAGAATCAGAATTTTAAAATCGCGGAGATAGAGAAAGCAATTTTGGATTATCTGTACCTCAATCCGTCAATAAAAACCGCCGCTGATTTTAAGGGCTTGCGGTTTAACGCCGCCTCTTTTCATGAGCAAGCCGATGTGGAAAAATTGAAGAGGTATCTGGCGCAATACAACTCTCGTTCCCTCGAAAAGAGAGTGAGCGAATTTTTATCTTTTATCTCCCATGATTACCCCATGATTACCCCATGATTACCCTGCAAGAAATCGAAAAATATTATCCCGAAAATCTTCGCGCTTTCAAGAAAAATATCTTGCGCGAGTATTTGCAGTACAAAATTTTGGATATACTTTTCAATTCGGAATATGCGAACAAGATTGCGTTTCTCGGCGGTACGGCGCTTCGGATTGTTCACGGGAACAGCCGATTTTCCGAGGATTTGGATTTTGATAATTTCGGGCTGAAAGAAACGGAGTTTGACGCTATCTCCCGCCATGTGGAGAAAAAATTGGTTTTGGAGGGATATGAAGTGGAGATTCGAAACGTGTATAAAGGCGCGTATCGCTGTTATTTGAGGATCCCAAAATTGCTTTTCGATAACAAGCTTTCCGGATACGAAGAGGAAAAAATTCTCATTCAACTCGACACCGTCCCGCACCACTTTCCGTATGAGCCGGAAAAAGTGCTCCTCAATAAATTCGATGTTTTTACCGAAATTCGCGTAACGCCCATCGACATAATTCTTTCGCAAAAAATATATGCGATTTTCAACCGTAAAACAAAAAAGGGAAGAGATTTTTACGATGTTGTTTTCCTGTTTTCAAAAACCGATCCGCGCTATGAATATCTTGACGCAAAACTTCAAATGCCGAATGGTAAAATTTTAAGAGAGAAATTGGAGGAACTCGTTGCCGGGCTTGATATGCGCGCGCTTGCAAAAGACGTGGAGCCATTTATCTTCCGCGCCGAAGATGCGGACCGCGTGCGGTTATTCGGAAATTTTATAGAGCAAAAACTCGCTTCATGAGAGAAAAAAGTGGAGGAGAGAATAAGTAAATAAGTATATGATTTATAACAAACTGGTGCGAGATAAAATACCGGAGCATATCCGCAAAAAGGGCGGGGTGCCGGTTGGCCATGTTGCGGAGGATGCGGAATATTGGCAAAAACTGAAAGAAAAGTTATCGGAAGAAGTTCTGGAGTTTCAGAAAGACGAGAATATTGAGGAGATTGCGGATATTTTAGAAGTGATTGATGCGATCATCGCGTGTAAAGGTTTTAAGAAAGAAGAGATTGAAAAAGTGAAGAGTAAAAAAGCCGATGAAAGAGGGAAGTTTGACTTAAAAATAATTTTAGAAAAATCGTAATACCATGGAAAAGAAAACAAATGGAGTGAATTTGAATGAAACATTGAAAAAACTTGAAGCCATTTCTTCGTGGTTTGACTCGCGCAAAGAGGTGGATGTGGAAGAAGGTCTAAAGAAGGTCAAAGAAGGCGCGGAGCTTATTCGGGAAAGCAAAAAACGTTTAGCCGAGATTGAAAACGAATTTGAGGAAGTAAAGAAGGGGATGTCGGAAGATGAGGAAGGATAGAATATATACTCAAAAACTTCAGGTTTGCAAATGTTTTTGAGTATATAATCACGGCGCTTAAAGAAAATGAAAATAAATTTTCTGTTGCTTCTTCTGTACCCTTTTGTATAAGTCAATTATCTAGTGTCATGGTATATGATAGTTGACATGAATAAAAAAAACGGCTAATCTGGTTAACCGTTTAAAAATAGTGGTCAGTTAGACCTTAGAAGTATAAAACTTCCGCAAGCTTCTGAGTCGGAATCCCCGAAAGGATGCGAGGGTATTGACCCCGCTCTCGTTTGGCGAATCGCCCGCTTTCTCCAGTAAAGGACGTATAAGTTATACATCTAACTAACCTAAGATTATTTTACCTGAACGCCTTTTGTGTGTCAATGGAGTTATCCACACGTTACTATTTTGTGTCGTTTATGAGTAGCGCATATCTGATACCGAGGAGCATAAGCACTCCGAGTGCGAGAAAGAGATATTGGATGTCGAAAAAAGAGAGGAAGACGGAAGCCGCAAGCGGTCCGGCGACGAAGGCGATTGGCCTCGTGTGGCGGAAGAAGGAAAGTGTGTTCGTATCGCTTGCGTCAATCTTTTTGAAAAAGTAGGTTTCCGACATGATCTCCACCGCGGCGGCGCCGATGCGGGTGAAGAACAGAAGAATCGTCCAAACGACGAGAGTCCCGGTTTCTATGAAAGAGAGGGAGAAAGTGGAGAGAGCGAGAATAAAAAATCCGGCGATAAGAATTTCTTTTTCCCCAAGCCGCTTGTCGGCTATTTCGCCGAGGGGAATTTCAAAAAATACGAACGGCAAAAGCATAATCCCGAAAATTGTCCCGATTTCGCTCCAGTCAAAACCCATGCGGGTATTCAAGTATACCGGTGCGTAAATGATCATCCATGAGTAAAAAAATTGCAGAAGAAAGTTTGCCGCCACAACACCGCGGATATTTTTATTTCGCCATATCTTTTGAACGGCTTCTTCCCACTTGAGCTCGCGGTACCCAGGATCTTTGAAGCCGCGGAAATTGAGTGCTATGACGAACCATACGGGGAACATGAAGATGGCGGCAAGAACGTATATTTTTGAAAAATCGCCGTCTGTGATGAAGAGTCCAGCAAGAAGAGGCCCTAAGACGGTTGCGAAATTCATCGTAGTGAGAAATATGCCGCGCGTTTCCCCCGTCGTTTCGTTTCTCGATCCGGTCTCTGTAAATACGTCAAAAGTGAACAGGAGCGAAGCGATAACAGCGGCGTGAATAATGAAGAGTGCGGCAATAATCAGCGGATCAGAGAGCGCCGAGAGAGCGAAAAGAAGGAGTATTTCAAGAATGATGAAACAGAGCGTCGCCGCGTAATTACCAAAACGACGGAGTATTTTCGGGAGGAAGGAAAGCGTAAAGATAGTCAGGAACGAGCCGAGGGTATAGATGAGTCCGATGGAGCGTTCATCGAAATACCCCGACAGAAAAGAAGAGTTTATGTAGAGCGGTACGGAAAAATGAAGCGAAAGGAAAAACGCCGATAAGTAGATGGCTGGGAGAAGGTTTTTCGTTCTTGGTATGCGATGAAACATGATAGGGTTATTATATCAGAAAAATGAAAAGAAGGAACAGAATAGTCTTCTCCAATCGCAAATGTACCCTGAAATGAACTCCCGTTCTTAACGCAAA
>CAYPFT010000035.1:0-12540 GCA_964410165.1 uncultured Candidatus Saccharibacteria bacterium
AAACGCATCGGGAGAAAAGCCCGTATTTTTTGAGTGAATGTTTGTTTTACCACATGACAATGACCCCTTTCCCTGAACGGGAATACAAAGGGTATATAGAAAAAATTATACCCGTTTTTGTCGGAAAAACGGAGGGAGGAGTGGGGAAAACTTTTGGATTACATGAGAAAAATATGAAAAAAAGATAAAACCCCCCGTTTCCAACTTGGCGGTCGAACCGCCAAGTAATTACTCTCTTAGGAGTGCGCCACCGTTATATTTATTTCCGGGATCCCACAACATCCACGAAGTCAACCCCGCATCATATACGGCCTGTATCTGATCTTCCACTTCTTTTTTTCCGTATACCGGGGGGCCGAGCGAGAAATCCTGAAGCCACGGACGAAGTTTGAGCGGCGTCGTACTCGCTACGATCGCGCGATCAACTCCGGATTTCATAACATATTCAATGACTTCATACGGGTGAGCATTCGGATTTGAAAATCCCATAAAACCGTTCGGGTAATGCGATGGGTACACCATCGGCGCAAGGTAATCAAAGTACGGCAAAGCGTTCTCAAGCACTTGCCCGATATTCAAGTCATCGTTCGCCGTTGTCGTCATGCCGAAAATATCGGCAGACGTGGTAATGCCGGCGGTTTTCATGCGCGCGTCCAGATACGCGAAAAATTCTTTGATCACTTCCGGTTTTGGTCTGTTGCCGGAGATAGGAAACGACATGTCTTGTATATTTCCGTCAGAAGGGAAACGAACGTAATCAAAATTTATTTCGTCAAACCCGGCTTCGTGCGCATCTTTCGCGATAGCGAGACAATAATCCCACACTTCTTTCGCACTTGCGTCAAGCCATGTAATCCCTTTATCGTCTTTCCACGCGCCGAGAGTTTTTTTGCTTTTTACGGCAAGCTCCGGATGGAGTTTTACGAAATACGGATCCTGGAATACGGCAATCCTCCCTATGACATAGATGTTGTCCTCGTGGAGCCGCGCGATAAGCTCGCGAATATCGCGAATCCTCACTTCAACAGACCCTATTTTCAGGAGTTCCGGATCGCTCACTTGATACGATATTCTGCCCGAATAGTCTTTTATGTCAATGACGAGGGAATTCGCTTCCGTGTGATTCACGATGCCGATAACTCTCTCTCGGATGGAAGGAGTGCCGGCAACCCATGAAGACATGTAAATGGCTTTGACGGCGTCCGGCGTTTTGACATGAATAACCGGAGGAATGGGGACCGGTTCCGGCACGATTATATTTTCCGGCGTGCTTGCCGGCGCCTCTCTCGTCTCCACTATCGGAGCTTGGTACTCAAGCGGTGAAAGCATCGCCACCGAGCCGGCATAAAAAAGAGACAAAGACCCCATAACAAAAGCGCCTCCGACCATGTGCGTTTTTTTGATCGGACGTTTTCTGTTTCGCGTCTTTTCCGCAACGTTATCTGTGGCTCTCATCATGTATGCCGGGTTCTTGTTTTTTTATCTCGGGAGCGTTCTGTGTGAAAGATGTTTCTTTCTTGTTGTATTCGCGCGGGTTTGATTCTTTTCTCGGTATCACGACGAGTACGATAATAAGCGCGGCGGAAACGGTTACAAAAGCATTTTTCCATGCCTGCGGGAATCCGAGGTGCGGCACAAGAGCGATAAGTACGGCGAGGGTGATGAATGATTTTTTCATATAAAAGTATTATACCATAATAAAAAATAGGAAAATAGAAAAATTCAAAAAACAACGCTCGTGCAATCTTTCTATTTTATTATTTTCTTATTTTTCTATTAACCTATCATCACCACAAACTCCCCGCGGACAGTATCTTTACGCGTTTCAAAATACGCAAGAATTTCGCTTGCGGCGCCGGAAATAAATTCTTCATGAATTTTTGTCAGTTCACGGGCGATAACGATCTTTTTCTCCGGCGAAAACTTTTCAAGCGAGCCGAGTGTTTTCAGAATGCGATGAGGAGATTCGTAAAACACAATGGTTCTCTTTGACGCCGCAATCTCCTTAAAAAGCGTTTCCCTCCCTTTCTTGTGCGGAAGAAACCCGAGAAAAAGAAATTCGGAAGAAGAAAGCCCGCTTGCACAAAGCGCCGACACGAGCGCCGACGGTCCCGGGACGGGAATAATCTTTACCGTGTCACCGAATTTCTCCCGCACGCGCGACACGAGCAAAACACCCGGATCGGAAATGCATGGCGTACCGGCATCCGACACCAGCGCGAGCTTCTTCCCTTCTTTCAAAAGCGCGAAGATTTTTTCCGTCTTGGCGAGTTTTGAATGCGCATGATAGCTTATGAGCGGTTTTTTGATTTCATATTTCTGAAGAAGCTTTGATGTTACGCGGGTATCTTCGCATAAAATAACATCCGTCTCGCCCAGAACGCGAAGAGCCCGAAGCGTGATGTCTTCAAGGTTTCCGATTGGCGTGGCGACGATAAAGAGGGCGGACATAAGAAAACGGCTCGGCGTTGCGTTATTTAAGCTGTTCTTTCACGCGCGCCACAACGTCTTTAATATCCCAATCCGCCTTGACGAAATAATCAAACGCTCCGGACGCCATCGCATCGGCAATCTGAGAAAGCTCGCTTGAGTTCGTCAGAAACATTACCTTCGCGGAGCCGAGCATATTCTCCGCTTTGAGTTTTTTCATAACGGTAAGTCCGTCCATTTTCGGCATGAGAATATCAAGCAATACGAGGTCCGGATGATGCTCTTTAATGGCCAAAAATGCCGCTTCGCCGTCAGCCGCCTCAAACACTTCAAATTCGTTTTCGGCTTTCAGAGCGTCGACCAACGCGCGCCGGAGCACCGCTTCATCATCAACAACGATAATTTTCTTTTTGTCTTTCATGTTTGTGGGGGTAATTGCTAATACACGCATTGTACCAAAAATACCGACAAAAAAACAAGACCCGCTTGCGCGGGCCTTGTTTTTTTAGACTATTTCCTTTTTACAACTTTCTTTTTCTTTACAACCTTTACTGCTTTCTTTACAACTTTCTTTTTCTTTTTAACTACCATGGTATTGAAACATTTTGCTTCTCAAAAAATTTTTGCAAAAATTTTGATCGGACAAAACATTATATGGTTATTGTTTATAAAAAACATCGACCATTTGTTTTCGAATAATTTCCGCGAACTTGCGGATTGCATCTGCTTTAATTATCTTCTATTTGAAAAACAAACACAATATATTTTTTCATAAAAATGTGGATAACTCAAAAATTTTTCTAAAAAAAATTTTTGAGAATGAAAAAGTAAAAATGAAAAAAGAAAAACCACGGACAAACGGCGGCGGAATTTTTACTTTTTCACTTTCAATTTTTCATTTTATTAACCACAGCCACAAATACCCTCGTTTTCTCCTATAGCTAATTCTAGCATATGCTAGAATTAGCTATAGGAGAAAAATCAAAACTTGATTACAAAATTGTACGACATGGAGGATATTTGTAGCTTTGGTTAATCTATGACTTGTACTTCAAACTCCAAAACGATTCCCGTTTTCTCTTTTACCGATTTCCGCAATCCTTCCGCAAATGCAATAATTTCTTTTGTTGTCGCGCCGCCGCGGTTTATGATTACGAGCGCTTGGTTTTTGTACGTGCCGACGCGCCCCGCCGACGCGCCTTTCAATCCGCAAACGCGATCAAGAAGCCAGCCGGCGGAGACTTTTTTTTCAAAAGAACCGGAGGGATAGAAAGGAATATCGGGATATTGTTTGGAAATCTCGTCCGCGAGATTGTTTGAAATAACCGGGTTTTTGAAAAACGACCCGGCGGTGCCGTACTCCAAAATGTCCGGCAGTTTTGCCGTGCGAATCGCAATGACGGCGTTCCTCACATCGGACACATTCGGTTCCGAAACACCGTGCCGTAAAAGAAAATCTTGCACATCCCGATAGTCCGTTTTGAGGGCGCCGTTTTTTTGCAACGCGAAAGTAACATGCGTGATAATATATTTTTTTCCTTCGGGCGTCTTAAAAAAACTGCCGCGGTATTCGAAGCGGCATTCACCGGGAGAAAATTTTTTTATCTCGCGCGTTTCCGCATCAAATGCCTCCACCTCGCGGATGACATCTTTCACTTCCCTTCCGTATGCTCCGACGTTTTGCACCACTGTCGCGCCGACAGTTCCGGGAATGAGCGAAAGGTTTTCAAGACCGACAAGACCGCGCCCAACTGTCGCCGCAACGAAGGCATCCCAATTCTCCCCCGCGCCGGCTCGCACAAGGGCTATGCCATTCTCTTTCTCTTCATATGCAATCCCGTCTATTTCCATTTTTATCACTACGCCGCCATACCCGTCATCGGAAACCAAAACATTCGAGCCGCCGCCCAAAACAAAAAACGGGAGGTTTTTTTCTCGAGCGATGATGACCGATTTTTTCACATCTGAAGCACTTTTTACGCGACAAAAATACCGCGCCGGACCGCCGGTGCGAAAAGTGGTAAGATGTTTCATCGGTATGTTTTCTTGCATCTCCATATCATTCCGCCTCGCGATAAGACGGTAGCCAGTCCATGAGTTTTTTCCGATGCTTGTCAATGGACCATTCTTCGTCATCTTTGTTCTGAAAAAGAACGGGATACGCAACCTGAAACCGCTTCAGCGCTTTTATTGTGGCCCTCGGATAGCTCTCCGGGATGTTTTTATTGTAGTACTCCAAAAAAACCGAAAGGGATGTCGCTCGTTCGTTGAATTCTTGCTGTTTATGGTCTTTTCCTCTCATGGCTCCATGATACCATACATTGTAAAAAAACGCAAAACAACCCCGAAAAGTACGCGGGTTGCCTTGCTTCCTGTACTAAAAACCTTTCTGTTATCTACAGAGGCGCCGAGGACGAGGCGGAACACATTTTGCACGTATTCTTGTGCGTGAAGAGCTCAAAGAGAGCCGCAAGCCCGACAAGAATATAAATAATGCGGGAAACTATCATTCCCTGCCCGCCGAAAAGCATACCAATATCCCAACTTATAGCCCCGACAAGGAGCCAATTCAAACCCCCGATAATGAGGAGTATGAATGCGATTATGTGCGATATTTTCATACGACTAAAAAATTATTGATAATGTATACATTAATGAGGACTTACGCACTTGGATGAGATTCTAGGCGAAACAAGGGTTTTTATGGAGATGTACTAACGTACATTGACGGAAAAACCCGATGTTTCAACGACGAAGATCGCCAAGTGCGTAAGTCCTACATATATTATCTCTCCGCCGCATAAAAAAACAAAGCAAGTTATCCACAGCGCCGCCAATGGCTCTTTTACGAAGATGCCGCCACTCTCACTTTCGGCGAGCGTATAAGCGTCCCGTGCATCATATACCCTTTCTGGATAACCGCCATGATTTTGTGATCGTCTTCCGGTTTTTCCGCATGCACGCTCTCTATGGAGGTGTGAATGTTCGGGTCGAACGTTTCGCCGAGCGGATTTAATTGCTTGACGTCATTTTGCTCCAAAATACTCACAAGCTGGCCGTAAATATATTCCACGCCGGTGCGCCAGTTCTGATCCACCTTCTCCCATGCGTCCTTGTTCATAAAAGCCATATCAAAACTGTCTGCCACCGAAAGAATTTCCATAATGAGGTCTTTGTTCGCGAATTTCATGAGCTCAAGGCGATTTTTTTCTTCCTCTCTTTTAAGATTCACAAAATCCGCTTTCGCCCTCTGCCAGCCGGCGAGGTACTCCTCCTTTTCTTTCAGGGCTTTTTTCAGCTCCTCGCGCAGTTTTTTTATTTTTTGCGCAGGCAAAAGCCCCTCCCCTTCTTCTTCAAAGACGACATCGTCTTGCTCGACATCTTTATTCATATTTTCATTTTTTTCTTCGTCATTCATAATGATATTTTACACTTCCATATACTCGTTAGCATGGTATTTCTCATTCATACTCTACAAGTTGGCAAGATACTCTTCAAGCCCACGCATACTCTTGAGTGTTTTCCCTTTCCCTTCTTCCGTCTCCCTGCTAATCCGCTCAAGTTTCTTGGCGTATGCATCGGTAACTTCATCACAACCACAATCAAAATCATCTTTTTTGGTAAGATTTACCTTATGTTTCACTTCGCTTTGTGTTTTTGTGATATTGTGATATGCGGTTTTTGGAATGGCGATGGTGTTCATAGTACTTATATACTACTACAAAACAGACTTTTTTGCAAAAAAATCGAACTTTCGTAGTACGAATGTCCGACCTTTCCAACGACCGTCGTCGTCCCCTGATACTTATACTAACCCCTTATACTCGTTTAGCGCTTGCTCCACTGTGCGGCCTTGCGAGCCTTCTTGAGTCCGAATTTTCGGCGTTCTTTCGCGCGGGGGTCGCGTTTCAAAAGTCCTTCTTTTTTGAGGCGTTTGCGAAGTTCCGCGTCATATCCGATAAGCGCGCGGGAAATGCCGTGACGAACCGCTTCCGCCTGAGAATGGACGCCGCCTCCGGAAGCGATGGCGGACACGGCGAATTTCTGAGAAATTTTCGCTTTTGCGAACGGCTCCATGACAAGCGCCTGCGTTTCTTGCGTCGGAAAATAAACGGTAAAATCTTTTCCGTTCACGACGACCGCATTCTCTTTCGATTTTGCGGGAGTGATGCGCACTGACACGGTGGAAGTTTTGCGGCGCCCGACCGCTCCCGTAAATTTGTCTCCCTTTTCCGCTTTTTCCGCTGTTTTTTTGGTTTCTGGCTTTATCATGGTGTGTAATTATTCGGCAATGGTAAGATTTTTCATTCGAACGGCACGCAAGCGATTTGAGGGAATCATGCCGTAAATCGCTTTGGCAAATATCTCGCGATACCCGTGCCGCGCGATGACGTCCTTTGCTTTTTGCATTGATAATCCGCCCGGATACCCGGAATATCTCGCGTATGTCTTGCCTGCCATCCTCTTCTCAACGATGTCCGCCTTTCCAGCATTGATGATGCTTACTTTGACGCCGGTAACTTTATTTCTTTGAAAATCGGCGGCATTTTTTCCCATCAAGAAAACAGCCGCTTCGGTAGCTACCCGACCGATTCTTTTTCCCTGAGCATCAATAATATGTGTGTCTTTGGAAATCATGCTGGCAACAAAAAAATTATGCTTGCACAAACTCAATAACCGCCATTTTACCGGCATCGCCCGCGCGTCGCGAAAGTTTTATCACCCGAGTATATCCTCCGGCGCGTTTCGCATACATCGGCGCGATGTCGTCAACCAGCGTCTTTGCCGCAACCGACACGCCGCCAAGTTTGGTAACGGCGTTGCGGCGGGAAGCAAGGTTTCCGCTTCTTGCTCCCGTAACCAGCTTCTCCACGAAAGGCCTGAGTTCTTTGGCTTTCGCTTCGGTGGTTGTTATTTTTCGGTCCCGGATAAGAGACACCGCCAAACCGCGGATGAGCGCTGTTCTCACTTTTCTTTCCCTTCCGAATTTTCTGTTGGCATTGTGGTGGCGCATATTTTCGAGTTCACTCCTGTGGGTGCACGAGTGATTGTTTGTACTTATTGCCTCAATGAAAGACCATTATCCATTAAAACCTTCTTGACCTCCTGAATTCCTTTTTCCCCCAACCCGTCAACATCAAGCAAGTCTTCTTCTTTTTTTCGTACCAGCCCTCCGAGCGTACGGATGTTTGCGGCGCTTAAAGCGTTTGCTGTGCGCGTAGTCAAATTCATCGTGTCAATTCGTGTCTTCAGTACCTCCGGATCAACTTCTTCTTTTTTCGTTCTTTCTTTCGCCGACGACCTTTCCTCTCCCGATTCAAGAGAGGGCATTTCTTCCGTGAATCCGACGATAGCCTGAAGCTGGCGTATCATAATGGAAATAGAACTTTCCAAAGCCTCCCGAGGAGTTACCGAGCCGTCCGTTTCAATGTTTATACGGAGGCGGTTGTGGTCGGTTCGGTCGCCGACGCGCATATCTTCCACTTCATAGTTCACCCTCCGAATGGGGGTAAAAATCGCGTCAAGGATAATTGAACCGACTTCCACTTTTTCTTTTTGAAGTTCCTCGCGGGTAACATAGCCAAGCCCTTTTTGGATAATCATGCTGATAGTAAGGGTCGTCCCCGTTCCGGTAACATCGGCAATGTGCTGTTCCGGATTCAAAATTTCAATTTGCCCGGGCGCTTTTATCATGCCGGCAATCGCGGTCTTTCCCCCCTTCACCGACAAAGTCGCCTCTTGCGGCTCTTCTCCCGTCATCTTAAAACGGACTTTCTTAAGATTCAAGAGAATCATAATAACATCCTCTTTCACTCCTTCAATGGCGGAAAATTCGTGATTGACGCCGTCAATCTTTACGGAAGTAATCGCGGCGCCCGACATGGAGGACAAAAGGATTCGGCGAAGCGAGTTTCCGAGGGTATGTCCGTACCCCGGATAGAGACCGTCTATCTCAAACACGCCGGAAAAGCCGCTTTCATTCACGACCCTTGGCTTTGACGGCAATAAAATATCTGTTTCAAGCATAAAAATTTATAAAAATTAGGTTTTACTTTTACAATACTACACGAATTTTTATATTTTGCAAGTTTCGGTCATTTAGGGCTCTTCCACAAATAACTTCCAGAGGTTCGGTTTCAGATTTTCGTAAGATTTGATTTTTTGGATTGAGAAAATTTTGAGGCATATCGAGATATGGTGAGGAATTTTTGATTGAGAAAAAATCAAAGATTGCGGAAATCTGGAAGCGAAACATGGAAGTTATTTGTGGAAGAGCCCTTACCGGCTGTAAAATTCAATAACCGACGTCAAATTATGCCCGGAAGTTTCTTTGTCGAGAATCGGCTTGCCGCGCACCTCTGCTTCGGGGCTTTTCCCGCCGGCGGCAGTGGTAATGCGAAGCCATGAAGGAATGGCCGCTTTTTCCATTTTTTCAGAGACATTCGCAAAGAGCCCGTTTGATGCCGATCCGGCGCGTACCGCCACAATATCGCCGATGCGGACTTTATACGAGGGAATGGTAACTCTTCGTCCGTTCACGAGAAGATGTCCATGTGCGACGATTTGGCGCGATTCCGAACGAGACTTGGCAAAACCGAGGCGGTACGCCGTTGAATCAAGACGGCTCTCAAGCTCTTCAAAAAGATTCTCCGAGGGACTGCCTTTTTGAGAAGACGCGCGCTTGACATAACCGGCAAACTGCTTCTCGGAAATGCGATAGACGTTTCGAACTTTCTGTTTTTCGCGAAGCTGAGCGCCGAATTCCGTTACCGTACTCCGGTGCTTTCTTTCAGAATCCCTCTTTCCTGGCGGATAGGCTTTTCGCTCAAAAGCGCATTTTGGCGTAAAACAGCGCTCTCCTTTCAAAAAGAGTTTTTCTCCCGCTCGTCGGCAAATTTTACATTTTGTATCCTGCATGGTGTTTTCGTGTAACGTATAACATGGTTAACGTACAAGCGCGGCGCATTTAACGTTTTCCGTTACGCGCCTCGCGTTGTACGCTAAACGCGTCGCGGCTTTTTCGGTTTCGGGCCGTTGTGCGGCACTGGGGTAACATCTTTGATGTTCACCACTTCTATGCCTTTTGAATTAAATCCCCGCACAGTCGCCTCGCGCGCCGAACCGACCCCTTTAATAACGGCGGCAACCTCCTTCATCCCCATAGCCTGCGCTTTTTCTCCAAGAAGTTCTCCGACCTTCGCACCGGCAAAAGGAGTGCCCTTTTTCGCGCCGCGAAACCCGAGCATTCCCGATGATGCCCACGCGAGGGCATTTCCGGACCCATCAGCCAAAAGAACTTTCGTATTGTTGTATGTTGACTCGACATAGAGCGTCCCGAAAGAAACTTTTTTCCGCGGCACGCGACTCAAAGAGCGCGGCTTCCCCGTGCCGCCTTCCCCGCCTTTTTTAACTATTCGTTTTTTTCCCATTGTGTTATTCGTTGTTAAAAAACGTCGTTCGCCGTCCTTGATACTGATGCCTGTTCCTGATACTCATTTTTATGTTTTCTCCGTCTTTCTCCTCCCCGAGCTCATGGTTTTTCTGACATTACCTCTCACGGTGCGGGAGTTCGTCTTGGTCCTTTGCCCGCGGGTCGGCATCCGCCGCGTATGCCTCGTGCCACGGTAACTTTTAATATCTTTCAATCGCTTGATGTTTCCCGAAACCATTCTCTTCAGGTCGCCCTCGACCTTCATTTTCTCAATCTCTTTTCGGATAAGCGCCTCTTCTTCGGGGGAAATATCTTTCGCCGTAACGCCAAACCCAACGCCCGCGACCGTAAGTATTTTTTGCGCGGAAGCTCTTCCCACTCCGTAAATCGAAGTAAGCCCTATCTCTAAACGTTTGTTTTCCGGTATGGTAATTCCGAGGATGCGCATGTTATCTTTATTGATTATCCTTTGGTTATCCTTGCCGCTGTTTGTGACGGGGGTTGTCGCAAATAACATACACCCTGCCGGTTCTCTTAACCGTCTTGCATTTCGGGCAGATTTTTTTTACGGCGGCTCGTACGTGCATAGCATGCGGCGCGTAGCGTTCAACGTTTTACGTTTTACCCGCTACGGGCTTTTTACTTAGGACTTACGCGCTTGGATGAGATACGCCGCCAAAATCGAGAAACGGAGCAAGGCGTATATAAATACGGTGAGCGAGTATCGCAGATTTTGGCAAGTATATCACCAAGTGCGTAAGTCCTACATTCGTTTAATAATTCGCCCTTTTCCCCCGTAAGGGTCAAGAACAACGGCAACTCGGTCGCCTACCAGTATCTTAATCCGGTGCAGACGCATTTTTCCGGACAAGTAAGCCAGCATAACAGCGGGCGCATTCTCCGTGCGGCCGTCAAGCGTTACCCGGAATAATGTACTTGGCAAAGCCTCTGTTACCGTACCATATACGCTTTCAAATTTCTCTTTTTGTTGCACCATACAGTAAGTTTCACTATGCTAGCATGTTTGGTTTTAATAAGTCAAGTTTTTTCCGGGCTTGTCGGGGGGGGAGCACTTTTCCAACATCTCAGTCCTGTGAAATTTCCACTTGAATCTTCGCCGCATCGCTCGGGAATTTCGTCTTCCAGAAAGGCCGAATGCGGGCGTTTGCTTTTTCTATTCCGGGAAAATCCGCGAACACGTTCCGATAATCGGCCTTTTTTACTCCGGCGAGCTTCATGGAAAGCGCCTCTGCGTCAATTTGCCACACGGCATTAGCCGTACCGTTCAAGAGAAAGGCGTACGTTTCCCCTTCTTTCGGGAGAGCGGCATTGCCTTTCGGCGCAAACGTCAGTTCTTCGATATTGGTTACCAAAATTCTGTCATTCGCCGAGGCGTCAACTGAAGCAATGGACGTTTGAACGATGCGCTTGGAAAGATCTTCAGCATTAAACAGCACGGCGGTCAGACTTCCTTTTACGGTAAAATTCACGGAGGAATCATCCGGATTTTTATCTGCCGCGTCGGCGCCGACTGAATCGGTAAAGTCATAGGATACCGCGTTTTTATACAAAACCGCGCCTTTCGGTTTTTGCGCAATTGCCGCCGCAAAAAGCGCGTCTTTCAATTCCGCGGTAATCTTTTCTCTCGCCTTTTCCACATCGGCATCGGACACAATTTTCGTAAGTCCGGAAAATCCACCGGTCATGGGCGTCTTTCCGCGCGCGTAAAACTTCTCGTATCGCGGAGAACCCTTAAACCCCGGTATGGTGAAATCAACAAGCCCGATATTGTATTCCGCGCCGGGCGCATCGGCATAGACATCCACTTCCAGAGAACCCGGAACCGTTTTTCCGTCCGCCGTCTTCTGCCCCGGGACGACGATGGACCCGCGTATTCGATAAATTTTTCCGTCAGGCGCCTGAAAACGGGTATTTTTGATCAGTGGCTGGGACTGAGGTCCGAAATCATTGTACACCACGATTTTTCCGGAAGCCTTGCTCTCGACATTCTTTTCTCCCGTAGCGGCAAGCTCTGTGGAGCTTTCGTCTGAAAGGGTCATAAGCTGAAAACCGAGAGCCCCCGCGTCCGTTCCGCCTGCGGAAAATTCTTGGTCATGAAGCGAGACGTCAAGATGTTTCAGACTGACGATGAGGGTCGCGTCATAGAAAAAAATTCCATACACCAAAACTCCGGCAACCAAAACCGCGCCTGCAATAAAAGGTATTCTGCCAAAAAGCCGCCGCCAGCCGTTTTTGCGCCGCGCGATGAACTCATCGGAAAAATTCTCGCGATCTTTGTTGTGTTGTTTCATTTTTTCAAAAATCGGAGATGTTTCTATGGGAGGGAAAGCGGGAGCGCGCGCGAAAACGTCTTCATTTTTCTTTTTTTCCCGCGGAACCGCTTCCGGCGAAGTTTCTTTAACGACCACGGCGGCGGACTTCGCGCCGTCTCCTCCTTCATCTTTTTTCTGCAAAGCTTCTTTCGGCGGTTCCGCACCCTCGCCGTCCTTTGCGCGATTCGACACAATGTCTTGCATTATTTGTTTTGCCATACTTATATTTTATTTTGTTTTATTAACTGGTATATATTATCCCATACTACAAACTCGTTGTATATAGGACTTACGCACTTGGCGATCTTCGTCGTTGAAACATCAGGTTTTTCCCTCAATGTACTG
>CAYPFT010000036.1:0-11040 GCA_964410165.1 uncultured Candidatus Saccharibacteria bacterium
AGTACCCGTGTGGCAGACTCACCGACCACATCTTTCATCGGTGCGTAAGTCCTATATATGATAGCTTTTTATTCTTACTATGTACACCACTGTAAACACAACAAGATATTGTAAGCCGCGACGGATATTCCACATGCTTTTATTGCCGGTACTCTATTTTGTTACCCAAACAGCACCTGTATCGGCGGTTATGTCGTATGATGTGGAAACACTCGCCGCAACGAATATCTGCCAAGGCGGAGCAACACTCAACGGGTATGTCAATCCGTTTTTCAGCAACGATACCACGCGGTGGTTTGAGTGGGGGTATTCTCCGGATTATCTCCCCAATCAAACAGCGGTAACAAGAAACGGCTATAATACTGAATATTTCAAGCAAGATATTCAAAACCTTCTTCCTGACACACCGTATTATTTCCGCGTCGTTGCGCAAAATTCAAAGGGGGTCGGACGCGGCGACATTTCCGGTTTCCAGACCAATAATGACTTAATTTGCCCTGTTTTTAGAAATACCGGCCCCATTGTTGGTGTCGTCGATCAAGGTGGCGCCAGCATCACCTCTTCTCAATCGGTGATTACAAAACCAGCGACTCATATCACCGACACGAGCGCACAAATGAATGCCGTCGCTTTGCCTGCCGGGTTTATTCCAACATATGGCTGGTTTGAATGGGGCGGGACGCCTGATTTTGGATACGTAACCGCGAGACAGTATATCGGTGTCGGACAATCTCTCTTGTATAATGGAACCATGTCCGGTCTTACACCCGGTACGGCATACTTTTTTCAGCCGGTCATCGAAAACCAAAACGGCTTAGCGAAGGGGGTTATTTTTAGCTTTCGCACCACAGGTACACCGCCAATACTACCCGCAACTACCCCAACTGATTCAGCAACAAATAAAATCACCACAAAAACACCGCCAATCACACAAAAAACTGAAACAATACAAGCCTCCACAACACAAAGTAAAGCAATACGAATAGACATTACATCAAGTACCGACACCGCGGCGCCAAAAGAACACTTCAATGAAACCATCCGGCTTGAAAATACTACCGATGTGGTACAAAAGGATGTGGTTGTTCGGGTACTTCTTTCCTGCGACACGGAATATATCCCCACGGAAAACAACAAATTTAGTCAGATCGGGCAAATGCTCGTTTACCGTGTGGGGAACATAGGACCGAAAGAAAAAAAGAACCTTCTTTTTTGGGCGGGCATTAACAGTGGTGTCGCCGATAAACGGCCGATTGAAATCATCGCGGTGGTGAACTGGGAAGATAAAACACACACAAACGACGCCCAAAATATAGCACACGCCGTTGTAACCGTTGATAAAAACAAAGCGAAAAGCAATGGCGCTGACACCGCCAACAAGCAAAGGTCGCGCGCCATTCTTCCAAATACAATAAAAGATTGGGGGGCTGTCATCGGGATTCTGTTTTTGGCAATCTCCGTTTATATGGTATTTTTAGCCATACGCCGGAGAAATTCATCAGATGATACCAACAAGCAATCGGAAACGGATACCAGCGCTGGACACAGACACCAGATGGGAAACCCTAGCGATGTGTTACCGCATGATTCTGAAAAAGATCCGTTTTTGACACGTAAAAACAAAGAGGAGCACGTCTCAAATCCACACACACCCCCAATAAAAAAACAAATTACTGAAAAAGGGTTTCCACCGGAAAATCTTCCAATTTAGGTCTCGTACATTAATACCGATGTTGAAAAAATCCAACCATACAACAAAAAGCGTTGAGGAAACCAACCAAATTGCGAAAAAATATGTGGAAAACCTGTTGAAAAACGCCAAAAACTGTGGAAAACATGCGTTGGTGGTGGCGCTTGAGGGGGGTTTAGGGGCCGGGAAGACGACGTTTGTGAAAGCGGCGGCGGAAGCACTTGGTATACAAAAAACGGTGACGAGCCCGACGTTTGTGTTGGAAAAAGTCTACAAATTGCCGAAAACAAGCCAATTTACCCACCTTATCCACATAGACGCGTACCGTCTCGAAAACAGCGCGGAGCTTTTGACTCTCGGATGGAAAACAATCATGAGCGATTCAAACAACATCATCTTCCTTGAATGGCCGGAACGGGTGGTGGATGTGTTGCCGGATTGGGTGCGAATGATACGGTTCAAATTTATGGATGAGACGACGAGGGTATTGACAGTTACTAAGTAGTATGATAAGCTACAGCTAGCTATTTGGCGAATCATGTATGGAGGAGGTGATTTTATGCGTTAACCGTAATGAAAAACAGGGTGAGCCACAGCCCTGAAAGCGAAATGTGGAACAGGTTGAAGAAGAAGTGTTTGTTGTCTGTGAAGAGGGTGTACCATTCCCTTGCAATGATTGATGTCGAGAAACGGCTATCAACAGTCAATTGATTAACGGATAAAATACGAAGAGGTAATACCCTTCCCTGTGGTGAGAAAAAAATTCTTCTTTATCGGCGGCTCCTTGCGGGGCCGTCTTTCTTTTTAGTTGCGTGCATAATTCGCATATGCGCACGAGACGCGCACGTGTTTTTGATTTGATTTTTCCGCCACACTTCTTTGTGCTACCATAAACCTATGAAAACCAACAAAAGACTTGTCCTGCTTGATATGCACGCGATACTCCACCGGGGGTATCATGCCATGCCGGATTTTACCTCAAGCAAGGGTGAACCCACGGGGGCACTGTATGGGCTGGTAGCGCTTTTGTTCAAACTGGTGAAGGATTTGCACCCGGACTATATTATCGCCGCTTATGATCTTCCTGAGCCGACTTTTCGGCATTTAGAACACAAGGAGTATAAAGCCGGGCGGGCGAAGACGGACGAGGCGCTGGTGGCGCAGATTATCCGGAGTCGCGACATTATAGATGCTTTCAGTATCCAACGCTTTGAACTTCCCGGATTTGAAGCGGACGACATTATCGGGACGGTGGCGGAGGAAACAAAAAAACATAAAGATATTGATACTATTATCGCATCGGGCGACATGGACACGCTTCAGCTCGTGGATGATGAGAGAGTGCGTGTGTACACCTTACGCAAGGGAATCAATGATACGGTTTTGTATGATGAAAAAGCGGTGGAGGAGCGCTATGGTTTCAAGCCAAAATTTCTCGTGGACTACAAAGGGCTTGCGGGCGATAAGTCCGATAATATTCCCGGTATACAAGGCATTGGCGAGAAAAGTGCGACGCTTCTCATCCAGCAATTCGGCTCACTGGAAGACATATATAAAAAATTAGAAAAAGACGAAAGCGCGTTTGAAAAAGCCGGAGTGAAGCCGCGCATCATTGGGCTTTTGAAAGAGGGTGAAGAAGAAGCCCTCTTTTCCAAAGCGCTCGGCACCATTCGCCGCGATGCGAAAATTAACTTTGTTTTGCCGGAGAAAACATGGCAGGAAGTTTTTAACCGAGAGCAGGCGGAGAAAATTCTTTTGGAATTTGATTTTCGGGCGCTTCGCGCGCGGATGGGGGAGATTACCAATGAGGCAAGTGTGGTTTCGGAAGAGTTCAGGGAAAAGATTGACGAGAAAGAGCTTCATGAAACCGGCATCGCTCTGTGGCTTTTGAATTCTGAAATGACGAATCCGACACTTGAAGACATACTTGAATTTTCGCATAAGGACACCTTTCGTGAAGCTACAAACTGGATTTTTGAAGAACTCTCGGCTCGGGGGCTTGAAAAGGTGTATAAAGAAATAGAACTCCCACTTGTGCCGATAATTGATAAACTGCAGAAAAAAGGCATCGCGGTTGATGTGAAGTATTTGGAAATGCTTTCAAAAAAATATCACGCGACACTTGCGGGGTATGAAAAAAAGATTTATGAGCTTGCGGGCGGGGAATTCAATATTAATTCTCCAAAACAGATGGGAGAAGTTTTGTTTGATAAACTTTTACTGAGTGTGAAGGGGCTTAAAAAAACCGCCGGCGGTGCACGCTCAACAAGGGAATCCGAACTTGAAAAACTTCGTGATGTTCATCCGATTATCAGTGAAATACTTCTGTATCGCGAACTACAAAAACTTCTTTCAACGTATGTGGACACCATCCCTTCGTCTGTGGCGGAGGATGGAAGAATCCACACCACACTTTCGCAGACCGGCGCGGTTACCGGGCGCATGTCCTCCAATAATCCTAATTTGCAGAACATTCCCGCAACCGGAGAACACGGAAAAGAAGTGCGAAACGCGTTTGTCGCAGAGAAAGGAAATCTCTTGGTTGCGGCGGATTATTCGCAGATAGAAATGCGCATACTCGCCGAACTCTCGCAGGATGAAATACTTCTTGAGACGTTTCGTTCAAAAAAAGACGTGCACGCGTCTGTCGCCTCGCGCGTATTCGGGGTTCCGGAAAACGAAGTGACGAAAGACATGCGCCGGAAAGCGAAAGTGATAAACTTCGGCATTATTTACGGCATGGGGGTGACGGCGCTTCAAGGGAATCTCGGCGGCACGCGCGTCGAAGCGCAAGAATTTTACGATAATTATTTTGCAAAGTTTCCGAAGATTGGAGGATATTTTGAAAAAGTGAAAAAAGATGCGGCGAAAATCGGCTACACCGAAACCCTGTTCGGGCGCAGGCGGTATTTCCCCGGATTTAGTTCTTCAATGCCGTTCGTGCGGGCCATGGCGGAGCGCATGGCGATGAACGCACCCATTCAAGGCACAGCGGCGGATGTGGTCAAACTCGCGATGATACAAGTGGACAAAGCGATTGTCGGAAATGATGCCGTATCAATGCTTCTTCAAGTCCACGATGAACTCATTTTTGAAATTAAACAAGATTCTCTCGAGCAGGCGATACCGCTTATAAAAAATGCGATGGAAAATGTCGGCAAACTCTCCGTCCCCCTCGCGGTGGATGTGTCGGTTGGGGAGCGGTGGGGGGAGATGAAGAAAATGAATCAGGAAGCATGAATCAAGAATCAGGAGGACGACCGACATTGACACCTACATCCGTTGTATATACTATGGACACATGAAAACAATGATAAACATCAAGGTGGATATGGACACGAAAGTCCGCGCAAAGGAAACAGCCGAAGGGCTTGGTTTGCCTTTAAGTACTGTTATCAACGCTTACCTGAAACAATTTGTTCGTACAAAAGAAATTCACCTGTACTCTCCCGAAGGAGAGCTGAAGCCCGCTGTACGAAAACGACTCAATCGCCTCCATAAAGATGTTGTGGAGGGAAAAAATATTTCACGGAAATTTACCAACCCAAAAGAAATGGACACTTATTTGATGTCATTATGATTTCCGTCCATTTTCATAAAAGTTTTGAAAAACAATTCAAACTGATTCCTTTAAAAATAAAAGAAAGGTTTTTGGAACGCAAAAATCTCTTTTTGGAAGACAGCACTCATCCTTTGCTTAACAACCACCCGCTTTCCGGAGACAGAAAAGGAGAATGGAGTATAAATATCACCGGTGATTGGAGAGCTATTTATGAGTACACTGATGATAACAATGCGGTATTTTTGGAAATAAACACGCACGGGAATCTCTATAAAAAATAAGAGGGTAATTTTATGGAAAAAGGAATGCCGACAATTGAACAAGGAGAGAAAAAAGCGGAACAGAAAAATCCGTTTGAAATTCTGACGGCGGAATTGGCGGGAAAAACACGCGATGAGCTCACCCCAGAACAGCGCGAAACAGAAGAAGCCTTTCAAGAAAAAGCATTTCGTGATTTAATGCAGCTGATTAACGATGATGAGGTGCTAATACACAGCACACGTAACGCAGAAAGTGTTTTAGAACAAGGATTATTGTCGCCGACTCGAATGCAATTGAAGGGTCTTCCCTACAACGGTGATCCTATTTGGCAAGTACACGAACACGATAATGCCCGCCATGTGGTTAAAGAATTTTTGAAACTGTATATCTCTTTCAAAAAAGGTGAAATAAACGAAGATGAGTTTCTTTCAAAAAGAGAAGAATTTATTCATAGTTTTCCAAGAGGATTTCCCAGTAAAGTAAATCAAACGAGGGCACGAAAATATTTTGAAAAGACAATCCCATATGGTTTTGACCACGGGTGGTTTGATAAAAAAGATGACCTCAACTACAATGCTGTAGTTGAGGGGTATGACACCAACAAGCCTTTGGCGACCAACTTTACGGAAGCACGCAATCTTTTGCGGTATCGCGAACAAGCAAACGTGACGGGAAGGAATTTTATAAGCAGTGATACTTCACATAATATAAAAAAGAACTTTGTAAATAATGGCAATTTTTCTCATGCGTATCAGGGTGGCATGACGGTTTTTTTTGATAAACCAACCGCAGTAAGAATGATGAGTCTTGGGGGTGTGGGGCAAGAAGAGGAAGATTCAAATGATATGGGTGTTGCTTCAAAGGTGTCACCAAAAAACTTTAGAGCCGTACAAGAAGAAAAGGTGTTGTATGATTGGCGCAATAGAACGATGTATTGTTTCAATGGTTGGCATGGGGGAAATATCACGCACGAATTATTAGAGAAAATGAAAGATTTACAGAAAAATAAATTATCTGTTGCTGATAACACTCTTCAGGTAATCCCGCCGATTGAAAGTATCAAGATAGTAACGGTTCCTTATAATAATTGGGGCGTGTTTAGCTATATCGATAAACTAGACGATCCTACTTGGGGGGTTGGGTTAGAAGAGGAAAAATATGACAATAAACGGAACGCAGAAATACGGCAAGAGCTTGAAAAGATTATATTAGAATGTGATGAGGATACTAACCCGAAACGGCTTCGTGATTTGATGGAACAAAATCAACAGCAAACAAATAAAAAAATCAGAGTCCTCATCGAAGAAAATCACTGGGATTGGTACGAAAAATATGGAAAGAAAAGCGACGAGTAGCCATTTTGACCCCCTTCACCCCTCGTTTGTCATTCCTTGTTCCAGTAAGGTTAAACTTTCTTGACAGAAGTTTAACTTTTGCTACACTAAAGATATGAATACCATCGGAGTAAAACAGCTTCATAAGGAATTGAAAAACATTGCCAAAGAAACGCGCAGGGGTCAGTCTTTTTTGGTGATGAACCGAACCGAACCCATTTTTCGTATTGAGCCGGTCGCGTCAAAGCCGCAAAAAGGGCTTGAGGCTTTTTTGAATATTCATTTTAAGGGAGACAAGAATCTCAGTAGAGATATCGATAAAATTCTCTACGGCGCAAAATAATTTTCCACAAAAAATGACAATCTTTGATTCCAGCGTATGGGTGGCACTTTTTAACGAAAAAGATTCTCAGCACGAAAAAGCGAAGAATCTTATGGTATCCATGAACGAAAACAGCAGAGACCTCGTTGTCCTCCCCGAACACATAGTAGCCGAAACAGCATCAGTGCTTTTATTGAAATCAGGAAAAGAAACTGCCGAGGCGTTTTTGGAAGCAACCGTCGATAATTTCAGGTCAAAAATTCTTCTCTCTGACCCCGAGTTCTTTTGGGGTACGTTTTCTTTGTTCCGTGAAAAAGAAAATAAAAAACTTTCTTTTATTGACGCATCACTCTTGTTTTTATCTTCAAAATACGAGGTGGTGTCCTTTGATAAAGAGTTTGAAAAAGCGATACGGAAAAAGAGTCAAGAATAAAAAACAATAAACAAGGAAGACGACGGGTTATTCCTCGTTCATAATTTCTGATTCGTATCTCCACCAGTGGACTATTGAAGTCTAAAACATGTGGTATAATGAATGCACTTAAAAGTAATATATAAAACTCTCTATGAATATACTCAAATGTTCGTGTGTGAAGAATTTTGGAGATCTTGCGCCCCTCGTGTTGCGCATCGCCGCCGGTATTATCTTCATCCTCCATGGATGGACAAAACTCGGCGCTATGAATAATGTCGTCGAGATGCTTTCATTTTTAAATATTCCTTCACCGGAAGTGTTCGCGTGGGTCATCACCATTCTTGAGGTAGCCGGCGGCATAGCCCTTATTCTCGGCTTGCTTACTCATTGGGCGAGCAAACTTTTAGCAATAGAAATGCTCATTGCCGTACTTTTGGTTGGCGCAAGCAAGGGGATATTTGATCAGCCGGCGTTTATGCTTTTTGCTATCGCATTTTCACTCATGATTACCGGAGCGGGAAAGTGGTCGCTTGATGAATGGGTAATGAAACCTTGCTGTGGGAAATGCGTTGACGGGATTTGCCCGGAGCACGGAGGAAGTACGGTGAAATAAAAAAAGAATCCCCAACTGAAAGGCTGGGGATTCTTTGAGGATTATCGGTGTGGAATGAGATCAAAACGAGCCTTGAAATGACGAAGTGTTTTTTCTCTTCCAAACACCGGCACAGATCGAGGAATTTCATCCCTCCGGTCGTAAAGGTTTTTTATGCAATCTGCGGCATAGAATAAATCCGCAATCTCGTATTTGTTCCGAGGAATCGCAATCCGCACGTAATTAAAGGAAGGCAACTCTTCCTTTCCGGTTTTCGGATTGTATTTTCCGAAAGCAAAAGCGCCGAGTTCACACAGGCGCGGCCCGTTTAACAGAAGAAGCGCAGTCAATGAAATTCCGCCGAAATCTTCGCGGCGCATTTTTGTACCATCAAAGAATTTATCGACATCAATGTAGACCGCATGTCCGCCGAACGGTTTTACGACCGGAATACCGAGGTCATCCAAATAATCACCGAACGCCTTCACTTGAAGAATCCGCGAATCAAGATATTCTTGCGTAACAACGGTTTTCAAACCCTCAACCACGATCATAATATCCCGACCGGACATCCCGCCGTACGTGGGGTGTGCCTCGGTGCAGATTTGGTGATCTCGAAGATTATCCAGAATATCAGGGTATTCGTGGAGTAATGCGGAACCCTTTCTCATACAGAGCGCTCCTCCCATATTGGCGAGCCCGTCTTTTTTGAGCGAGATAGTGAACCCAGCGCACAAAGAGAATGTTTTATGAACGATTTCCGGAATACTCAATTCGGGATGCTCGTGTGTTTTAATAAACCATGCATTTTCCGCAAAACGACAAGCGTCCAAGAAGAATGGCTTGTCTTCACTCAGACAGGCTTTTGCAATCTTCCTGATATTACCGAGTGATACAGGTTGTCCAGCCATTGTGTTGTTGGTGATGGTGCAATAGACAAGCGGAACTTTGATCGATCTTTCCATAAGTAATTTTTGAAGATCTAAAATACTCATATTACCAAGAAACCCTTTATCTCTTTTTGACACAATATCCAGTGCCTCAATCCCATTCATTTCAATATTCGCGCGCGTGGTGTCAAAGTGCCCATTGCTTGGGATTACAAGCCCGTTTTTCCCGCGTCCTATTTGCGTAAAGAGGGCGTGTTCCGCGGCGCGGCATTGATGAAAAAGAAAAATTTCCCATCCCGGATCTTCACTCGTCAAATCTATGCCGAATGTTTTTTCAAACTGCGTGAGAAGTTGTTCGTAGCCCCAGTTCGTGCCGTATGCTTCATCCCCCAAGAGAGAATACGCAAGCTGCTCAATTGTCGGCGTGGTAGTGCCGGAATCGGACAAAAAGTCTCCCACGGTGAATTTGGAAGGGAATTGGAAGACGTTCCAACCCGCCTTAATCGCCGCCGTAAGACGGTCTTCTTTGGTGCATGGCATATGAAAACGAACCGCACTGTTCACATAGGCGCGATGTTGATGTTGTGGTTTGAAATCAACCAACTGTAAGATTTTCTCCATTTTTTAGCCCTCTAAAAAGTATTTCAAGGTACCCGCAAGTAACGTTTTTGCGGATTTTTCTGTTGAAAAACATATCAGATAACAATAACTTTGTCAAACACTTTCTTTTTGTCTCCCACGCGGGCATAATAGGAGGTATGTTATATCTCATTTACGGAAGTGACCGCGAAAAGGCGCGGGCAAAAAAAGACGAACTACTCGCGGTTCTTCGGGGGAAGCGACCAGACGCGGAAATGTTCGCGCTTGATGTGGACAATTTCACACCCGGCGGACTGGAATCGCTTTATTCTTCACAAGGGCTTTTTGAGCAGAAACACATTGCAGTACTCGACGGACTTTTGTCGGACAAGGAGGCGAAGGAAGCTGTTCTAAGCGTGCTCTCGCACCTCGCTGATTCGTCAAGCGTTTTTCTTCTGCTTGAAGGGGCTCTCGACGCAAAAACAGTCGCACAGATTGAAAAACATGCGGCAAAAACGTATTCTTACGGCGAGAAGAAGAAAGCGGAATGGGGGAACAATATAAATTTTCTCATAGCAGACGCATTCGGCGGGAAGGACAGAAAAAACGCATGGGTACTTTTTCAAAAAGCGGTTCGCGGCGGATCATCGGCGGAAGAAATCCACGGCACGCTTTTTTGGCAAGTAAAAACCATGATGCTCGCCAAGAAAACAAAAAGCGCCGAGGAGGCGGGGTTGAAACCGTTTCCGTACAGCAAGGCGGTACGGTTCGCCAAAAATTTTACCGAGGATGAACTGGAAGAAATTCTCTCGCGCCTTGTTGATATGTATCACGGGATACGCACGGAAGGCGGGGAGCTTGAGATTGAATTGGAAAAATTTTTATTAAAAACGTAAGAGCATTGTTTTTTATAGAGAAATAGGTATATTTATGACAGAATGGTTTGTTGATTGGGGGAATTATGTCAGAAGAAAAAGTAGGATTTAAGCCCGAGGAAATTCAAATCGGGCGGCATTATTGGTTTATTTATAGTTTTGAGGGCATTGAAATCGAATGTGTCATAAAAGTTTTAGAGCGTTCGGAAAAATTTATTTTTGGAAGGATATTGGATACGCAGTCTTTGGTAATTTTCTTCTCAAGATATCGACCAGTTGAAGATGTACAGAGTGAAGCTATAAGAGACTACGAAGAACTTGAAGTTTTTGTTGAACACCTTATTCGTGAAGTTTCTGAAGATGAGTTAAGAGCTCTTTTGGAGCTTGTGGAGATGAGCACGCAAGATTTTTTTAGCGTAGCGCCTCCGATAAAAAAACGACTTTTGAATTAAAAAATGAAAGCACCTCGAGAGAGGTGCTTTCTTCTTGTCCGCCAGAGCAGGGACTCTCCCTTGCAGGG
>CAYPFT010000037.1:0-10915 GCA_964410165.1 uncultured Candidatus Saccharibacteria bacterium
GTATGGTTTGCAAAAGCCGGAAAAATCGGTATAGTATGCTTATGGAAACGAAAGAAAAAATAAGAATAAGCGGAAAAAAATTAATTTTACCAAGATATCTTTCTCAATTATGGGACGATGCGGAGGTTTGCGTTGTTGAAGTGGGCGACAAATTGATTCTTGAAAGAACAGGAAATAGCAGAAAAAAAGAAACCATGAGACGGTGGAAAAAGCTTGGAGGATTGCTTACATCAAAAAAAATCCCCGACCCGCTTCTGTGGCAAAAAAAGATTCGTAAAGAGTGGGACAGAAAAATAGCGTAATGTTTACTCTTGATACCAACACCCTTATTTATTACGCGGCGCAGGAGAAAACCGCCGTTGATTTTTTGTTGCCGCACATTAAAAATTAAAGCAAGCTTTTTATTCCATCAGTGGTAGCGATAGAGTTTTTGCTAATGGGGTCAGCTAATGGGGTCAGACCCGTTATAATTCAAAAATATGTGGTCTAATAATTCCACTGTGCAGTACTTGGGGGTTGAACCTCCAAGCGGGGAAGACTAAACCTATCGCTTGTGAGTGCGATGTGGTAGTATTATTATTATCTTAAAATGGCAAGTTGCGGTTTTTTTACCAACACATTAAAGTTTTCATAATTTCGACATGAACACTCCAGCTTCCCGCGCGTTCAAAAAATTCAGGATCGTTTTCTTGTTCAGCGCATTATTTTTTTTATACTCGCCGGTTTCCGCGCAAGAGTCCGTGAGCGTAAGAATACAGCCGACGCTCTTTGAAGAAAAGATTGATCCGGGGAAAAGTTTTTCTTCCGCCGTGCGCGTTACCAATATGGGAAGTTCCGCGGAAGTGTACGCGGTTTTAGTGCAAGACATTGAGGCAATTGACGATGAAGGACACCCGATATTCGCCAAAGAACATGAACCGACCGGATTTGAACTCGGTTCGTGGGTAACGGTTTCCCGTTCGGAACTCGCGGTCTCTCCGGGGCAAACGGCAGATGTGCCTTTTACCGTTGCTATTCCGGAGAACGCAAGCCCCGGCGGGCATTTCGGCGCCATATTTCTGAGTACAAAAGGAGATAAACCGGACACCGTCGGCGCAAGCGTCGGGTATCAAGTCGGGACCATACTCAGCTTTCAGGTGTCGGGCGATGTTATTGAAGAAGCGAGGATTCGCCAATTTACTTCCGACAAAACCATATACGGCGAACCGAAAGCGGTTTTTCACGTAAAAGTTGAAAATCTCGGCAATACGCTGGTTCGGCCGCGCGGACTTCTTGAAATTGTGGATATGTTCGGAAAGAAAGCCGCTACGCTCAACTTAAACGACAAAGAAGCGGCGATTCTCCCGCACTCAATCCGGGAATTTTCGGTTGCATGGGATGACGATCGCGTCCGGATGGGGAAATACCAGGCAATCGCGAGCCTTGAGTACGGTACCGATGTAAAGCACACCATCTTCTCGGAGCTTTCGTTTTGGATTATTCCTTTGAAAGTGGCGCTCCCCATTCTCGGGGTCATCGTGCTTTTGGCGCTCATCGCGTATCTTTCCGCGAAGCTGTATATCAGGAAGAAAATGCGCGAATACGGAATACCGAAAGGAGGCCGATCTGCCGCACCGAAGGAAATTTCTTCAAAAGGAGCGTGGTTCACTATCGCCTTTATCGGGTTTTTAATCATCTTTCTCTTGGGACTGTTCGCGATCTTCGCATAGGCCACAGAGATCATGGTATGAAAAACAAACAAAGAACATTCTCCGGTATTTTTTTGACCGCCGGCTTCGTACTGCTCGCGCTTCTTTTCGGCTACGGCAGTTTCTCTCTCGGGTCAAAAGAATTTATGAGAGAGCTCGGCGCCGCCATCGGCGCGTCTGCCGGCGTGTTACCCAATGAGTACAATACGCTCGCGCAATCGCTTTTGAAGAAAGAAGCGGAGATCAACCAAAAGGAAATCGCTCTCGCCGAGCGCGAAGCGGCCGTGTTGCGGCGCGGCGGGGAAGATTCCGGACTCGCTTTCATAACGCTTTTCGTCGGACTCATGCTTCTTTTTCTCATAATGCTCAATTTTTATTTGGACAGGAAGAGAAACAAGGAGAGGAACTATGATTAAAACAACACTTTTTTTGTTTTATCTCGCTCTGCTTTTTCCACAGCCGCTTTTTTCCGCGCCCCTCTCTTTTATCCGCGACACTATCTCCACTTCCGCGCCGTCGCTTCCCGCAACGCATGAAATCATGTTTACCACCACCACCGCCATTCCATCGGGCGGGAAAATCGTTATTGTCCCAAGAGAGGCGGGGCTTATTCTTCCCGCATCGCTCGGCTTTCTTGATATGGATTTAGCGGTAGCGACATCAAGCGCGTATACCGATCGCCCTCTTGCCGCCGCGCCTTCCGGAGCGGACGACGGCGTTTCCGTTACCTCGGGAACGGCGGGCAGCATTACGTTTACTCTGAATGGAACGACGGGAATAAATGCGGGCGAAAAAGTAAAGATAGAGATCGGAAGCAACGCGACTTTCGCCGCGACGGGGGCGAATTTGATTGTGAATCCAACTTCGCCGAATTCGTATCGGATAGACATTGTCACCAAAGACGCTTCCGGCGCGCAAATAGATTTCGGAACCGCGATGATTGCCATTATCGCACAGGTTACCGCCGGCCCGGTGAACACCACCATTCCGACCCCGCCGGTTATTTCAAACGGCCTGCCGTCAGGGCTTCTTCCGAGCGGCACGCAGGCGGTCGAGCTTTCGGTGCAAACCGATACGGTCGCCACCTGCAAGTATTCGGCGCTTCCGGATATTCCCTTTGCTTCGTCCACCGGAGCATTTTTGTCTACCGGCGCTTTGGTGCATTCCGGCGCCGTTATCAGCGGGCTTGCGGATGGCTCCGCGTATACCTATTACGTCAGATGCCGCAATTATCAGCTCCTTGCCACGACAACCGATTATCCGATCGCTTTCAGCATCGGCGTGGTTCCAAACACCGGCAGTACGTCGCCCGTATCGTACCCGCCCGTTTCCAGCGGAAGCATCCCGGGCGGCGGCAACTTTTTGAAAGCGGCGGATGTAACCATTTCAGGGACAGCCTATCCTTTCTCAAAAATTTTCATTTTGAAAGACGCAAAAGAAGCGGGAAGTACGCTTGCCGACGCCCTCGGAACATGGAGCGTCAAAATTACCGGCATGGAACGCGGGACGTACACGTTCGGCATGTACGCCGTTGATTCAAAAAACAGAAGATCGGTCACCGTTTCATCAACGGTTTCTCTGATCGCCGGCACGACAAACGCGGTAACGAGAATTTTTCTCCCTCCGACCATGAGCGCGGAAAAAACTTCGGTTGACCCCGGCGGGGCGTTTGTTTTGTCCGGGGAAGGTATTCCCAAAAGCGTTATTGAAGTGGCACTATCCGGTCAGGGTGGCAAGAGCGACCCGATTCTTCCGCGCACGGCAACGACCACGGCGCTTGCCGGCGGTTCATGGAGCATGACTTTTGATACGAAGGGTCTTTCCGGAGGGGCGTATGAAGCGAGGGTGCGTTCGCTTCTTCCCGATGGCGGTTCAAGCGGTTTTTCCGCGGCGCTTTCTCTCGGCATCGGACAGGAAGCTCTGCCGGATCTTGCCGCGCGCTCCGATCTGAACCACGACGAAAAAGTGAATCTCATTGATTTTTCAATCCTCCTTTTTTCGTGGGGGACGGCGGAGACAGCGGCTGATATTAACGGGAACGGAAGAGTTGACCTTGCGGATTTCAGCATCTTGATTTTCTACTGGACGGGGTAGGGGACAGAGCGCCCTGTGGATAACTTCATTTGCGCGCCTTTCGTTTCAAGATATAATAAAAGAAACGAGAAACATCTCACACGATATATTTATTAGAATTTTTATTAAGATAAAATTTTTATCATGAATTTTTCAAAACTTAACGCGTTCTCGAAAAAAAGTTTTATAGAAGAGTGCAAAACATTCTTCTCGGCGACATTCATCGCTCTTCTCGTTTTCGGAAGCACGTACGCTTACGATGCTTACAGCGCCAACCCGGAAGTTGAGACGCTTACGGTAACGATAAACGCGGCCGTTACGTTTGCGGTTTCCACCGATGTCTTCGGCGCCCTTGATCCGGGAACCTATAAGTATGCCACTTCTACGCTGGCGGTAACAACGAACGCCAATTCCGGGTGGAATGTAACCATGATTGGCGACAACCAAGGTTCCAATGCCGCGAGCACAACATTATTTATCGTTGCGGATCCCGCCACTGACAATAAAATTCCCGACGGAGTTGAGTGGGTACCGAATGCGGCCACCACTTCTGCTGGAAACGCCGTAGCCATCTCGGCAGGCGATGACTTCCTGTATTTCCGGGTGATGTCGGCAAGCGGAAGCATACCGTTCCGTTCCACCGCATGGTGGGGATCAGATGATACGCCGTTTACCAATGCAAGATGGGCCGGTATCGCAAGCACCACCGCCGCGAATAAAAGAATTGGTTCTGTCGGCTCGGGCGTGTACAATTCAAGCGTGTATCTCAACACCGTGCAGTATTATCTCGACGTGGGCGCTTCGCAAAAACAGGGTTCTTATACCGGCACCATTACCTACACGTGGGTGTCCGGAGCGTAAAGACCATCCGAGCTTGTCGTTTCCGAAAAAATTCATGATGTAATATCAACACCCGTTTTGCTTCTCAAAAAGTGAACGGGTGTCGGTATTTGTACAAGGGGAGGACTTGTAAATAACTCACCTTACGCACGATTATGGTATCGGTTTTTGGTCGGTTTCTCCGCCTCTTGGCGGTGGAACCGCCAAAAACTGATACCGGGGGTCGGAGATTTGGTCGGTGAGACCTCCAAGAGGAGCGACCTGATTTTCTTGAGCGAAGCGATTAGAAAATGGAAGTACCCGTGTGGTAGAGAAACCGACCAAAAACCGATACCATAATCGTGCGTAAGGTGAGTAAATAAATATCCACACAAACTTTTGCACATATGCCGCCTTTTGGTGTATACTATATAGGACTTACGTGCCCGGGCGTATACTTGCCAAAATCTGCGATACTCGCTCACCGTATGTATATACGCCTTGCTCCGTTTCTCGATTTTGGCGGCGTATCTCATCCAAGCGCGTAAGTCCTACTATCCTTCTCATGCCTCAATCATCAACTACAACAAATCGCGCTTTTCTCCGGCTCTTGTTTGCCTGTTTTCTTTTCTTTTCTTTTTCCATTCCAGCCGCTTTTGCCAACACGGGGATTACCATACGGCCGATAAAAGTTTCTCATACGATTAATCCGGGAGAAGAAGTTTCCGGCTTCATTTCTCTTGTCAATGCGAGCGATGAAGTGAACGGCTCTTTGTTGACACTCCGGGTGGAAGACTTTGTTCCCGCCGCCGGCGGCGAGGGAGTTAATTTTACCGGAAGAGCTCCCGGAGTAACCACCGTTATGGATTGGATTACCCTCGGAGAAAATAATGAGCATGAGTTTCTTCTCAAAAAAGGCGAGTCGCGCCAAATTCCCTATACTATCCGAGCGCCCGCGAATGCCGAGCCGGGAGGTCATTATGGCGTACTCTTTTTTAAGGCGCAAAGAGCAACAGACAAGCAGATGCTGAATGTCGGTACGCAAGTGGGCGTATTGGTACTTGTTACCGTACCGGGTAGCCACCTTCAAAAAGGGCGCATACTTGATTTTACCACCGCCAGAAAGTTTTATCAGACCGCGCCGATTGATTTTTCCATACGGTTTGAAAATACGGGAACCGTGCACTTTGAGCCGAAAGGAACCATCAAAATCACAAACATTTTCGGCAAAGATGTCGGAAAAGTTTCCGTTGAGGGACAGCTGGTATTGCCGACCGGTATTCGAAACTTAAACGCAAAAATGGATGCTAAAGGACTTTTGTTTGGAAAATATAATGCCTCGATTTTACTGGTTGACGGCGAGGGTGAAGAGCTGTCGGCAAAAAGCCTCTCTTTCTATGTTTTCCCCGTATGGTATACGCTTGAATTCCTCGGCGCGATCATCTTTATTTACCTTTTGCTTCGGTATATGAAGAAAAAGGTGAAGATTAACATCTCTCTGAAGTCATGATGGCTTGGGGTCGATGCTTTTATTTCCATGCCTCAGAACCTGTTCAAAATCTCACAGCCCAAAAATACAACAAACATAAGTTTTTGGGCTTGTCCGCCGAAACGCCGGAATTTCCGCTGAAAATCGCCAATCTTTCGTCAATGTATCCCGATATAATTCCTCAGGATTCGCGATTTTCGTCAGGAAATTCCAACGTTTCGCCAGGACATGAGATTATGAACAGGTTCTAAGCGCGGAACGGGGGAAACGGGTTAAACCATTTTTATGCGTTCTGCCACTCTAAAAACCACAGCCGTTTTTCTCTTCACCGCCTTATTCGTTCCTTTTGGCGTGTTTGCCGTGCCGACGAATTTAGGCGTAAATGTCAATAACCCCGAATGCGGAGATACGATTGACAATGACGGCGATACGCTCATTGATTTTCCCGCCGATCCCGGTTGCACGTCGGCCGCCGACAACAGCGAGGCGCCGCTTCCCGCGTGTTCCGACAGCGTTGACAATGACGGCGACACACTCATTGATTTTCCCGCCGACCCGGGGTGTATTGACGCGAACGACAGTGACGAAACGAATGCTTCCGGCGGCGGGGGAGGCGGCTCTAGTGGCGGGGACACGACTCCCCCAAGCATTGTTCTCCTTTTTCCCGCCGATAATGCGGTCGGAGTTTCCGCCGCTACGAATTTAATTATTGATTTCAACGAGCCGGTTGCTATCGGGACAGGGAATATAAGAATAAAAAAAACAAGCGACGGGAGTGCGGTGCAAACCATTGCGGTAACGGGTACGCAAACAGCGCTTTCCCCGAATACCCGCCTCACCGTTACCCTAAGTCCCCCCGGCGCTCCGCTTTCGGAGGGAACTTCCTATTATATAGAGCTTGACAGCGGCATAGTGAAAGATATTGCCGGAAATTCATTCACCGGTCTTTCAGGCGCCACGGCATGGAATTTCACCACCGCGGCTGATACGACCCCCCCAATCATTTCAAATCTTTCCGCCGCACCGGGCATTTCTTCCGCGGATCTTTCGTGGATAACGAATGAATCGGCCATATCATCGTTTTTCTGGGGGACGACCACGAATTATTCCGGCGGATCCGGAGCCGAGCTTTTTTATTCGTTGAACCACAGCACGACGTTAAGCGGACTTTCTCCCGGCACTTTTTATTATTATGCTATTGAGGCGCGCGATGTTTCGGGAAACAAAAGCACGGCAACAAGCTCTTTCTCAACGCTTCCGGCGACAGATACGATTCCGCCGGCAAATCCGTCCCGGTTTACCGCCGCGGCCGACACTGATTCCATCGCCCTTTCGTGGACAAACCCGGCAGATTCTGATTTTGATTTTGTGAAGATACTGAGATCAACCGGAACGTACCCGGGAACGCCGAGCGAAGGAACCTTGGTGTATCAAGGAACGGCCGAAGTTACATTTGACGCAAGCGTATCCGCGGGCGTCAGGTATTACTATACTATTTTTGCAAGAGATACGAGCCTCAATTATTCCTCGGGAGCGATTGCGTCTGCGATTATCAATTCCACCATTCCGCCGTCCCCCCCGATCGAACCTCCGCCACCCGGAGGAGGCGAGACGCCCCCCCCTCCGCCAACCGTTACTCCGCCGCTTGTCATTCCTCCATCTCCTTCCGATATCGGAACCGCCGCGCCGCCGGGTGCGACCCCGCGTTTTTTTCTCTCTCTTTCCGATTTTGGGTTTTTTGAGCAGAACCCGTCAATACCGGCAGAAAAGAGCATCACTCCGGAAAACAATGAAGTATTGATCGAGCAAGAAAGCGGCTTGAAGGTGTTTTTGCCGTCCGAGAAAGTGCCGGCCGGCGCGAAGCTCCTCGTCGTCTCGGTGAAAGATTCTCCGGATGGAAAAATATCGTCATATTTATTGAATAAAAACAAATTGGGAACCGGCTACGAAGCGCTTATTTCACCGGCGCAAAAGGCGGGGAAGTATCCGATCACGATTAAAATATACAATGCCTATAACGAGTTATTAAGCGAAGTGAGCGGTTTCATCGGCATAGTGCCGCGTTCCGAGCCGTTATTTTCTTTTCTTCCTGTCGGGCTGGCGGAGATAACGCCGGTCATTGAAACCGTGGCTCCGGCCGCCGTTCCCGTCGGCGTGGCGGTCGGAGTATCGCAAGCGGTGGTACTCGCAACGAATGTCGGTTCGTTCTATGATTTATACTTGCTTTTCTTGAAATTCGTCGGGCTTTTGACCGGGTTTTTCAGGAAAAAAAGACCAGAACCGTGGGGGGTCGTGTATGACTCGGTAACGAAACAGCCGATTGATCCGGCATATGTCGTCGTCGAACACCTTGAGCAAAGCGATAAAAAATCCGCCATCACCGACCTTGACGGGCGGTACGGGTTCCTGCTCCCCCCGGGGCATTACGCGCTCTCGGCGAACAAGACGCACTACAAATTTCCTTCGGAGAAACTTTTTGGAAAAACGAAAGACGAACTCTATGACAATCTTTACTTCGGTTCATCATTTGAGCTTGCCGAAAATCAGATCGTTCGTTTTAACGTTCCGCTTGATCCGATAGAGTTTGACTGGAATGAATTCGCCAAGAACAAAGGGAAGATATTTTCTCTCTACTCACGGCGGCAGAAAATACGCGTACTCGCGTTTAATGCCCTTTTTTATACCGGTCTTGCGATTGCAAGTTACGGCACGATCCTTCACCCGACAAGATTCAACGCGTCGGTGCTTGCCATATACGGCGCCATTATTGTTTTTCAGGCGATTTGGAAACGGAAACACAAGGTTACCAACCTTATTGATAAAGTTTCCGGACAACCGATTCCTTTTGCCATTGTTTCCGTAACCGTACCGGGCGTCGGCGTTTTGTCGAAAAGGGTGGTTACCGACGAATTTGGGCGATTTTATCTCTTAGTAAGCCCTGGAAATTACGATATTTTCGTACACGAGAAACAGATGGACGGTTCATACGCGCTGGTGTATCAGAAACCCGATGTCTTCCTTAAGAAAGGAGTATTGGACGGGGATATTATCGTGGGAGAGTAGACAATCGGACGTTTTTTGCAAAACAAAACCGCCTGTTAAGACGGTCATTAGGTTCTTATGACAGTGCCTAGGTCGCTATGTCATGGAACGCGTTGTGGTGCAGGTGTTTCGTACACCGGCTTCCGCACAAAAAAGAGGAATCATTATAGGGAGCGATAAGTTCTATTGATTGCAAATCGCCAAAGAGCGCTTCTTCCGTATGTATGATTCCGGTGATGACCTTCATTGTTGGGAAATCTTTTTTTATGTTTTCCCCCGCAAGCGTCATTATTTGTTTCAACGTAAGTATCTCATCATTGCCCGGCCGGATGATATGGTTTACTCTGCAATGATGGCAATCATTGTGCGTCAGGGCGATAATAAGTCCGGTTTCGAGATGTTGCAAGGTTTTTATCTTCCTGGCGAAAGAGTAGAAACATTGCGAATCGCCTATATCAATGCCTCCTCCCGGCGGCCGCTGAAAATACGCTTCCGGACCGAGCATTTCTTTTAATGCTTCAGCCAGCACATTAAGCCGTCTGTCGCGGCATAAAAAAACGCTAATCGTTCTTTTTTCACTCATTACCATCTCCTTTTTTCAATGCAGTGCCGATTGTTGCCACAGAAAATCTTACTCCGAAAATAATTTTTGTCAACCACCGCTGTGTACAAGTGTTTTGCGGGGGTTTTTACCGCTATGATATACTGTAATTATATGATAGACGATAAGAAATTGCAGGTATCATTTTTCTTCATTTTGTTCGGAGTTATTTCCGTACTCACTTTTCTCGTGTACCAGCCGTTCCTTCAGATTATCGCTCTTTCGGCGATTTTTGCCGTCCTCCTCGATCCGTTTTATGAAAAAGCGCAAAAACTTTTTCGCGGACGAAAAGGAATCGCCGCGTCTTTCGTGATTGCGATTACCGCGCTGTTCGTCGCCGCGCCCCTTTATTTTTTAAGTGTGCGGATATTTGATGAATCGCAGGCGCTCTACATAAGCGTTCAAGAAAATCAAACTGATTTTTTGTCGAAATTGACTCTTGCGGTCGAGCGGCCGGTACGCAAAGTTTATCCGGATTTTTCTTTCGGTTTTGAAAAGTACGCAGGCGGTTTTGTTGATTTTCTCTTTGAAAATATAGGACCGCTCGTGTCCGGCACCGCCATCGCCATTTTTGAGATGCTCATTATTCTTATGGCGCTCTTCTTTTTTTTGAAAGACGGCAGACAGTTTGTGTCGGGGCTGATGAAGCTTTCTCCGCTTGATGACCGCTATGACAGGGAAATGCTTTCCGCGCTGGAGAAGACCATTCATACCGTTATTCGCGGGACGCTCGCGATAGCCGTCATTCAAGGCGCGTTCGTCGGCGCCGGATTTTATATATTTCACGTTCCGAACGCCGCTTTGTGGGGCGCCATTGCCGCTGTTTTTTCGCTCATTCCCGGAATTGGAACCGCTCTCGTTACTTTTCCGGCGATACTGTATCTTTTGCTCATAAACGCGAATATCGCCGCGCTCGGATTGTTTTTGTGGTCGCTTCTGCTTGTGGGGACGATTGATAACTTTTTAGCGCCGCTTCTGTATAAAAAGGGAATTGACGTCCATCCGCTTTTCATCTTCTTTTCCGTCATTGGAGGAATCGTTTTTTTTGGATCGCTCGGCTTTCTCTTCGGTCCGATTATCCTCAGTTCGTTCATCGCGCTTCTTCATATATACCACGTCTTTATTCTTGAAGAGAAAGAAAAATAATCGTAAGTCCTCACACCCCAAAAATATCTTTACTGTACAGAGCGATATTACACACGA
>CAYPFT010000038.1:0-10518 GCA_964410165.1 uncultured Candidatus Saccharibacteria bacterium
CGCCACATCCTCAGCTTTCGGCGTAGAATTTTGGCGGTTCCACCGCCAAGAGGCGGAGAAACCGACCAAAACTCTACGCCGAAACTGTATGTTTCCGCAACAGTGTGTAAGTCCTATTTATGCTTTCACTACTTTTACGCCCATATCGGTGTCCATGATTTTATAGCCGAGGCCGGCGATTTCGTCGCGGAGTTCGTCGGACTTTTGCCAGTTTTTGTTTTTTCGCGCAATTTCCCGTTCGAGTAAAAGATTTTGTACAATAATCGGGGTGTCGCTGTCGGAGACTTCCGTTTCTTTTGGCGTATAATCAAGGAGGCGCAAACCGAGTATTCGGTCGGCCGCTTCTACCGCTGTAATCTTATCTTCGGGGTGATAATCCGGCGAATGGATAATCTCATAAAGAATACTGAGGAGCGTCGGCGTATCCAAATCATCGTCAATAATGTCGCCGACGGAAAAATCAACGACAAGGGCTTTTTCATTTCGTTCCCGCGCGGCGTGTTTGATTTTGTAAATCTTTTGCTTCAGTCTTTCAAGCGCGGTTTGCGCTCCTTCCAGCGTTTCCCATGTAAAATTTATTGTTTTACGATAATGTGCGGTGAGAAGCCAGTAGCGATAGGCGAGCGGGGAAATGCCTCGTTCTTCAAGCGTCGCCAGTCGGACAAAATTCCCTTCCGACTTCGCCATTCTTCCGCCTTCAATGTTCACGAAGCCGGAGTGAAGCCAGTAATGCGCGAATTTTTTATCGGTAGCGCATTCGGATTGAGCGATTTCATTCGTGTGGTGTACCGGAACATGGTCTATGCCGCCGGTATGAATATCAAATGTCTCGCCGAGATACTTCATGGACATCGCCGAGCACTCGATATGCCAGCCGGGGAAACCGATACCCCACGGCGACGGCCATTCCTGCTGGCGTTTTTCAGTACCGGAAAATTTCCAAAGCGCAAAATCGGTCGGGTTTCTTTTCTCCGGATTTACTAGAACCCGCGCGCCTTCTTTTTGTCCTTCGAGATTGAGTCCGGCAAGCTCGCCGTAGCGTGGGAATTTTGAGGTGTCGAAGTAGACACCATCGCTTGTGCCGTATGTATAGCCTTTTTCTTCGAGGGTTTTTATAAGCGCAATTTGTTCCGCGATATGCTCCGTTGCTTTCGGGTACGCGGAAGCTTTTTGAATGTTAAGTTTTTCGAGGTCGGCAAAAAACGCTTTCGTGTAGAATTCCGCAATCTCATGCGCGGATTTTCCTTGCTGCCGGGCGCCTTTTTCCATTTTGTCTTCGCCTTCGTCGCCGTCGGAAACGAGATGTCCGACATCGGTGATGTTTATCACTTGATTCACTTCGTATCCGTGATACTCAAGCGTCCGCCGCAAAATATCTGCAAAAACATAAGCTCGGAGATTGCCAATATGCGCGTAATTATACACCGTCGGCCCGCAATTATACATACCAACCACCCTTTCTTGGAGCGGCATAAATTCTTCTTTTTTCCGCGTGAGCGTGTTGTATAAGTTCAGAGCCATTTTTTATGGTGGAAAAACAGGATAATGCCCAAGGTTGAGAAAATCATAATACCAAGAACGACCCAAAAGTCGAATGGCTTGCCGATGACCGGAGTGTGCTCGGAATTTATCCCGAAGATGCTCGCGATGAGCATCGGCGGAAAAGTGGTGAAAGAAACGAAGGTGAGGCGCTTCATGATATTTCCGGTCTTGGTGGCGAGGAGCGAGTCATTGGTTTCGCGCAGATCAATCAGGGTTTCTTTATGCCCGTCCAAAGTGTTCGCCACTTTATAGAATTCTCCGGAGATCGCTTGGAGATAGTATGAGAAGTCTTTGCCGAAGAATTCCGATCCGGCCGCTTCAAGAGATTTCAGGACGTCTTTGTGCGTGCGAAGGGCTTGCTTCAAGTCGAGCAGGTCGCGGTTGATGTAAGAGAGCGCTTCCACCATCTTCGCTTCGCCGCCTTTGAATATCTTGGCTTCCGCGTTATCAAGCCGGGTTTCTATATGTTCCAGTTCGTGAGAAAGCGATTGATAGAGTTTTGTTATGAGACGGAAAAAAAGGTATCCCGCGTGGTCGCCGATTTCGCTTTTGTCAAGGATGGAACTCACTTCGAATTCCTTGGAGAACTTGTGGATCGCGTCAATCATGTCGTAGTGGACGGTGATGAGATAATTTTTTCCGATGACGAAGTCAACTTCCTGCCGCACGTCTTTGCCGTGAGCGTGCTTGAACGCGGGGAACTGGAGTATCAGGTAGATGCAGGCTTTATAGAGGTCCACTTTTGGGCGAAGCGACGGCGCGATGAGCTCGTCTGCTATAAGAGTATGAAGGGCGAATTCGCTTGCAAGCGAGGATATTTCTTCTTTGGTGGGAGATTCAACATCTATCCAATGAAGACCATGGTGTTCGTATCTGGTTATCATGATTTTATTATACTATGTCCGTCTGTTTGACCGCAACAGCGATTTTTGCGATAATCAATGGCAATGGAAAACGGAACCGGCAAGAAGAAAATTTTTATCGCACTCGCCGTTCTTCTTGGCCTCGGGGCGGCTTTTTTTGCCGGCGCGATGATCGGTTTCAATGCGCGTCCCGGAATTGAAAAAGTCATTGGTATTGCAAACAGACAAACTCCGGAAACGATCAACGCCGATTTTGCGCCGTTTTGGGAAGCGTGGAGCATCTTGAATAAAGAATCAATTTTCGCGGCAACCACCACCGATCAAGACAAAGTGTACGGCGCCATTGCCGGGCTCGCCGCGTCTTACGGCGATCCGTATACGAGCTTTTTCCCGCCGAGAGAAGCGCAAATTTTCCAAAGCGATATCAGCGGCGACTTTGAAGGGGTCGGCATGGAGATCGGAAAACGAGAGGATGTCTTAACGGTCATTGCGCCGCTCAAGAGTTCGCCCGCGGAAAAAGCGGGAATACGTTCCGGCGATAAGATACTTGAAATTGACAAAACGAGTACGGCGAATATGACTACCGACGAAGCGGTTACTTTGATCAGGGGAGAGGAAGGTACGGCAGTTTCGCTTACTCTTTTCCGCGAAGGAGAGACGGAATCGTTTGAAATACGCGTTGTCCGCGCACCCATTGAAATACCGACCATTGAAACGGAAAAGAGAGGAGACGGTATTTTCATTATCCGCCTTTTCAGCTTCACCGCGAAATCTCCGGAGCTTTTTCGCGGCGCGCTTCGTGAGTTTATAAGTTCCGGATATTACAAACTCATCGTAGACCTCCGCGGAAATCCCGGCGGGTATCTTGACGCGGCGGTTGATACGGCGAGCTGGTTTCTTCCTCCGGGTGCGGTAGTCGCGAGGGAAGACTTCGGAAACAAAAGCGAAAACACCGCACACCGAAGCCGCGGTTACGACATTTTCAACAAAAATCTTAAGCTTGTCGTCTTGGTTGACGGCGGTTCGGCAAGCGCTTCCGAGATTTTCGCGGGCGCCCTTTCAGAACATGGCATCGCGAGGCTCGTGGGAGATAAAACCTTTGGCAAGGGTTCTGTTCAGGAAGTGGTGCCGGTAACCGACGATACCTTTCTCAAAATCACCGTGGCGCGGTGGCTTACCCCGAACGGCATCTCGATTAACGAGAACGGCCTTGTGCCGGAGTATGCCGTTAAAGTAACGCAAGAAGATATTGACAAAAAACACGATGCACAGCTTGAAAAAGCGGTTGAAGTTCTTAATAGCAAATAAATACACCTATGAAAGTTTTATTTTTGAAAGACGTGCCTAAACTTGCCAAGAAACACGACATAAAAGAAGTTGCGGACGGATACGCTCGCAATTTTCTTTTTCCGAAAAAATTCGCTGAGCCCGCAAGCAAAGACACCGAACGGCGCGTTTCAAAAATGAAAGCCGAGCAGGCGCAGATGAAAAAAGTGGATGACGATCTTCTCATGAAGAATCTGAAAGCGCTTGCCGACACGACGATCACATTACAGGGAAAAGCGAATGAAAAAGGCCACCTCTTCGCCGCGATACGCAAAGAAGAAATCATTGCAAAACTTCGCGAAGTGGGAATTTCCGTTCCGGCGGAGTATATTGAGCTCGAAAAGCCGGTGAAAGAAACGGGCGAGCATGCGATACCTTTTATCATGGGGAATAAAAAAGGAGTTTTCAAAGTGGTCGTGGAAGGGAAAGAATAAAAAAACAGCTCCGGCAATCGGAGCTGTTTTTCTGTATGCTTTATTTTACGATAACGTGAACAATCTTTTTCACAACGGTTTTGTTGTTGAAATTCGTTTTGCGCTTCGTGCCGAATTTTACGATGCCGTCTTTCCGCGCAAAGAGGGTATGGTCTCTGCCCGTGCTGACATTTTTTCCCGGAAGGATCTTCGTGCCTCTCTGGCGAATAATCACGGAACCGGCCCGCGCTTTTTCTCCCGCGTAGAGTTTGGTGCCAAGATATTTCGGCTTTGAGTCATTGAGGTTTTTTGCGGAACCGCCCGCTTTCCTATGTGCCATGTTTCTGTATAATACTTATTAATATGTTACAAAGTATAAAAGAAAAGGCGGAAAAAATCAAGGATACAGCCGAAGAAAGCCTTGTTTTTGAGAATTTGACCCAAAAACGCGCTTTTTTGACGGTTTTTGTCGTTTTGGTCGCTTGCGCGTCTTTCGGTCTCGGAAGACTCTCCGGGCTTGAAACCGCCAAGATGGCCGTGGAAATAGAGTTCCCCAAGGGACAGTCGGGGCAGGCCGCGGCTGTCGGAGCGGCCTTTGCGACCACTTCTCTGCAAGTGCCAGTCTTGCAAAAAACATCAGGAAAATACGTCGCTTCAAAAAACGGCACGAAATATCATTTAATCACCTGTGCGAGCGGCAAGAGCATCAGTGCGAAGAACCGGATATGGTTTGACACAAAAGAAGAAGCGGAAAAAGCGGGTTACACCAAAGCGGCGAATTGCAAGGGGATGTAAGCGAGCGAGCCGCCAAATAGAGAGAACGGCTGAGCCATTATTTTCGCTTCCGGTATTTTGATATGCTATCATGATAATGAAAGAAAAAAATAACGAGGAGAAAATTTTTTTGGAGGTTCAATGATGTCCGGGTGATTTTAAAAATTATTAGCCGCTAACTATTTTTATGAAAACATCAGCGCACATCTATGTAATGCGAAAAAAATACGTGAGGTTTTTACGGTCAACGTCATTTGCGTTGGTTTTTTTATTTCTTATAATTCCTTTTGGGCCGATTTTTGCGCAAGAAGCGCCTGCGCCGGCTTCTGAACCGGCGGTCGGAGACCCGGCACCTACGCCGATTGCCGCAGAGCCGGTCACGACGTCTCCCGATACCACCACCCCTTCGCCTACTACCGATTCGGTCATGTCGGACTATAATCCGGGTGATCCATACGCCCCAATCGCTCTTGGCGCTTTGCCGACACAGGAACAGTTAGTGCCTGTACCGGATCCGTCAACCGGCGCGATGGTGTACGGATATAAGATTGAAGTGCCTCCAAGCAGGAACGGCATGCAACCGGATTTGAAACTTCAATACAACAGTCAAAACGTAAAACAAAACAGCATATTCGGTTTTGGCTGGTCGGTTAACATACCCCACATTAGCCGAGAAAATGTCAAGGGGATCAACACTCTGTTTGCCGATAATTATTTTACCTCCAGCTTATCGGGAGACTTGGCAAGCGCTTCCGGTAATAGCTATATTTCAAAAATAGAGAACGGTGATTTTTTGAAATACACCTATAGCTCAAATGCTTGGACGGCGACAGATAAAACCGGAACAGTGTATACGTTTGGTTCCGCTTCGTCAGCACGCCAAGATAATCCGAATGATTCTTCGAAAATTTATAAGTGGATGCTCGAAAAAGTTCAAGACGTCAACGGTAATTTTGTCAGCTACACTTATTACAAAGACGGCGGTCAGATTTATCCGGATACCGTTACTTATACAAACAATGGCGTTGAAACCGGAATTTTTACGGTGGTTTTCACACGAGAATCGCGCGGAGATGTTATCCACGATACCACTCCGGGTTTTGATACTGCGACGAGTTATCGTATTTCTCGAATCGAATCTTCAACAAGCGGTACGTGGGCGAGAAGATATGACCTTGCTTACATGGCGCAAAGCCCGACATTGAGGTCGCTCTTGTCTTCTGTTACCTCAAGCGGACAAGAAAATTTGGTAATCACTACGCTTCCTCCAACCACTTTTACTTATCAAGACACCGTAACGGGCGGACATGAATTGGTTAATCCCGCTTGGACACTGCCAGCCGACCAGTATTTGATTGATCGCGCCGATATGTTTGGACAACCGCATTTGCAGGTCAGTGGTCACGATATTTATGTTGACCTAAACACTCCGCACAATAACACCGACTCTGTTCCCGGAATACTTGTTGACGTAAACGGTGACGGTTTGGCAGATATTGTGCAGTCGTTTCGTTGCTTAAATACCGGCGGTTGCATGGGGAGCCAATATGCGGGGCTTGATAAAACATATGTGTACTTAAACACCGGATCGGGATGGAACTATACTCCGTCTTGGAGTATGCCCGCCGATCAGTATTCCATCGACAATTCCGCCATGGTTGGAGGGACCCCACCTCAAGTCAGCGGACATAATATCTGGATTTCTCTCAACACATCCCCTGTCTCAGACGGTTCAATTCGCGGGCTGTTGATAGACGTAAACGGTGATGGGCTAGCGGACATCGTGCAGTCAGTTCGCGTCAATCCCTATTTGACTTACTCCGGTTTGGATAAGACTTATGTTTATTTAAACACCGGCAATGGTTGGGGCGTTGCATCATTGTGGTCTATGCCCGCGGATCAGTTTTCTGTTGATTACGCCGATGTGACCGGGCAAGCTCACCCACAAATCAGCGGACACGATGTCAAAATTTCGCTCAATACTTCGCACGTTTTGGATAACTCTTATGCTGCAGGGCTGGTGGATGTTAATGGCGATGGTTTGGTTGATCTCGTACAATCTTTTCGTTGCTTAAATACCGGCGGTTGCATGGGGAGCCAATATGCGGGGCTTGATAAAACATATGTGTACTTAAACACCGGATCGGGATGGGTCTACGATTCATCGTGGACTATGCCTGCTGATCAGTTTTTGGTTGACTATTACAGTCCATCCAATCCGCCGCAAGTGAGCGGGCATAACATCTGGATTTCACTTAACACGACTCATATAAGCGACAGCTCTTATTATGGACAGTTAACAGATGTGAATGGCGATGGGTTGCCGGATATTGTGCAATCAGTCCGTATTAATCCTTATACCGGTTACTCCGGCACGGATAAAACATATGTGTATCTAAACACGGGTAATGGCTGGGTATACAACCCATCGTGGACACTGCCGGCTGACCGGTATATGATTGATTATTCCAGTCCATCAAATCCCCCACAATTTAATGGACATAATGTTTATATTGATTTAAATACTCCGCATGTCGCCGACGGCGCTATTTACGGTCAATTGGCGGATGTGAATGGAGATGGATTGGCAGACATTGTACAATCAATCCGGTACACTCCTTTTAATCTGGACAAAACCTACGTCTATGTAAATACCGGTAGTGGCTGGAGTTATACCGCCTCTGCAACAATACCATCCGATCAATTTTCAATTGACTATTTCACAATGCAGGGTGCCGCTCCACCGCAAATTAACGGCCATAATATTTATCTTGACTTAAATACCGCACACGTTGTGGATGACGCAACGCCGGGGCAGTTGTCGGACATCAACGGCGATAATCTTCCGGACATCGTCCAGTCGTACCGTTGTTTGAACACCGGCTGTATGGGAGCCAGTTATGCCGGACTCGACAAAACATATGTATACAAAAATATAGGAAATCCTCCACTCCTTTCTACGGTAACTTTCCCCGAGGGCGGTTCGTATTCTTTGAATTATAAAGCGGCGGCGCAATATGCAAACGGCGGAACCCTCTTAAACCCCGATCTTCCTTTTGTGATTCAAACCCTGAGCCAGATGGCGGTAAAAGACGGTTTCGGCAATGTCGCCACCACCTCGTACTCTTATGCGGGCGGGTCTTATTATTACGATCAAAACGATCTGACGACAAGAAGATTTGCGGGTTTCGCCACGGTGAGCAAGACGGATCCTGTCGGGAATGTGACGAAAAATTACTACCATCAGGGCAATACATCCGATTCTTCTCACGGGGAATATAATGACGAGTATTGGAAGATCGGTAAAATCTATCGCACGGAACAATATGATACTGCCAATAATTTATATGCAAAGACCGTCAACAAATGGGATTCCTCCAGCCTCGGCAGTGGCGCTAAGTTCGTGAAGCTCGCGCAAAGCGTAAGCTCAACTTATGACGGCGATGCAAGCCATAAAGATAAAGCCGATAGTTTTACGTATGACGACATAACGGGAAACCTCGCTCAAAAAATCTCATACGGCGAAGTGACAGGCGCGGATGATGGCACATTTACCGACACGGGCGCGGACTTGGCGAGTACGACCATTCAGTACGCCGCTTCCTCCACCGCTTCCGTTTATCTTCCGTCGCAGGAAACGACGGAAAGTCAGAGCGGAAACAAAGTGCGCGAGACGAAATACTATTACGACGGACAATCTCTCGGCTCGCTCGTGAAGGGTAATTTGACCAAGCAAGAAATGTGGAAATCTGGCACCTCGTACGCAAGCACGACCAAGACATATGATGGCACGTACGGACTCGTCACGCAGGAAAAAGACGGGAAGGGGAACGTGACCAACTACGCGTACGATCCATACAATCTTTTCGTCGCGACATCCACGAATGCGCTCGGACACATCCGCGCTTTCCAGTATGATTATTCTTCCGGTAAGATAAAACAGCTCACGGATGAAAACGGCAGGGTGTTTACCACTGCATACGACGGACTCGACCGCGTAACGGAGGAAAAACAGCCCAACATCACCACGCCGTCCACGCTTGTTACGAAAACGACGTATGTTTATACCGACACCCCGCTCGCCGTCTCAACGCAAAAAACTTCCTACCTCGACGGCTCGCTCACTCATGCCGAATACTCGTACCAAGACGGGCTCGGACGCGCCATCCAAATCCGTTCGCAGGCGGAAGGGACGAACTACGCGGCGCGGGATTTCGCTTTCAACAACAGGGGACTCTTGGATAAAGAATCGCTCCCGTATTTCTCAACAGGCTCCGCGAAAACATCCCCGACCGACACGACGGCGCTCTACTCGACGTACACCTATGACCCGATGAATCGCATTATCAATACCGCTACCGCCGCAGGGAACACCTCGAACGTCTACAATGACTGGACGGTAACGACGACGGACCCGAACGGCAAGATAAAAGATTTTACCAAAGACGCGTACGGCAATCTCGCAAGCGTGGTGGAACACAACGGCTCGAATTATACGACAAGCTACGGCTATGATCGCGCGAACAACCTCACCGGCATTACAGATAGCGTCGGCAACATCCGCGCGTTCACGTACGATGGACTCGGACGGCGCCTCACCACACAAGACTTGCACGCATCAGGCGACGGCACGTTCGGCTCCTACACATTCGCGTATGACGACGCCGGCAACACCATTCAAAGAGTTGACCCGAAAAGTCAGACCGTAAACTGGACGTACGATACGCTCAACCGTCCGCTGACGGAAGACTACACCGGCACCGCCGGTACGGAAGTTTCCTACACCTACGACTCCGGCACTGACGGCAAGACCCGCCTCACCCAAGCGGTGGCTCTCAATTCCGCAACGACCACCTATGCCTACAACCCGCTCGGACAAATAAAAACCGCAACGACGACCATAAATGGTACGGCGTATGCGACCGCGTATGACTATGATCGCCAAGGCAATCAAACTCTCATCGCCAATCCGGACGGTTCTCAAATAAAATACAGTTACAACCCGGCGGGGTTCTTGGACACCGTACAACGTAAGGAGTCAACGGATGGTTTGTTCGCGAATGTTGTGAGTAATTTTGACTACGGTCCTCACGGAAGAATTACATCGCAAACCAACGCGAACGGCACCGCGGTAACGAATACGTACGATGCCGGCAAACTCTACCGCCTAAGCCGAAGGCAAACCGCAGGCCCGGGAGGAAACGGCGGAGCGATAGCGACAACGACTTTCTTCTCCGTCGGCGGAGACGGCTCAACCTACTACAACAGCTCAAATTCATGGAGCACTACTCACGATGCCGCGACGGGAAGCTCCGCGGGTTATACGGGTACGACACTCAACCTGAATTCCGGAAAATACAACAGTACGAAGTACAAGATTGAACGAGCATTCTTGTCATTTGATACTTCAAGCCTGCCGGACACCACTATGGTGAATAGCGCCAAGCTCAAAGTTTTCATAGATTCCAAACTCAACAACGACAACGACGGCGACGATTTCGCAAGCGTCGTGCAGGGAATGGAGCAAAGCACCTCCACCCTCATTACCGCCGACTACGACACCGCCGGAACCGTCAACACTCCCATCGAAGGCATCGACC
>CAYPFT010000039.1:0-10413 GCA_964410165.1 uncultured Candidatus Saccharibacteria bacterium
AAGTCGTAACAAGGCACGGCTAGCGGAAGCTGGTCGTGGATCAATTTCATTTAAATGCGATCACCTCGGTCTCTTCGGAGAGCGAATGTGTGATTCGAAATGGCGATCTATCATCCGCCAGTTGGCGGATGAACAGTGGCTATGGTTCTTCGGCCATTAACTCGAACCCGCTTTGCTGTTAGCGAAAAAACAGCAAAAAGTCCTTAGGATTTTTACTTAAGGCAAGGCGGCAATGAGTGAAACAAAAGAAAGTTACTTTCTTCCAAAGATTTTTTGGTTTCCTTGCAGTTTTGTGAAGTTTTCGTATTTACCAAAAAATACCCCGATTTTTATTGAACCGGGATGTTTTTGCATTTTTTTTGGCGGTGTTTCAGGGTACATTTACGATTGCAAAAGACGAGGGCTTGTTTTGCGACACGCTTCTATGGTATAGTTAACAGCAATGAATGCATCAATGGAAACAATTTTGCGAAGAATAATTCTGGCGAGTATTTTTATCGTTCCGTTTCTGGTGTTTCTTGTTCCCGACTCGATGTTTTTTCCTTTTATCACCGGTAAAAATTTCGGGTTTCGAATGTTGGTTGAGGTGATGGTGTTTTCTTGGATGCCGCTCGCCTATTATCGCGCGGAGTACCGTCCGAAATTTTCATGGATCATGGCGGTACTGGTATTTTTCGTGAGCGTAATTTTTCTGGCGGATATTTTCGGCGCCAATCCGTACCGAAGTTTTTGGTCAAACTACGAACGCATGGAAGGATTCGTCGGACTCGTGCATCTTTTCGGATACTTTGTTGTGGCCGGTTCCGTCCTTTCAACGGAAAAACTGTGGATGAGATTCTTCCGGACCATAACTTTCGCAAGCCTTCTTATGGTACTCTACGGCATGTGTCAGCTCTCCGGTTCGGCATCATGCCCCATCAATCAAAGCAGTACTCGCTTGGACGGCACGCTTGGAAACGCCGCCTATCTTGCCGTTTTCATGCTTTTTAGCATCGCTTTCACCGCGATTCTTTTGGCAAAGCATCGCGGAACGGCTTTTATGAAGTGGGTGTACGGCGTTCTTATTTTTTTTCAAGCCCTGATCCTGTATTATACCCAAACGCGCGGCGTTATTATCGGTCTCGTTATCGGCATCTTGTTTTCATCGGCTCTTATATTGATATCCAATAAAAAAAATCGCCGCATCAGGAACGGCATGTTCGGAGTTCTCGGCGCGCTCATTCTCATCGTTTCCTCCATTGCTGTTTTTCGAAATTCGGCATTTGTAAAAGAGAACGAAGCGTTAAACCGCATGGCCTCGTTTTCCCTTACGGAAGCGCTCAATAACCCGCGTTTTATGGTGTGGGGGATGGCGATGGACGGCTTTCGGGAGCGCCCCATCCTCGGCTGGGGGCAGGAAAATTTCAATCTGGTATTCAATAAATACTATGATCCGAAAATGTACCGGCAGGAGCAATGGTTTGACCGGGCGCATAATATCTTTTTTGACTGGCTGATCGCCGGCGGCATCCTCGGGCTTTTGGGGTATCTTCTCTTATTCGCATCGGCGTTTTTGTTCGTCTGGAAGCGTGAAGAGTCGGGAGAGATGGCGGGAGAAACCCGGATGGCACGATGGTGGAATACGGTTAAAGGTTATTTTTCAGGGGAGCGGGAGCAAAGAGCGATTGAAGCGAGTATTTGGTCCGGTCTTCTGATTGCTTATTTCATCAACAACATTTTTGTATTTGACAATCTTTTCAGTTACATACTTTTTTTCACGCTTTTGGCTTATCTGCACCATCTTGATGCAGAGGGCCGAAAACGTTACGTCAACAAACCATCTGAAAAAAAGACGCCTGTAAAAGCGGGAACGGAAGTTCCGTTTATCGCAGTCGCGGTTTCCTCCGCATTGATTGGCATCGCCGCGCTCTATTTTGTAAACCTCAAGCCTTTGTTCGCAAATCAGGCGTTGATTGACGGGATCCGCGCTCGCGGGAATACTTTTACTCAAGAGAATTTTGACGCATTCAAAAAAGCGGCTGACTACAACACCTTTGGAAACGGCGAAGTGCGCGAACAGATAGTTCAATCGGCCATACAGTTAAGAAGCGTTCCGGTTGACGACAAATTGAAGCAGGCGACATTTGAGCTTGCCCGGGACCAAATGCTTCTTCAAATGGAAGATGCCCCGGGCGATGCGCGATATGAAATGTTTGCCGGAATGCTTTTTTTCCGATATGGAATGAATAATGAAGCGATTTCTCATTTTGAGCGGGCACACGCGTTTTCTCCCGCGAAACAGCCCATCGCTTCCAACTTGATACTCGGATACATCAATGCCGGAAAGACAAATGAAGCATACGACATTGCGAAAAAAATCTACGAATTGGAACCTTCCAATCAAGAGTCCGGAAAGTTTTACGCGATTGCGGCGTTCTATACAGGAAAAGAACAGCTGGCGAAGGAGGTGCTTGTGAAAACTTTTGGGACGGAAATGTATTATGACGAAATGCTTATCAATGTATACGCGGAGCTCCGGAAATTTGATACCGTGGTAAAAATTCTTCACATGAAGCTCTCCGAGAAGGATGACCCTCAATTGCGTTTGCGCCTTGCCGCGGCGTACCTTGAGATGGGGAAAAAGACGGAATCTCTCGCTGAAATACAAAAAATCATTGACGTACACCCGGATTTCAGAGAGCAAGGAGAGTTTTATATGAATCAAATCCGCGCGGGAAAGAAACCGTAATCTTATGGGAGCGACCAAAGAAGTCAAACGCCGAATAAAGCTCGTAAAAACCACCTCGCAGATTACTCGCGCGATGGAGCTTGTCGCCGCGACCAAAATGCGGAAAGCCGAGAACGATGCGAAGGGAACGAGGTCCTATTCCAATCACGCGAGAAAAATTCTGCGTTCGCTGGTCGATCGTGCGGAAAAAAGAGATTCTGTTTTTTTGCGGACGAATGAAAAAGGAAGAATTCTTGCGCTTGTCATCACACCCGACCGCGGCCTTTGCGGAAGCCTCTCGACGAACGTCCTCCGGGAAACGAACGCGCTTCTTTCCAAATTTCCAAAAGAAGACGTGGATGTCATGGCCATCGGCAAGCGCGGAGCGGATGTTTTGCGAAGGCAGGGATATAAAATCGTCGCCACCGCAACGCGCCTTGATTGGAAGCCGAAAGTTTTTGATGTCCGTTCATTTGCGAAAATCGCGCTCGACGGATACGAAACGGAAAAATACAAAAAAGTCTACCTCATCTTCAGTAATTTTATTTCAAGTTCACAGCAGAAACCGATGATGCGGACGCTCCTCCCGTTCTCTTCCGAGGGAAGCGATGGGATGGCAAAAGTTGTCGGGGTTGAGGGGGAGTCCGTCGTTCTTGATACCGATACTAAATACTTATACTTAATAGAGCCTTCTCCGGAAGTTGTCCTCCCTATCCTTATCCGAAACCTCGTTGAAATGGAAATTTTTCAAGCCCTCCTTGAATCAAACGCCTCCGAACACAGTGCCAGAATGCTTGCCATGCACTCCGCCACCGAGAACGCCAAAGACCTCATGGACGACCTTTCGCTTTCCTACAACCGCATTCGACAAGAGTCCATCACGCGAGAATTGGCGGAAATAAGCGCAAGCGCGACCTGATTTTCTTGAGCGAAGCGATTAGAAAATGGAAGTACCCGTGTGGCAGACTCACCGACCAAATCTTTTCAGTCACGTGTAAGGTGAGTAAGGATATGAAAAACAAAAAGCCCGCGAGGTGCAGGCTTAAAAAGCGAAGATAACTTTTGCTATTTTTGGCAACCCTCTGTCTTTGGCAAAAGTTTTCCAAGAGAGGTATAGATATCTTTGAAAATTTGGTCGAGGTTCGGTATTTCAAATTCAATGTTTTCGGCGGTACTTTTTGCCATTGCAAAATAACGGAGCGCTTCTATCGGGTCATTTTTCGCCAAAAGATCTTGAGCCTCGCCAATAGTGACCATTACCCATGCTTTGTTCTCAAGTTTTCCGTACTCTTCATAGATGAGGGTCTCCCTCGTTATCATAAAGAAGGGGTCACTCATATCAAGAAACATGCGAGCGTCCACGAACGCGCTCTTTGCTTCCTTAAAATTCCCCTCGGCAAACCATCTCTCGCCGTCTTCCGCTCTCTTTGCCGCTAAAGAAACAAAGATTGTTTTGTGAGTGTCATCGTAGTTCTTTTTCATGTCCGGGCAGAAGAAGAGAGCGATATTTTCTCTCAATGAATTTTTAAAGACTGAGGGCAACCGTTTAAGAAGTTCTCTCCCTTTGGCTGGGTCGCCCTCCTTTGCCGCTTGATTGATAATGTCGTTGGCGATACTGCAATCCTTATGCTTTACGTTCATAACGTAAACGACCGAGACCAGCAGGAAGAACATTATTAGCGGAATAGTAAATTTTTTCATTTCGCGCACCTTTTTGTGAAGTTTCAAGGAATTGTTACTGAGGTTATTATACATAATTTCAAACAAATGTAAAGCCTGAAACAAGAAGTTTTTAATGGGTGTGAGGGGGTACGGTGTAAAAATTTGACAAATTTATATTAATCGTGTACACTGAAGTTAGTTGTAAAAACCATTTTTTGTAATAAATCTTGCCCAAAAAATAGGAGGCAAAAATGTTAAAACCAAAATTGATTTTCGGTAGCCCCGGCATCTTCTTTGAAGACAACGCTCCGGCAGTGTATCCGGTGATACTTGATAAGCTCGGGCGAGGAGAAAAAGCTCGGGCGATTCAGGAGAAATATGAAGAAGGAAAGATCTCAGGATCACTCCTTCTTCCGGAAATGATTAAGCTGTTTTTGGGGATTTGCCAATATCGTATTCACCAAGCTTGCCGTCAATACTGTTTCGAGTTTATGAGAAGGGGGGAAGGTTTGCCAGAACTCTTTCTTACTTTACAGGGCAGTAGCCATGAATGTGTGTTCGTCACCTCTCTCCCGAAAGAAATATGTATAAATCTTTGGGATATTGCTTGTGGTCAATCTCGCGGAGTGAGATGTATTTCTTCGAAAGTTTCTGAAGATTCAGAAGATAGTTTAATCGCCCTTGATCGAGAATCCAGAACAAAAGAAGCTTTGGGGTGGGCTGAATACAAGTTAGACCCAAGCCGTAATAGCTTATTTAGAAACTGGGAAGACGTACTCGTCGTCGGAAATTCCCTCACCGACATTCCGCTCGGCAAAGTGGTACAAGAAAAAGGCGGACGGTTCATCGCTTTTCATGGTGACGTGGAGGTTGTTAATGCGGCGAATCCTACTTACGGGGTAGCTTGCACATTAGAAGAAGCTTTTCGGTGGGAAGGGCTTCTGTAAAATTAAGAAGAACGAAAACCAAAGGCGGCACGGATGCCGTCTTTTTGCTTGTTTTTTTTGAAAAATTTGCTACTATATGGATATTAACCCGTTAAAATAAAGCTCTGAAATCATGTCCGCAGGGAAAATAGTACAAATCGTCGGAAGCGTGGTAGACGTTGAATTCCCAGAGGAGAATTTGCCCGCCATCTTAAACGCGCTCGAGCTTCGCCGTTCCGACAAGACCGTCATTTTTGAAACCGCTCAGCACTTGGGTGGCGGACGTGTTCGCGCTCTTGCTCTCGATACCACGGACGGCATCGCGCGGGGGGAAGAAATCCACGATACCGGCGCGCCGATTAGTGTTCCGGTGGGGAAAGAAGTGCTCGGGCGAATGTTCAACGTGCTCGGCAACACCATTGACGGCATTGATGCGAAAGTCGGCGCGAAGACACACTGGCCTATTCACCGACCCGCGCCGAAATTCAGCGACCAGAAAACGGAAACGGAAATTTTTGAAACGGGGCTCAAAGTCATTGACCTCATTGCGCCGTTTTCAAAGGGAGGAAAAATCGGACTCTTCGGCGGAGCGGGCGTGGGCAAGACCGTGCTCATCATGGAGCTCATTCACAACATCGCCAAAGAGCACAGCGGCTTTTCCGTTTTTGCCGGAGTGGGGGAGCGCACGCGCGAAGGAAATGACCTCTATCACGAAATGAAAGACTCAGGCGTGCTCGACAAAACTTCTCTCGTCTTCGGGCAAATGAACGAAATGCCCGGCGTTCGCGCACGCGTTGCTCTCACCGGACTCACCATGGCGGAATACTTCCGCGACGAATCCAAGCAGGACGTTTTACTCTTCATTGACAACATTTTCCGCTACACGCAGGCAGGTTCTGAAGTTTCTACTCTTCTCGGACGAATGCCCTCCGCCGTTGGCTACCAGCCGACCCTCGCATCAGACCTCGGTTCATTGCAGGAACGTATCACTTCCACCAACTCCGGCTCCATCACTTCCGTGCAAGCCGTGTACGTGCCCGCTGACGACCTCACCGACCCTGCTCCCGCAACGACTTTCGCGCACCTCGATTCCACCGTCGTTCTTTCCCGCGCTCTCTCCGAGCTTGGCATTTACCCAGCCGTTGACCCGCTCGACTCGTTCTCCTCCGTTCTTGATCCGCGCATCGTCGGCAAAGACCACTACGAAACCGCGCGCGGCGTTCAGAAGACCCTTCAGCGCTATAAAGAGCTCCAGGACATCATCGCCATTCTCGGGATGGACGAACTCTCAGACGAAGACAAGCAGACCGTCGCCCGCGCCAGAAAAATCCAAAAATTTCTCTCCCAGCCCTTCTCCGTCGCCGAAGTCTTCACCGGTCGCCCCGGCAAATACGTCCCGCTTTCCGAAACCATTCGCGGCTTCAAAGAGATTTTGGAAGGGAAGCACGACGACAAATCCGAAGGGGCGTTTTACATGGTGGGGGGGATTGATGAGGTGAAATAATGTATTTATCAAAATAATTTTTTGAAAAAATATGCCGAGTGAAAATACGCCACCCATGCACATGCACGGGTATGATCACGGAGACGACAAAAAGCTCCAAGAAGCCATGCTTGCGAATTTGAAAAAAAATAAAGAAGAACATGCGATAAGTGATCCCGAAATGGCGAAACGCATCCACGAAGATATTGAAGCGTTAGAAGCGCACATGCAGAATGATGAAAAAGAAGATCCGAATCACGAGTTTCCGGACGACCTCCACGTCGGACGGCAAGAAAAGTTGTAATTTTTAAGTTTTCGTGTTAATTTTTGAATATGGATACGAACTATACATTTCGAGTCATTATAGAGCCGGAAAAACCGCGAGGATATCACGGTTTTGTTCCGCTTTTGCCCGGACTTCATACTTCCGGTAATACGCTTGAAGCGGTGAAAAAAAACCTTAAAGAGGCGATTATTTGTCACGTGCAAGGACTTGCGAAAGATGGCGAATCCATCCCGCAAGAATCCGAGGCTTTTGAAATCATCCAAACTTTTTCAGGAAAAGAACTTGCGTTTGCGTAATCGAAACTCTGTATGCCGAAACTTCCGATTATAAAAACAAAAGAGTTGTTGCGTATTCTCGGAAAACTTGGTTTCATTGAACATCATCAGGTCGGAAGCCATGCACAATTCAAGCATAAAGATGGGCGACGCACCACGGTACCCATTCACGCGGGCGACGTACAAAAGGGGATGCTCCACGGAATTTTGCAGGACATTCACGTGGGTACGGAAGAGTTTATCGCTGTTTTGAAAAAGAAAAAATGAACATAGAAGTAATTCTCGAACAAGTAAAGAAGGAGACCGAAGAACTTTTTAGAGATAGGAAAAAGGCGAAAAAATTATCCGACCTAAAAAGAAAAGAAGTTCCCGTTTCGCAAGGTGTGTATCTTATTCAAAAAAAGAATAATATTGTTGTTTATGTAGGCAAGGGGAAAAATCTCAGGAGACGTTTAGACGACCACTGTTCCGGAGAAACAAGAAATACTACTTCAGGAACGTTTCGTGATGTTTTATCAAAAACAGAAAAAACTCCTTTCGGAAAAGGTCTTAAAAAACACATAGGAGAAAATTATTATTTTTCATGGATTGAAATTGAGGACAGCGATGTTTGCCACTTAATAGAAGCATTATCCATCGTTTGTGCTCGCAGAGAAAACCCTTCATTATTCAATAAATAAGAATTTAACTGAAGAAAATATCCATGACCTTATTTAATCTCGAAATCATAACCCAAGAAAAACCTCTTCTTAAGGAAGAGGTGGAGTCGCTGTACGTCTCCACGATTGACGGCGACATTACCGTGCTTGCGCGCCACACGCCGATAGTGACCATTTTGAAGCCGGGGGAGATTATCCTTAAGAAGGACGGTAAAGAAGAGCCGTTCGCTTGTACGGGCGGTATTCTTGAAATCACGCCGGAGAAAACTGTCATCCTTGCGGATTCGGCGGTACGTTCCGATGAGATTGATGAAGAAGAAGCAGAGAAAGCCAAAGAGCGAGCAGAAAAACTCATGGCGGGCAAGCTCGAATCCCGCGAAAGCGCGGAGGTGTTAGCGTCTCTTGAACGCGCATTGCTTCATATCAACATCGCCCAAAAAAGACGCCACCATCGCGGATAAATTTGACAAAATCAATATATACTGCATAATAGAATCATACGAGTTCTTAAAAAAGAGGTTCTCATGATTATTTGCATTTGCAAAGGCATAAAAGAAGAAACGCTCCGGAAGATGACAAAAGAAGAGCATACACAGTATCTCCGCGAAGCGTGCCGGAGCGGGCCGTGTTGCCGGCATTGGAAACAATGCTGTAAAGACCTGAAAAAAATACACCGGGAGATACATTCTCAGTCTCCACACTAAACCGCCCATGAATCATTATTCACAATTCACAGGCGGTTTTTATTTTTATTCCATTTCTCCGCACACACCATTTGCCCACAATCCTTTTTTGAGTTCTCTCGCTCGTGTTTCCGCCGCTTTGAATTCCGCTTGATATTTGTATGGAAGAGTATAGGTGTATTCATGCCCGTATCCTTCTTCAATCATCATTTTATTGAAGAGCGTGCCGTCCGGGAGAAACACATATGCGAGCAATCGCCCGTATCGGTCGCGCGAATCCTGAGACATATCCGGCTCAATGCGTACTTTTTGCCCGGAGAGAATATTCTTTGCTTTTGCGGTTGCTTCTCTGCCGAAGCACTGCACCGGACGGCGCGGATCAACCGTTTCCGGCGTATCAAGACCGATAAGGCGGACTTTTTCCGGTTTTCCATCCATATCAACGAGTATTGTGTCGCCGTCAATAGTCTGCACAACGCGGTGATAACCAGCCATTTTGAAGTTGTCGCGTTCTGCCGTTGACGGAGGGGCGGCGGTATTCTCAAGAAAAAAAGCCGCAACGGCGAAGAAAAAGATGATTCCGGCACGAGCCGCTTTTTTTGAGCGAAAAGACATGATGATTTCATTTTACACCCGCAAACGAGAAGAAAGCGAATTTCACGAAGCAAGCCGCAGATTTTATTTGACAACAACAGACCTCTTGTGATATTGTCAGGTTCGGACATTCACAAACAACACACTTTTGGAGGGGAAAATGACGACAAAAGAAATGCGCGACGAAGTGCGTGCGTATAAAGACGGGGATATCGGGGTTGTCGCTTTTATTGGTCCGGGCGGGAATCTTTTGACTCGCGCCGGGTTCGAGCTCATTGATGCGGCTCTCGACAAATACAAAAGCGACAATTCAGTAAAAACACTTTTTTTCGTCGGAGAAAACGGAAATTTTAGCGGCGGACTCCGATTGAAGTCAATGGAAGCGATTCAAAATTCGCCGGAAGATGCGGCGCATGAAACCATAGACTATTTTTATGCCGTCGGGCGCAAAATACGAGAGTTTCCGAAGCCGACCGTTGCGGCGATTGAGGACGGGGTTTTTTATGGCATTGCCGTTGAAATAGGAGCGCTGTGCGACTTCATTGTTGCGATGAAGAAAAACGCTCCGACTATAAAAATCGGCGCATTGGCGATCCGCTATGGTTTTATGCTCGCGCTCGGCGCCTCGTGGCGGCTGATCCGCAAAATAGGGTTTCGAAATGCCGCCTATTTTCTCTTGAGTAGAAACGAAATAGATGCGACATTAGCAGAAAAACTCCATATCATAGACCATCTCCTCCCCGGAAATGATTTTATGGAAGCGGTACGCGACTTCGCGGCGCAAATTCTCGCCGGTAAAAAATTCGGGACGCCGGCGCTTGAGTTTGTGCCTTTGAGTCCCATGGAGCGGGGAATCTTCGCCCTCGGGTATGCCGGGCAAGAAACTCTTGCGGCCATGGACGCCCTTGCGCCAATTGAAGATTTCAGGGAAGCGATGGAGGTTGATAAGCGTTATTTTAAGAAACTCTTTTTATCCGATGGCGCCAAAAAGGGCGTTCGGGAGTTTTTAGAAAACGTGCGTGCAAGCAAAAAGTAAAACTGCACGCAATGCGCGGAACGACATAACGTTCCGCGCATATTTTTATCATAAGACTTACGCACTGTTACGACAGCGTACGATTTCGGCGAGGAATTTTGG
>CAYPFT010000040.1:0-9238 GCA_964410165.1 uncultured Candidatus Saccharibacteria bacterium
GATGCACTTAAAACCGCCTTGTTTTCTAATGACAATGCAAGCGTATGATTAAAGTTGAAAAGATACAAATCGAAGAATTCCGTGGCATACGAAATCTTACCTTAGAGTTTAACGGTAAAAATTACGCCATAAGTGGCCCTAATGGTACGGGCAAAAGTGGAGTTGTTGATGCTCTTGAGTTTGCTCTTACTGGAAATATCTCTCGCTTGTCGGGCGAAGGTATGGGCAATGTTTCGGTAAAAGAACATGCACCTCATGTTGATAGTAGAGACAATCCCGAAAAAGCACGTATTATTTTGACGTTTAAAGTACCTTCCCTTAATAATAAAGAGGTCGTGCTCGAAAGGACGGTTAAGAACGCATCCTCGCCAAAAATTACCCCCTCATCACCAGAAATACTTTCAATACTTTCACAGTTCGATGGCCACCCAGAATTTGTATTATCGCGTCGTGAAATCATACGCTATGTTATATCAAAACCTGGCGACAGATCAGAGGAAGTTCAGGCGCTTTTACGCCTCGATCAAATTGGAGAATTGCGTAGCAATTTAAAAACTATTTCAAATACTTACGAAAAAGAAGCAAAGGATTTTAAGCGGGTTCAAACGCAGGCCAGCGAAAGTTTGGCACAAGCATTAGAGATTACCGAGCTTGTTAAAGAAAAGGTTTTGGAAGCGGTTAATTCACGGCGTATTATTCTTGGATTATCTTTACTTGCAGACCTAACTGCAACAACAACTCTAAACGATGGCTTGGAAACAAGCACGAAGAACGCGATTGCTCCAAAGGTTAATAAAATATCTGCAGTAGCGGATTTGAAAGCATGCTCAGAGGCATTAAAAAATATAACAACAGAAACAAATGAAACAGAATGCGCGGATTTAAAAAATCAATTAACTGTTTTAGTCAATAATCCAGTAGTCACCGAGAGCGTGTCGCGCGAAAGGTTTTTGCGTGCCGCTATCGATTTTGTTACGGAAGAGGTGTGCCCGGTTTGTGATACCAAATGGGATATATCTACGCTACAAGGCATAATTCGCACCAAGCTTCAAAAATTTGAGGAAGTGACCAAGACACGTACAGATCTTGAACGACGATTAGAGCCGATCATTTTGCTGATTGATGAGGCTGAAAGTGAAATTGCCTCAATAGAAAAATTGGCCAAAATTCTTGCCGATGAACGCACCATATCCCTTTCAGCTTATCGCATATCGCTGGCTTCTTGTCGCAAAGCACTTAAAGACTTTTTGCCATTAGCGGATGCGATATCTGCCATTGAAAAAATAGTTACAGTGCCAGAGAATGTTTCAAGTGCCATTGAGATTATAGAAAAAGCTGTTGCGGCTATCCCAGAGCCCACTCAGCAGGAGCAAGCGCGTGATTATATCGTACGCGCACAAGATCGCCTTGAGATTTATAGAAAAACAGCTCGCGATGCAGATAAGGCGAAGCAACGTGCCGAGGTGGCAAAAAAGGTTTACGATATTTATACAGATGTAAGCAACAAGGCTCTTGAAGGCGTTTATAAGGATGTTGAAAGTGAATTTTCAAAACTCTACCGTGCTATCAACAATGAGGACGAGGGAAGCTTTACCGCACAACTTACACCGTCCATCGGTAAACTTGGCTTTGATGTTGATTTCTACGGGCGTGGCCACTTTCCTCCGGGCGCATACCATAGTGAAGGCCATCAGGACGCGATGGGACTTTGTTTATATTTAGCTCTTATGCGAAAATTGCAAGGAAATAATTTCAAATTCGCCGTCCTTGATGATGTGCTGATGTCAGTTGATACATCCCACAGGCGCGAAGTATGTAATTTATTAAAAACACATTTTCCAGATACTCAATTTGTTCTTACGACACATGACGAGGTTTGGTTAAAATTGATGACCACGGTCGGCCTAGTCGCGCAGGGTAACGCTACGCGTTTCAGTAATTGGACTCCCGATCACGGACCGGCTGAATGGAGGACACGCGACGTGTGGACTGAAATAGATAACGCTTTAAAAGCTAACGATACTCATACAGCCGCCAGTCTGCTTCGTTATTATTTGGAGCACGTTTTCAGAGAAGTGTGCGACAGCTTGCGCGTGAGAGTTGAATTTAAAGGAGACGGGCGTTACGAATTGGGTGATACTTTTACTCCTGCCGTGCGGCATTTTCGTGATCTTATGCTTGAAGGCGCAAAAGTTGCTGAAGCATGGGGTCAAAAAGATGTAGCAGATACTCTCAAGTTGCGAGAAAAGAGTCTCGGAGACTCTTTTCTCGCAACCAATGCGGAATACTGGCAAGTCAACCCTTCTATTCACTATAATGAATGGGCAAATTTTACTATCAATGATTTTACCCCCGTCGTCACAGCATTTCATGATTTAGTGCAAAGATTTTTTTGCGAAAAATCAGAATGCAATGGTCTCGTATATCTGGCGATAACACCACCAAAGACATCGGATGCCGTGCGATGCCATTGCGGCAATACAAATATTAATCTAAAAAAACCAGCAAATTCAAAAAATGTGGTTAAGCCAGCCACCGAGCCAGAAATGGTGAGGCAGATAAATTAAAAGTAATTTTAGAAACATATGAAAAACATCAAACAAAATTTAATCAAAGAAATTACGAATGAAATTACCGTCAAAGAACGGGAGATTCAGGAGTCTGATCATGAGCTGGAAATGTTAGGCGCGAAGCTCAAGGTCGAGAATAAAACACTTGGCATGCAGGATTTAAAAGAGCATCTGAGGGAAGATTTTAAATACTCGGCTCAAGCCTTGGAGGGCATGGTCGCACAGGAACAGCAGAGAAATGCCGAGCTCAAGAAAGACCTGGAGATGCTGAAGTATCGGAAGGCTGTAGTCGAGAGCCAATTTTCAGATAACGAATTGGATCAATAAAACTTATGAAAATCAACAACACATTCAAACTCATCATCGCCATTGTAGTTTCTGAGCTTGCCGGTATTATCGGCTCGGTGTTTACAACTCCGTCTATTACCGGCTGGTACGCTGGCATCGTCAAACCGGCTCTTAATCCTCCAGCATGGGTATTCGGACCCGTCTGGACGACACTCTTTGCACTGATGGGCATCGCGGCGTTTCTTGTTTGGAAAAAAGGGCTGGATCGCAGGGATGTAAACCCCCACACCAAAGATTTTGGTGTGGGGGTGAAAATCGCCCTCGGCATATTTATTGGCCAGCTGGTTTTAAATACTCTCTGGTCAATTATCTTTTTCGGTCTGCATAGTCCCGGCGGCGCACTTATTGAGATCGTATTCCTCTGGCTCGCCATTCTCGCCACAATCATCGCTTTTGCAAAAATCTCTAAACCAGCCGCGTGGCTTCTTGTGCCGTATATTCTTTGGGTGAGCTTCGCGATGTATTTAAACTATTCAATCTGGGCATTGAACTAAGTTAAGCAAATGGTACAGAGTCATATTTGCTTAACATTCCAAAAGTTAAGCAAATCGCATTAGGCTCGTAATTTTGGGCAACGCGCTGGGTCAGGTTCGCAATCGGTATCAAACGTCTACCCCGGGGATTCACCCCCACACCAAATTAAAGCCATGTACTACACTTACGTTTTGAAAAGTAAAAAAGATTTACAGCTTTACATTGGCTCAACTAACGACCTTCGCAAAAGGTTCAAAGAGCATAATGACGGTAAGGTTTTTTCAACCAAAGCTCGACGGCCGTTTGAACTTGTCTATTACGAAGCTTACAAATCTGAAAAAGACGCTCGGAAAAGAGAAGCGAGTTTGAAGCTACGAAGTCGAGCTTTTGCACAACTGAAAAAACGGATTAAAGATAGTGTTGGCTAATTTGGTGTGGGGGCATGGCTCGCCCCCGGGGCAAACAAATGGCAAATCCGGTGTGCCTTACACGTTCTCATACTTGGCAAGCAGACTCTTCATCTGGTCGTGCATCACCGTCGGATACTTGTACTCTTTGATCCAGTCAAACGCTCGAAAGTCAGAGAGAAGGGCGAGCATTGCAAAATCCAAAACCCCCGAAGGGGGTTTTGGATTTTTTACCCGGCAGGCACACAAGAAGAAGCCCAAGCGACATAGTGTCTGCTTGGGCTTTGGGTTGAATAGGATGCATTCGTCAGATTGCGAAGCAACCATTCTCGGGGTTCCGCGGACGATGCGTGTACAGCATCCATTCCGGCAACATTGCTTCCATGAGATCGATGATGGTGTCGTCGAGCTCTTTCATCGCGACGAATTTGACGTAGTTGTTGTCCGCCACATTGTTGCGGAAAATACTGGACGTGTTGTCCGCATGCGCGAGCTTGACGGAGTTCGCCTCGCGGTCGAATGTTACGGCGTAGCATCGCCGAGCTCTCGACGCGACGGTTGAGAAAATGATCTTACATATTGTTCCCGCCGCGTCGCGGTGAACCACCATCCCTTGATGACAGGTGTTGCCCTTGGAGTTTCGGTTGTGCCAAAAAAATGTCATTTCGTTTCGCGCGCCGACATCACCGTGTGCTTCCATGTACCACCCGTCGCGACGCCAGTAGGCAGTGATGTGTCGGTCCGGCAACACCGGACAGAGTTGCTCGAGACAACACACATAGCATTTTACATCTGCCTCTGTTTTGGACGACCGGAAATCCTTAGCGCATTGCGAGCATGTCCGTTTCGGAACGCTCTCCGGTAAGTTGTCGGGGTCACCTGAAAAGTAGGCCGTTCCGTCTCCGCCGCGCTCGACTGCATTGAGCTGGCGGTGGAAGTCGTCGTACTGCTCCTTTGTGTATGTTCCCGAGTGGAGTCGGACCGTATTCCGGTCGGCCTGTTCTACCTTCACTCGCGCTTGCTTGCCGACGTTGATGTCCGTCGGATTGCCGTCGCCGTCGTTCGGCTCTCCCCAGCTTTCGTTGGGGTTTTCAGCGAAGTTGATGAGAGTCCGCAGAACTAAACTGAGCTTCTTCATGGTTTGCCTCCTATTTTTGGCAAGATTGATTACAAATTACAAAAAATGGTTTTTTTACAGCCAAGTTTAGTATACATCACTAGTGTGACTTTGTCAAATTACCAGAACATGGTAATATATCAAAAATGATCTGGCAACTTCGCGCGGGGAGCATATTTCATGAATGTTGCCGGCATTCTTGCGAAAAAAGTGATCTAACTGGCCAAAATAGCCGTTTCCGTAATGAGACACTATCGTCATATTGCGGAAACGCGCGCCTACAGACCCTTGCGTTTATTTTGAATATAGCACATAATGTACTGGAAGAGACCTTTAAGGTACCCTTCAGTATACATATGGATAATAAACCAGTCAAAGGTGAATATTTGGAGGTTTTATTGAGATCTCCCAAAACCGTCTTTTCTACTAAAGACGTTGCTTTGTTGTGGGGCGAAGAGAAAGAGCAAACGGTCAGTGGACGATTAAAAAAATATGTTAAAGCCGGGAAGTTAGTTAGAGTCCACCGCGGCATCTATGCCAAAGACAAAAACTATAATCGCTTTGAGTTAGCGACTCGCATTTACACTCCCTCATACATAAGCTTTGAGACCGTATTGACTCGGACCGGTATTAATTTTCAGTACTACGGAAATATTTTTGTTGCCACATATGTTACGAGAGAAATTGAAGCCGATGGTCAAAAGATTTCATTCGTTCGTATAAAAGATTATGTGTTGAGTAATACTACTGGTATCGAACACACAGAAGGCATCGCCACAGCAACCAAAGAGCGTGCTTTTTTGGACCGCATTTATATCAGCAAAGATTATCATTTCGATAATTTAGATGTATTGAATTGGGGCAAAGTTTTTGAGATTTTGCCCATCTACCATAACAAACGCATGGAAAAAAAGGTCAAAACATATTTTGACCATTATAAAAGGCAGCGAGCAGAAAGCGAAAATTAATTTTCATTTTCCGCGAGCGAACCTTTTATATCGAAGATATAAAAGCACTCAGCCTAATAAAACCAAAATATGACCACATACAAACACACACAAGTTGGTTACTTGATGCTCTTTATCACGCTCGTTGTACTGGTGTTTTTCGCATGGCTTCAAATTACGGCCAGAGCTGAACCACCTTCGTATTACTCCGGCCCCAATTTCGCCATTACCGCCATAATGGCACTCATTCTGTTTATCCTTGCATCGTTTTCAACGCTTACCGTCTCCACCCACGAACAATTTTTGAAAATCCGTTTTGGCTGGGGTATTTTCCGCAAAAAGTTTCCGCTAACCGATATCGCCACTATCGGGAAAGTAAAAAATCATTGGTATTACGGCTGGGGCATCAGATTATGGTTCTGGCCATATATGTGGATTTTTAATGTTTCCGGCATTGACGCGATTGAACTCACCATGAAGAACGGAAAAATCTATCGCATTGGCACGGACGAGCCGGAAAAACTTGAGGTCGCGATCAAGCAGGTTATTCGTTCTTAATTTCAAAATAGCTCTGCCAAAAAATTTGCTATGGAAATATTTTACATTGCATTATTAACCCTCATCGCCGCTACCATCGGCACAATCACCGGTTTCGGCACATCCACGCTGATGATTCCGGTGCTGGTGATATTTTTTCCACCCGTGGAGGCGATTTTCTTGGTGGCCATTATCCATTGGTTCGGCGATGTCTGGAAAGTGTCGCTATTCCGCAAGGGTTTCAATTTTAAACTCATACTCTGGTTCGGTGTCATCGGCCTTATCACCAGCTATTTCGGTGCATCGTTGTCTTTGGGCGTAGATCAATCTTTACTGCTTCGAATATTGGGGGTCTTTCTGGCCGTCTACGCCATTTTTCTTGTGTATCAGTCAAAGTTCAAAATTCCGGCTTCCGGATTTACCGCTCTCTCCGGCGGAGCACTGTCCGGATTCTTTGCCGGAATGTTCGGCATTGGCGGCGCGATTCGCGGCATGTTCCTTTCGGCATTTGATTTGCCAAAGGCAGTCTATATCGCCACAGCTGGGGCGATCGGACTTGCGGTGGATTCAACGCGCATCATCACATATTTTGTCGGCGGCACCACACTACCTGAACGTCTCTGGTGGAGCCTTTTGATTTTTATTCCGGTTTCGTTTCTCGGCGCACAGATTGCCAAAAAGATCGTGGACCGCATTCCGCAAAATAAATTTAGGACAGTGATCGCTGTGTTCTTGTTGACCGTCGGTATTAAGCTTATTTTCTGGCCATAGATTGTTACGCAATTAGACTTAGACATAATTTGCTTAACATTCCAAAAAATATTATGGAGACGGCTATTCCACGCCCAAAAATTCATTCTTCATGTCGTCGCGATGCGCCGCGCGAGCGTATCGCCGCATTCCCATAAGAATTCCAAGCCCCGTAAACTCCGTGAGCAGATGCGAGCCGCCGTAGCTCATAAACGGAATGGTTGTTCCCGTTACCGGCAAGAGCCCGATATTCATGCCGACGTTTATGAGAAAATGGGCTATAAAATATATCGAGAGCCCCAACCCGAAAAGCATTTCAAAATTTGTTTCGCCGTGCATGGCATTGTAAAGAATCCTCCACATGACTATCGCAAAAAATAAAAACAAGAGCGCAACGCCCGCGAAGCCCCATTCTTCGGAGAAAGCGGCAAAAATAAAATCCGTTTGATATTCCGGAAGAAAATTCAGACGGGACTGCGTGCCATATCCCGCTCCGCGCCCGAATATCTCGCCGGAACCGATGGCGACGGTTGACTGAAAAGCGTTATACCCCGTTCCGCGAATATCGGCGAGGGGGTGGATGAACGTCATGATGCGCTGTTTTTGATACTCATGAAAAACAAAATTCCACAAAAGCGCGCCGGAAATAATGCCGAGTCCGAAGACCAGCAATAAATGTTTTTTTGAAATCCCGGACACAAGCACCATGCCAAACCAGATAAGCGCAATGATGACCGCCGATCCGAAGTCTGGCTGAAGCGCGACAAGCAGAAACGGAATGAAAGCGTACACGCCGGAAACAATGATGTGCCGGATGTTCGCAATTTCCATATGCCGCCGCGAAAAGTATTTCGTCAGAACGAGAATCAGCACCAGCTTCATCGGGTCGGACGGCTGAAAAGCGAACGCGCCGAAATTAAACCAGCTTTGCGCCCCCTTAAAAACACTGCCGAGAACAAAAAGAAAAAGGAGGAGTCCACAGCCGCCGGCAAAGAGCGAAATAATAACCCCCGTCCGGCGCAAAAAACGAAAATCCATAAAACTGAAAGCGAAAAACACGGCAAAAGAAATAACTATCCAGAGCGCTTGTTTTTCAAAAAAAGCGCCTTTCCCGCCGAACGAACTCATGGTAATAAGTCCCGCCAGAAGAAGCGGGATTGTGGCAAAAAAAAGAATCCAGTCTATTTTGAGGGAACGGTACGCATGCATGAATGAAGATGCCTAAAACGTGAATCCGAAAAGATCCACTCGCGGAATAATTTCCACTCGCGATGGCGAAGACGGGAACGGAACATCCCATGTAAAAGCGATGTCATAAGAAGAGTCCGCTTTGATAGTGTCAACTTTGGTGGCGCTGACAGCCATCGCGTTTTCATTTTTATCATAAATGATCGCCACCACATGAATGTTTGATATGTCAACGATAGTGCTGTTTTGAAGAGTTGCGTCAACGCGAGGAGCGGTATCAATGCGCGAGAGCTTTTCGCCGCGCACGATGATTTTCGGCATTTCCTTTTCCAGCTTCGTCCAATCGGAAAATTGGATAAATTCAAAAAAAGTCCTCTTGGGGATCCGTTCGCCCGTGTTAATGCGCGGTTCAAACACGGCAAACTGCTCATTCGGAGCAATAAATGCTCTCCCGACGCGCTCAGCCACCAGTATGTTTTCTTCATCGTAAAGTTTGAAGCGATACGTTACCATTTTCACTCCAAGCCCCGCGTTCGGATTTTCAACGTACGCAACGGCGTTATACATCCCGCGAAAAATGGGAAATGCCCGGCTCCAAAGAATTATCGGGTCGGCGACGCTTGCCGGACACACCACAGCGCAAACACCCCCGCAATCAACCCCCTCTTCATTTTGGTTGTGCTTCTTGTCCGTGCAAGTAGGCGGCCGGTAATAATACAAGAAATAAACGCCCACGGCGATGAGTCCGAAAAACAGGATCACGCCGATGGTGTACACTTTTTTTCTTGTTGATGCCCATGAAGTCGCCGCCATGATTTACATAGTATAGCACAAATTAGGTCTCGTACGTTAATAACTTGATACAGTTCGGTTTCAGATTTTCGTAAGATTTCGTTTTTT
>CAYPFT010000041.1:0-8720 GCA_964410165.1 uncultured Candidatus Saccharibacteria bacterium
ACTATAGGCCCATGTGAGTAGCCGTATGGTATCAGATTTTTACAAAAAATACAAAACGTGCGTGAGTGAGTGTGTTCGTCATTTTTTAATCAGACCTTTCACCACCGGCAGAACAGACACAAAAATTATCCCGAGAATTATCGGCAAAAGATAGCGGTCTATATGAGGGACGGCGTTTCCCAAAAAATATCCGGCAAACGGCATGCCAAGCCCCCAGAGAGCGCCGCCGATAATGTTATACAAAAAGAAAGTCCGGTAACGCATTTGCCCGACTCCGGCAAGGGTCGGAACAAAGGTTCGAGCTATGGGAACGAATCGTGCCAAAATAACGGCTTTCATGCCGTATCTTTCGAAGAATTTTTTCGTCTTTTCCACGTATGATTTGCGAAAAAAGAAAGATTCTTTTTTTTGAAAAAGCTTCTCCCCCGCTTTTTTCCCGATGTAGTATCCCGTGTTGTCTCCCAAAACCGCGGCAAGAAAAACCGCCGGCGCAAGCAACCAGATATTGAAGAGTCCCGCGGCGGAAAGAATTCCTGCCGTGAAAAGCAAGCTGTCTCCCGGGAAAAAAAAACCGATCAAGAGCCCAGACTCGGCAAAGACAATAGCGCACACGCCGAGATACCCGGCGGTTTTTACAAGCGTGACGATATCGAACATTTCTTCATCGTATCACAGAAGTGTCGGTTCGCGCCAATCCCAATGCATTTATTCATACCGCAACGCCTCAATAGGGTTCTTCTTCGCCGCCTTGCGGGCGGGATAGATGCCGAAGACGAGACCGATGAAAGTCGAGATGCCGAGCGCCGAGAGCGCGCCTTTTATGGGAAATGAGAAGCCCCACGCGATTCCCGCGACCTTCGTTATTGCGAGAGAAAACAGAAGGGATACCGACGCGCCGAGGAGTACGCCGACAATCCCGCCGATGAAGGTAAGCAAAATCGCTTCAAAAAGAAACTGCAAAAGAATATCGCCGTTCGTCGCGCCGAGCGCTTTTCGGAGTCCGATTTCTCTCGTTCGTTCAATGATGGACACGAACATAATGTTCATTATTCCCACGCCGCCGACGATGAGCGATATCCCCGCGACCGAAGCAAGGAGCAGTGTGAGGGCAAGCGTTACCGTGCCGATGCGCTTCAAGAGGTCGGCTTGCGTACCGATGTGAAAATCATCTTTAGACGCATCCGTGATCCCGTGCGAATCACGAAGAGTAGTCTTCACATCGCGCACGGTTTCTTCAAACGGAACGTTTCGGTCGGCAAGCACGATGATCTGGTTGAAGTGTTTCTGTCCCAAAATATAATTTTGCGCGGTAGTGTATGGCACGATAACCATATCATCGAAACTGAAGAGGGCTGACGAGCCATTCTTCGGAAGGATGCCGATGACGCGAAGGTTAATGCCTTTTACTCGCACTTTTTTCCCGATGGCGTCGTCCGCGCCGAAAAGTTTGTCTTTTACTTTCGCGCCGAGCACCGCAACGCTCGCCGATTCTTTCACCATATCTTCGGTCAAAAAATTTCCCTGCAGTTCGCCCAAATCCATAATCCTCTCCATCGCGTCAGTTCCTCCAAGTACCGTAAAACGATACGTCTCGTTTTCATACGAACCGACAACTCCGCCGTAGACTTCGGGCATTATCTCCGCGAGCCCCGGCACATTTTCTTTACGCCGTAAAAGTTCCACATCCTTCTGTTTCAGCGAATCGGAAAATATCTGCGCCACATCGGTCGGCGTTGTCGGCTCCCGCCCCGGCTCGATAGAGATGGTTTGCGAACCGATTCCTTCAATCTGACTTTTGATAAGCGCTGTCGCACCGTCCCCGAGCGACACAATCACAATCACCGAAGCAATCCCAATAACGATGCCGAGAATCGTCAAAACAGACCGCGAACGGTTTATCGCGACGCCCCTTCCCGCTATTTTTAAGGTGTGTTTGAGGCGCATAAATTTATTAGAACTTACGCATTGATCATGAAAAAATACTTTTGTTACTCAATTTTGGAGGTTCCACCTCCAAGGAAGGAGAAACCGCCAAAATTGAGCGAGATTGCCGGAGATTTGGCGGTGAGTCCTCCCTTTGGAGGTCTCACCGCCAAATCTCTTACCAATGCGTAAGTCCTATTTATAAACAATTTTCTTTGACTTTACACTACGGTTGATTATAATCTAATCATTGGCGCCGGATTGAGAAAGACCCTGGTGAGGTTCCGTCCTCATTGGGGGCTTTTTCTTTTTCCATAATTTTCAGCCGATTATATCCCCAACTTTATCACAAAAACCGCCGGAAACAAAAAACGCGATGGGCGTTTTTCCCTCTGCAAAAATGTGTTCATAATAAAAAATACGCGGGACCGCTGAGGGTTCCGCGTACTCGTTGCATGTTACGCTATTGCCGAAAGGACGTTTTGCGCGTCCAACTCGTCTAGTTTTCGGAGTTCATCGGTACGGAAATCATCCCCGTACGGTATTTCCGGAATTCTTTTGACAAACTCCTCCATGGCCGCTTTCACTTTCGGGAGCCTGTATCCCGATTTCGCCAAGATATTCATCAGGTGTCCCCTGGTTGAACGATCTGTTTTCTGAAGCACCTCCTCCCACAAAAGCATTTCCGCGACTTTCACCGCGAAAATCGGGTCCACGGGCGCGATGTGCTCATCCAGTAAATCCACGGCAAGAAACACCCCGTACGAATTTTGCTTGACAATCCCCCGCTGTTTCAAAGCAAAAATTTCTTCCAACAATATTTCCGCGACGGTGCCGCGGTCAGAATCTGCAAGAGCTTTCTCGCAAAAGCCAGACATTTGAAGATACGTGTTCCTGTCATCGGAAAGTAGTATTTTTCGCACCTTTGCGCGAAAAAGACGGATATTCAGATTTATTTTAGACATAATTACCTCCTTTGGTCAGTGTATGTCTTATGGTTACAAAATCAGTCAGCCACTTCTAAGTATACACGAGATGTAAATTTTGTCAAGTTTTTTACTCAAACCGCATAGCCTCCACGGGATTCTTCATTGCCGCCTGCCGCGCAGGGTAGATGCCGAAGACGAGGCCGACGAAGGTGCAAACGCCGAGGCCGAGCGCGGCGCCTTTTACCGGGAAAGAAAATGCCCACGCGATGCCGGCGAATTTATTTATCAAAACTGCTGCGCCGAATGAGAGGCCAACGCCGAGCGCGATGCCGACGGCGCCGCCGAGGAACGTGAGCATGACGGACTCAATCAAAAATTGGAAAAGGATATCGCCGTTCGTGGCGCCCACTGCTTTCCGCAATCCTATCTCGCGCGTACGCTCCGTCACCGATACGAGCATGATGTTCATGATGCCGATACCGCCGACGACGAGCGAGATTCCCGCAAGCGCGACGAGAAGTGCCGTCAATGCGCTCGTAATGACTCCGAGGCGGCTCACGATATTCGCCTGTGTTTCCACGAAGAAATCATCCTTGCTCGGGTCGGTGATGCCGTGCGATTCGCGGAGCGTGTTCTCGATGTCAACGACCGTGTTCGTAATCACGTCTTCGGAAGTTGCCTCGACAATCATGCGGTTGAAATACTTGGTGCCGAAAATATATCTCTGCGCGGTGGTGTACGGGAGTACTATGGCATCGTCAAAGTTAAAAATGGATGACTGCCCTTCTTTCGGAATGATGCCGATGATGCGAAAATTTTTTCCCTTGATTCGTATTTTCTTTCCGAGCACGGAACCCGCGTCATCATCCGGAAAAAATCGGTCTTTCACTTTGTAGCCGATAACGATACCATCGGCATATTCCCTCACGTCGTCGGCGGTAAAAAATTCGCCCGGAGAAGGATTGATGTAGAGAATGTTTTGTATCGCTTCGCTTCCCGCAAACACGGTAAGATGATACGTTGTGTTTTCGTATGAACCCGTATCCGCTCCGAACACAACCGGCATAATCGTTTCCGCACCCGGCACATTTTCTTTCTTGCTCAAAAGTTCGAGATCTTTTTGTTTCAAAGAATCCGTAAACATCTGCGCCACATCCGCCGGCCCCGTCGGCTGACGTCCCGGAATAATAGCAATTGTTTTTGAGCCAATCCCCTGCACTGCGCCGAGAATGAGCCCCTCTGCCCCCTTGCCGAGCGAGATGATGAGAATAATGGAAGTCACCCCGATAACGATACCGAGCATGGTAAGAGCCGACCGCGATTTGTTCACGGCGATGCTTTTCATGGCGGTTTTGAAAAGATGTTTCGGGTGCATAAAATGATGATTGACAAAAGAAATGAATTTGGTATACTTTACTTAGAGTTGGCAATAATAGCTTTCAGGAGACCCCGAGGGTACCCTCCGCGCATGTGGAGGTCTTGATACTTGAGGCAAATCATGGGAGACGCCGCTCTACAAAAGTTCACCTTTCCGAAGGTGATTTTTTGTTGTCCGGCACTTCACCCCAAAAATCCTTGAACGGCTCGGTAAACTTAACAATGCTTCCGCGCAAAATCCGGTAAAATTCTTCCCCCGAAGGACGATTTGAGTGGTGCCGGTAAAGTGCTCCGCAAATCCAGTCGGCAATCTGTATATTCGGATTTGTAGATGAATCAACCATATCTATCCGCACGACAGCCCCCTTCGGAAGTTCAAAGAGAATATTTGCCTTGATGGTTTCTTGAAATTCCTCCCGGCGCATCTTTTTCAGATGCCGGTGGTCAACCATTACGGTAAATTCTGTTTCCGTGCTCGGGAGAAGCAGTCCGAGAGTATGCGCGACAAGCTGCGTGTAGAGTTTTCCGGTTTCAATGCTCCCTTTCTTTTTGTATTCCGGCGGAATATTGGCGGTTTTCAAAAGAGCGTAAAATATGCGAATATTTTGCCTCTCAAGGTGCTGCAATGTTTGCGCACGGAGCTTGTTCGAGAGTCGCATGTCCGAAAATTTCACTTCATTCCGATACCTCAATCTCTTATCCGCAAATTTCGTCTTCTGCCATTTCCGAAACGCTTTCGCGGTAGCCCTCTGGTCGCTTGTGGCAAAGCCGCCGACGATAAAACACTCGTCTTTACCACCCGTAAAATTTCCCGATTCATCAAGAAAAATATGCATGTTTTTATTGTGTACAAAAAGCGCTGAAAAGACAAGTTATGTTTTCAAAAGGGCTCCGATGAATGACTTTCCCGTATCGTACAGCGTGTACTCGGCAAAAACTTCCTGAATTTCTTTTTCAAGTTGTTCTTTGTCGTATCGGAGTGATTGGAGTACAAGAAGCTTATCTCCCGAAAAGATACCTTTCGCCTCTAGTTTTTTATTTGAGTTCTTGAGCGTATACCATACTTGCACGCCACAATCGGTTTCTCGCGAGAGAATATCTGTTTCTCCGTTAAGACCAAGTAAGTACAGTTTTAAGTCAATGAGCTTATACATATCCCCTGAATAAGCATTCTTTAATCCCTCCATATCAACACGATCACATATCTGAACGCTTATAAAAGCTTGTCCATTTTTTGCCGCAATTGATTGCAATAAACGGAGTATTTTTTCAGGAGCATAATTGGGAAAAGTAAAACCGAGAGAAACGAAGCGCGACATCTCCGACTCACCGAGTCTTTCCGGAAGTTCTTCAAAAGATGCACGCACAGGATTTGTACCAATTCCTTGCGAGGAAACATAGGCGCTTGAAAGTTTCAAAAAATCTTCATTGATATCAACCGGGGTATACAAAAATTCTTTCTTTTGTTCTTTTGCCGCATCAAAGAAAAATTGTTCTTTGTGTTCCGTTCCCGGACCCAAATCTATGTATTCAAATTGATTTGGCAATTCATCAACTATATTTGAGGCAATTTCTTTCAAATATTCCTTTTCCGGATTGGTTACCATTTGCGAATACGGCGTGTCAGCTTCTTGAAGCGAAGCGTATTCTTCGGCTCCTTCCGGATTATACAGAAGAAGCGAATCGGAAAAATCCCACACCCCCTCCTCTATTTTTTCAAGGGAGTTGAAGGCGCGCTCACGAAGCCATTCTTTCGTATACGGCGTTGGTTCTTGTTTCAGGTTTTTCATAAAGTTTTTAACTGCGTCATTTATACCATTTTCGTGACATCACGAAAATGGTATCCGAATCTTTTGGCGGTTTTATCATTTCGCTCATCTAGGTGAAATGATAATGTGTGCCATCGTTCACTCTAACTTGGCGGAGAGACCTCCAAAAAAGGAGGACTCACCGCCAAGTTTCCGCCACTACTTCCTAAACCCTGCTCTCGCGTGCTTCCGATGCGCTACCTTCTCGTCTTTTTCAATCTCTCCGTCTTTCATGTGCAGTATCCGCTCGGCGGTTTCGGCGGTGTAGGTTTCGTGTGTGATGAGGACGATGGTGCGATGGTCTTTTTCATTCAACTCTTGCAGTATTTCCATGATACCCTGCCCTGATTTTGAATCGAGGTTGCCGGTCGGTTCATCGGCGAAGATGACCTGCGGGTCGGTAACGAGAGCGCGGGCGATGGCGGCGCGCTGTTTTTCTCCGCCGGAGAGCTCCGAAGGCTCATGGTCGGCGCGGTGTTCAAGTCCGACATCTTTGATGGCTTTCATGGCGATAGCATGCCATTTATCTTCCGGAATATCCGAATACACGAGGGGCAGAACGACGTTATCATATACGCTCGTACGCGGAAGCAGGTTGAACGCCTGAAAGACGAAGCCCATTTTTTTATTGCGAATGCTCGCCACTTCGCTCTCTTCGTAGTCGTCCATTTTCTTGCCGTCAAAAAGATACTCGCCGGATGTCTGTCCGTCGAGAAAGCCGAGAATGTGCAGGAGCGTTGATTTCCCTGATCCACTCGGCCCCATAATGGCGACGAATTCTCCGGCTTCGATAGAAAAAGAAACACCGCGGAGAGCGATGGTCGCGCTCTCGCCGTCATCGTATTTTTTTTTAAGATTGCTGACTTGGATTAAGGACATACTCTCGAAGCACCAAATTTAAAATTCCAAGCTCCAAATAAATTCAAAATATTAAATACTAAAATTCAAAATCGGTGTCCGTCGAGTTTGAGATTTGTAATTTTAAATTTTGTGATTTATTTGGAACTTGTTGTTTTGAATTTGATGCTTAAATTTTACACGTTGGTTAATTCTTCGGTATTACAATTTCTTGCCCCTCGACAAGTCCCGAAACAATCTCCACATATCCGTCCGCCCCGCGGAGGCCGGTTTCAACGGAAATTTCGCGCACCAGAGCGCCGTCAAATATCTCGGCGAAAGTGCCGGTTTCTTTTCGTATGAGATTCCGCTGAGGCAATGCGAGTACTCCGTTTTTTTCTTGCGTCAAAATATCAATGTTGGCGGTCATGCCCGGCTTTACGCGCGCGTCATCTTCATTAAATTGGAATATCGTCTTGTATGTCGCAACGCCTTCAATGAGAGTTTCCGCCGGGTCAATGGAAATCACTTTTGCCGGAAATATGACAGTATCGCCGTACGCGTCAAGCGTCGTAGAGGCGCTGTCTCCAACATGAACCTTCGCGATATCAGCCTCCGGAATAAATGCTTCAATCTCAAAGTTGGATTTCAAAATAACGGATACAAGAGGCGTGTTCGGAGAAACAATCTCTCCCTGTTTTACGTCTTGCTTTGTAATTATCCCTCGTATTGGAGAATGGAGCAGAGTTTTCGCCGCCACCGCTTGCACTGCCCGCACCGCGGCTTCGGCCTGCGATACCGCGGCTTCTTGCGCCGAAATGGTATTTACTTCGGCGGGAGCTTCCTTGAGAGCAAGATTTGATTCTTCCAAGGCGACATTCGATTCGGCAACGCGAAACGCCTGCCCCGCCGAATCAAGCGCGGAAATCGCAACGTTTATACTCGCGCGCGCGGACGAAACATCCGTCTTATATCCATCGAGTGTTGTTTGAGTAATGCTTCCGCTCGGCGATGCCGTGCTGAGCGCAAGTGCCGCCCTGTCCAAAAAAGTTTTTATCTGTATGAGCCTTTCCTTTACGGTTTCCGCATGTGATATTCCCGTCTCGCTTTTGTCGCCGATCCACGTGATAAGCATATCTTCAATATCCGCACGGCGAATCTCAATGTCATTCTGAAGAGACGAATCGGTCAAAAAGAAAGTCATCTGCGGCGACATGGTTCTCGGGTTGGTAAAAAATTTGTCCGTTTTGTTCCGTACGGCATCGTCGGCTTTCGTATACGCATCATCCATGGCGACCGAAAGACTTTTTGATGCATTGTTCAAAGCGACCTTCGCATTGGCGACTTTGGTTTTTTGTACGGCGATTTCCTCGCTTCGCGTCCCCGCTTTCAATTGTCGCAGTTTAGCTTCTTCCGCCGCAAGCCGCGCTTTGGCTTCATCAATGCTTGCCAGTTCATCCCCATTTTCAAGCCCCGCCAGCACTTGTCCGGCGGACACCATATCGCCCACCTTGGCGTACACATGTGCCACCCTTCCGCCTGTTTCAAACGCAAGATCTGCATTCTGTACGGGCTTCACCCTTCCTGTAACGCTGACTTCTTGCTTGATGTCCCGCCGCTCCACCGCCGCGAATTCATACACGATCGGCTTCGGGCGCAAAGAATACGCCGCTATTCCTCCGCCTGCGAGCATAATTGCCAAAAATATAAAAATACCTTTATGCCGCCGAAAAATGGATTTTGTCATAAATATAGTATGCTCCTTTTTCTTCTCTTTATCAAATCCACAGGTTATGATATATTTATGAAAATCGGGATATATCCGCCAGCTGGCGGACGGCAGTAC
>CAYPFT010000042.1:0-8609 GCA_964410165.1 uncultured Candidatus Saccharibacteria bacterium
GGGGTTCGTGTGTAATATCGCTCTGTACAGTAAAGATATTTTTGGGGTGTGAGGAGATACATTTAAATTTCTTGACAAAAAAATGTTATTTGCTACAATAAAGCTACATTCGGGATTTTCCCGCGGCCCTGTCGGTAACGGCAGGGAACATAGATTTTCAAAACCTGCTTCGACAAATCGGAGCGGGTTTTGAATTTACTTGAAAAGATAATCAAAACCCGTTTTCACTTTTTTAGCATCGTTGTCGTCAAGCGTCCCGAGTTTTGATGACAATCTTCGGTAATCAATAGCCCTCGCTTGGTGAAGGCAGGCATACATGTCTTTTTCATGTTGTCGAAAATGAACATACCAGCTTCCTTCTTTTTTCTGCGTGGTCGTCGGTATAACAAAATAGAATCCGTGCGAAAGTTTTTTAAAAACGATAACCGGTCGTGAAAAATGTTTGCTTTTGCCGTTTATTTCCGACCCGATATTTTCACCAATACTCGCCCACCATATTTCTCTTTCCGAAACAAAAGGCGGGGTACTTTCTTTGAAGTGCAACTTTTCTTTCAGTGTAATCCATTCCGGAAATTCTTTAATCACTCACCTTACGCACGACGGGAAAGATTTGGTCGGTGAGTCCGCCCTTTTGGCGGTCTCTCCGCCAAATCTTCCGCTTCCGACGCTCTATTTTGGCGGTTCCACCGCCAAGGGGCGGAGAAACCGACCAAAATTCTACGCCGAAACCGTACGGTATCACAATCGTGCGTAAGGTGAGTTAATCATAAACTTTCAGGGGTCTAAAAACTAGAGGGAATCATGTTTGTGAAATTCTTTTTTCACATCTTCAATCGTGAGACCGCTTTTCGCCAGTTCTTTCTCCCAGTCTCGTAACTCATTTTCTCTGTTAGCATCTTCATGCATTATATCCATCGCCGTGGTTTCATTTTTATCCCCAAAAAAGAGCAGGAACGCCTTGGCTACCGGAGCAGGAAGACCCATATACCATTTCTCAAGATTCTTGTTATTTGCTCTAAATTGCGCATCTTTCTTCGTCGCTTCTTGCTCTTCCATAATCTCAGCATCCGGCGACACTTTATTCATAGAATTTTCCGTTGACATAAAATATGTTGATTAAATTAATAACGCCTGTGTATCGCCATGATAACAAAACTAAAAAAAGATTCAAGTTACGCTCTTACCGTATTTCGTAAACAATAGTCACGTTAGATGTGAATTTGTTTTCTCCGGTCGGAATTGAGGGGGCGATATCCGCCGACTTCAAAGCCATAGCCTGAACTCCCTCAAAGCGGGAATACACGGGAAAATTTCCGCTTTCCGAGAAGCTCACCATCCGCATGATCTTCACGCCGAGACTTTTCGTAAGTATTTCCGCTTTTTCTTGCGCGTCTTGTATCGCTTTATCTCGCGTTTGCGCCTCAATCTCGTCTTTCTTGTCTACCGAGAAGCTGATGCCGCTTATATTCGTCGCCCCCTTATCGCCCACTCCCACCAGTATCTTCCCGGCATCGTCAATCTTTCTGATTTTAACGGAAATGGTTTGGTTGACTTCGTAGCCGACAAGCACCTGCTTCCCTTCAGGGGGGCAGTAGCCATTCGGGCAAAATATCTGTACGGCGCGTTGTTGGTATTCATACTTGGGATACAGGTTGTAGTTTTCCGTCTTAACATCTTTCTCTGTGTCTATGCCCGCTTCCTTGAGATACGCCATAATCTCGTTTATCTTTTCGGCGGAAGCGGCCTGCGCTTCAGTTACGGTTTTCGCTTCTTTTGAAACTGAAAAGGAAAGCTCGGCAATATCGGGCTTCACAAACACTTCCCCCTCCCCTGAAACATTTATCGTAGCGGGAGATGACGGGGTGAGTCCAACGAAAGAATACTCTTTCAAGCCATTCACGAATTGCCCGACCAAATAAAGCGAACCGCTCAAGAGGAGAATAACGAGCGACCCGGCGAATCTTTTGTTTTGAAAAATTCCATCCATGTTTTTTGTGTGATTAGTTGTAAGTTATTAGTCATAAGTTATCTCTATCTTATCGCCATCCTTCATGAGATAATTTTCAAACTCGGTATTCTCCGCGCCATTCACTTTCATTTTTACCGTCCCGCCCTCTCCCGTCTTATGCCCCATGACAGAGTCCTTTGAAAAGTCCTTGCCCCAAATATCAAAAAACTTTCCGAGCGTGGTGTCTTCTTCTTTGACGACTCCGGTAAACTCAAGATGAATAACGCCGTCCGGATCATGGGTATGGATGGGGTTGTGAACAGCGCCGATTCCCACGTCTGCAGGAATGGGGATATTTTCGCCCTTGATGGTTATGGCAAGATGAGGGTGATAATGAATGCCGTTCGTCGAAATGACTCCGGGGTCATTGCTCGACACGCGCGGCAAAGTCGCAATCCACACGATAAACCCGACCGCGAGAAGACCGAAAATAATCCAGCCGATTGGCAGTGGATTTTTGGAATTTTTGTTTTTGTTGCTCATGGTTTAATGATAGCTTAAGTGGACATTTTTTACAACACGCAAAAATCCCCGATATCGGGGATTTTTGCGTGTAAGTTTCTTACTTCAGTGTCACTTTCCCGCCCGCTTCCGCTTGCATTTTTACAGTCCCAAAAAACGGGCTGTAAAAATGATTCACCCCATGCCCTTTCTGGGCATGTGAGCTTTTGCTGGCGGTGATTCTTACTTTAAGGTTACTTTCCCGCCTGCTTCCTCTATCTTCTTTTTCACCTCTTCCGCTTCTTCTTTCTTCAACCCTTCCTTGAGTATGGCGGGGGCGGATTCGACGAGTTCTTTCGCTTCTTTGAGTCCGAGGCCGAGGACGTCTTTCACTACCTTAATGACGGCAATCTTCTGCTCTCCGATGGCGGTGAGTTCGACGTTGAACGCGCTCTTTTCCTCGACGGCTTCACCTGCGACGGCAGGGCCTGCGACCGCAACGGCGGCGGCGGAAACTCCGAATTTCTTCTCAAGCAATTTCACGAGCTCGTGAAGCTCAAGAACGCTCATGGATTCTATTTTTTCCACCAAATCTTTGAACTTGACGGGAACGACGACTTCTGTTGTTTCTCCTTCCATAATGGTTAATTGTTTAATGATAAATGTTTATGCTTCTTTCGCCTCCGCTATTCTGTCCAACACGACGGCGAAGCGCTGTATTGGAGAATTGATGAGATTGACAAATTGCGCGTAAAGGACATGGCGGGAGGGGATGGACGCGATGGTTACCATCTCCTCAGCTCCGATGAAACGATTCTCGAAAACGCCGCCCAAGATGGAAATCTTGTCTTTTAACGTTTTTTGGAACTTGTACACTTCGCGCGCGGGGGCGAGAGCGTCTTCTCCGTACGCGATGGCAAGCTCGCCCGGAAGAGCCGGAAGCTCGCCCGAAATGCCGGACTCGCTGAACGCTTTGCTTGCGATGGTCTTTTTGGCGACGAGATAATTCACCCCTTCGCTTTTGAGCGCGCGGCGAACGGCGGTCGTGTCGGTTACGGAAAGCCCGTGGAAGTTCACGAACACGCGGGACCCTTCCCCTTTCGCTATAGTGCTGAGATTTTCAAAAATCTCCGCTTTCTTTGCTTTGGTTATTGCCATAAGGAATTGAAGGACTTTCAGATTTGGATGAGATACGACGGTTTCGGGCGAGGAGCGCAGAGAGCCGTATATCAATACGGTAAACGCGCACCGCAGACCGAAATCTAGTATATCGCCAAATGTGGAAGTCCTAAATAAAAAATCGGCTAGATATGATAAAAGCCGAAGATCGACCCACTCGAGAGGGCTTATGGATGCCTCTTGTCTTCATAGCTTATCTGTAAGCATACTGATTTCGCAGAAAAAGTCAAATTTTTCGCGGGCAACAAAAAAGGAGCGGTTTTACCCGCTCCGATGTTTAAAACTTCCCTTATATTTAATCCCCGGCGCCACCGCCGTCAAATCCGCCGCCGGAACTGAAATCTGAGCTGCTTACGCTTGAGCTGCTGCCGAAGTCATAAGAACTACTTCCTCCTCCCCAGCCTCCGCCGCCAGACGAACCGCCGTAGCCGCCACCGCTTGTTAGAGCTTTTCCTATAAAACCAAGGATGAGCCCGGCGACAACACCGATACCGATACCCCAAAGAGCTCCCACGGAGACAGAAGCTCCGACAAGCCATCCGACAAGCGCCCCAATGCTCATGCTGGCTATTATGCTGATAATGCCGGCGATAACGAGTATAGCTCCTGCGACAAAGAAAAAACCTACGCCGATACCATCTACATTTTCTGAGGCGGTGTCAGTTGCTTTTCCTTTACCCGAAAACTCATCGCCGACCTTTGTCGCCATCGCATCTACCGCGACATTTATGCCGTTGTAGTAATTGGTCGGTGCATTCAAAACCGGCTTCATGGTGTCCTCAACCATTCGCTTGAGGTACGCATCGGTAAGCGCACCAGTAAGGCCACGCCCGGGATTGATGCGAACCTTAAACGGCGACGCTTTGCCGGAAATGGTCATGATCAAGCCGTTGCTTTTCTCGGAGTCTCCCGGTTTCCACGTATCGGCAAGCTTCATGTTCCAGTCTTGAAGCGTTGCCTCGCCGGTTTCTTCAATTGACGGAATAGTAACCACGACAAAAACGTTTGTGGTTTTGTCATAATACGCCCGCAATTTCGCATTGAGCTCCGCTTTCTGCCCCGCAGTAAGCATTCCCGCATAATCTGAAACGAGTTCCTGAGGAAGCTGTTCCGGAATGGATATTTTTGCTTGAGCGATATTCGTTCCGACGAAAGTCAGAAAGCACAGCGCAAACACTTTCAAAATTTTCTTCATTACAAACTCCTATCAAGTGTCGGGGCGGATTAAAATTTCACGGTAGGCGGAGCTGAAATCGCTTGCTCGTTCGCAACGGTAAAATTCGGCCGGAGTTTCAAACCAAACACGCTTGCGGTAATATTGCTCGGAAAAGAGCGCACGGTGATGTTATATTCCTTCACCGCGGCAATATATCGATTGCGCGCTACGCTGATACGGTTTTCGGTCCCCTCAATCTGCGCCTGCAAATCGCGGAAAAGTCCGTCCGCTCTCAATTGCGGATAATTTTCCGTCACCATCATCAAACGCGAAAGGGCATTTCCAAGTTCGCCTTGGGCGGACTGGAACTTCACCAAAGCCGCCGCATCGTTCGCAAGTTCTGGGGTCATTTGAATCGAACCAACTTTGGCCCGCGCTTTGGTAACTTGCGTCAATACATCTTTTTCATGCGAGGCATAACCCTTCACGACATTTACCAAATTCGGAACAAGGTCCGCGCGGCGTTGGTATTGATTTAACACTTCAGACCAAGCCGCATCGGCTTTTTCGTCCTGGGTTTGCATGGTGTTATATCCACAGCCGGCAAGCATGACGCACCACGCTAATAATACGCCGAGCAACAAGGTACGAGAACTGCGAGAAATTGAATGAGTATTCACTTTTGTCTCCTAAATATGAGGTTTTCAAAGGGCGCGGAGATTCCCGTGCCAAAAATAACATATCATAAATACTATCTATTTGTCAACCCCCCTGCCCTCACGGCTGTTCAACCCTGAATTCGCGTCAAAAAAAGGGCGGTGTTACCCGCCCTCGTCTTACGCATGGAGGTGTTTTAATTTGACTTGCTAAATGTCCACTTTTCGCCATCTGTTTTGGCAGGCGGGGTATTCTGCTTTTCTTTCGCGTTTTCTTCCGCGCGTTTTTTTGCCGCTTGCTCATCTTGATACTCATTGTACGCACGGCGAGCTTTACTTCCGGTGCCGTCGGCATATTTTTTTGCCGACTGCGCCAAACTGACCGCTTTTTTATAGTCGCGATCTTTCGCGGCGTTTCGCGCATCGCGGAGAAGTCCTACGGCTCTTTCAAAATCCGATTTCGCGGAGCTTGAGTATGAGCCGTACGTATGGACAGCCATCCGTTCAGAATCAATTTGCGACTGCGCACTTCTGTATGCGTCCGGCCACATTTCTCGCGCTTTTTCCAATTTCGCCAGAAAATCGTGCAGGTCGATAGAGAACGCCTGAGCTTGCCCGACTGAATCGATACCGGAATGAATCAAAACAACCGCATCAGAAAATCTCTCGACGTTTAAGTCGGCATAAGCCTCCGCTTTCGCGAGCGCTTTTTCCGCCTGCCTTATCTGTGAAGATATTTTCTCAGCGTGTCCGCTGACATCCTGCCAAAGGCGCTCTTGATGATACTGCTTCAATACGCCGATATCAACATGCGCGTCACGCAACAGATTTGATGTATTCTCCACTTCCGCCCGCAACTGACGAATTCCGTTCGCCGCTTCATTCATAAGCCGTACTTGCGCATCGGCTTCTATTGTCGCGGCTTTTGCGTTTTCGATTGATTCAAGTGCCGATTTGTATGCCAAAGGGTTATCATACTTCCCTTCAACTTTCGTACGAAGAGTTTTTTTCGCTTTTTTCAATAAATCTGATGAATCGCGATATTTCGCATAAGCGCTTTTGAGCGATTTTTCAGAACTCAACTTACTGTTGGTTCCGACAAAGGAAAGATGCTCTTCCGCTTGTTGAGACAAAACGGAAGCATCGGTTATTGCTTGCACAACGTTTTCCAAAGCTTCTTTTTGAAAAGAAAGCTCCCGAATAACGTTGTTTACAAATACATACCCTTGCCCTAAAACATCTTCCGCGGAAGAAAGCTCGCTCCGTGCCGCTTTCGGATCTCCAAGCTTTGTTGTGTCGTCGTCAGGAGGAAGGAACCTTGCCGCTCTATCGAGCGCTTTGGTTGCCGTCCATAAAAGCTTGTCTGCTTTTGAAAGCTCCCCCTCCATAACCTTGGTATATTTTGGTAAATATGCCCCGCTTTCGAGAATATATCGGCCTTGAGCGGCATTATGCGCCGAACCCATTTTAGATACTTTGTCTTGAAGCGACAAAAGATTGCCTCTTGTGTCCGCCGTCATTTTCGTATAGCCGTCCAGTTCCTGCTTTACGGCGGAAAGAAGAGAGGAAACACTTCCGTCTCCTTTTTGAAGGTATTCAATCGCTTTCGTCGCAAACGCGTATTTTTCATCCGTGTTTGCCGATTCGGCTTTTTTCACCGACGCGTTCGCTTGCGCAATCTTTTCATCGCTCTTTTTGAGAAGGTCGACAATCGGAACGAGATATTCCGATTTATACCACAGGGCGAATCGTTCGGCTTCTTTTCGAAGTGTTTCCGCATCGGATGTTTCTTGGCGAAGCAATTGAACCGCCGAATTACAGGCTTCGTTCGCCTGCTGTTTCGGGTGTATAACCGCGAGCCAAAAACCGAGAATCAGCACCAAAACACCGGCTCCCCCAACAATAAGGGTATTATTTTTTAACCATTGCATCGTATGTCTCCTGTCGTGTATGAAAATTTCAAGGTTCGTCTTTTTTCTTGCTCTCTTTTTTACGCAACAAGCGCAAGGAGAGCTCGTGAGATGATAACAAATATCATTGTTTTGTCAAGCCCCCGCGCAATCCATAATCGCCTTCGCGAGTTTATCGGCGTCATGTCGGATGAAGGAGCGGCTGTTGGCGAGGGCGTCGCCTTTGGCTTTTTTTGGGATGCCGTCTTTTAAGAAGTCGCCGCGGATGAGCCGATATGTTCGGTTCGGTTTTTTCGCTTCGTTGAATTCCGCCAGAAACCCTTTCCCCTCTTGTCGGCTGTATTTTTGTATCAATTTCTCTGGGGGCTTTTTAGTGTTGAGGGTTACAAAATCAATGCGCCCTTTGCCGATGGCGTTTTCGATGGCATCCGCATAATCATCAACGGAAAATCCGCTCGTGTGGCCTTTTTTGTTTGTGAGGTTGGCGTTGTAAATCACTTTCGCGCGGGTTTTCCGTATGGCTTTGGCTATTTCCGGTACGATAAGATTGGCGAGAATACTGCCGTACAAATCGCCGGGGCCGATGACGACGATATCCGCATTGAGTATCCTTCCTACCGCGCGGGGGTTTGCTTTTATCCGCTCGCGAAAGGAAAGTTTTTTTACCCCCTTGTCTTGAAAGTGCGCGTGGTCGATGATGTCTTCCCCTTCCAAAAAAGTACCGTCGCCAAGCTCCATGCGCAAATGCACATCGCTTCCGGTCACGGGAATGACTTCGCCGGACACCTTAAGTATGTCCATCGCCGTCCGAACGCCTTCAAGAAAATTCTTGTGGGTCTTTTCAAGTGCGGAAAGAAACAGATTGCCGAAGCTGTGGCCTTTGAACCCCCCATTCGCAAAGCGGTAATTCATAAGCGCGCGCATTTCATCGGACGCATCGGAAAGCGCCACAAGGCATTGGCGTACATCGCCGGGAGGAAGCACGCCGAGTTCGTCCCGAAGCACGCCGGAAGCCCCGCCGTCGTCCGACATGGAAACGATGGCGGAAAGTTCAATCGGATATTTTTTGAGACCGGAGAGCAACATGAAGCTTCCGGTGCCGCCGCCAATGGTGACAACTTTCAATTTTGTATTTTTGTTATGCATTATCTTTGAAAAATCACAAATTCAAAATCTCAAGTTCCAAATAAATTTCAAATTATAAACTCACCTTACGCACGATTACGATAGCATACGGTCTCAGTATCGGTTTTTGGTCG
>CAYPFT010000043.1:0-7951 GCA_964410165.1 uncultured Candidatus Saccharibacteria bacterium
TCTTGAGCGAAGCGATTAGAAAATGGAAGTACCCGCGTGGCAGACTCACCGACCAAATCTTTCGCCAGTGCGTAAGTCCTATTTATATTAGCGGGTTTCCGGTAAAAAATCAACAAATATACCAATATACGAATGGTAACGAATACGACAATCATATCTTACCGCTTTTGCGGAACGCAAGAAACTTGACAAAAGTAATTATTTGCATATTATATAAAATAATTCCTGCACCATATGGTCGGGTCGTTCTGAAAGGAATAAGGGCGTGTCGTTTGTTCGTCAACTTAACAAACTTGTATATTAAATGAGGTGTCCGCATGGGTAATGTTATGCAGATTAAACAAGGACCTTCTCGCGAGAGACTTTTCGACAGTCTTCGACTGGGTTTGGAAGAAGACATAACGGTTGAATTTATAGAACGAAAACGTGATGGTCACGAGGGCGACCGCATAAGAGTCGCAGTTACCGCTCTTTGCCGTTGCGCCGGGGTGGCTGGTATTTCCGACTATATTTTTTCCGGGAGGATTGTCACAGTTAATGACGAGGAATGGAAGAATCGCGAGGGCGCTCAGTATCTTGTGGGGAAATATGACACAGAGGCTGTTCTTTGTATGGGGTGGATGAAGTTTTCTCCACAACCACAGTTTCCGGAACTAACAGCAAAGTAGGGCTTTTGCCCCCGTTTCGTGCACGGGGGTTTTACTTTGTAAAAAATTATTCGTCTGGTACAATGAACTCATATCAGATAAGAACCGCAATCAATATGGGCATCAAAGATTTTTTTGTCAAAAAAATGATGGAGGCGAAGCTGAAGAACGTGCCGGAGGCGCAGAGGGAGCAGATTATCGCGCTTGTCTCGGAGAATCCGGAATTGTTTGAAAAGATTGGAAAAGAAATAGAGCGGAAGGTGAAAGAAGGAAAGAGCGAAATGGCGGCATCCATGGAAGTGATGCGAAGGTATCAGGGCGAGATACAAAAGGCGATGGGGCGATAAGTATCAGGGGATAGTATCGGTATCGGGGAACGACGAAGCCGCAACGTCCTTATACTGATACTCATTCCTGATACTCCAATGCATGTTTATGGACATATATCTTTGGCTCATTATTTTTCATCTCATCGGCGCCGCGCTCGGCGTCGGCGGGGCGACGTTTATTGAGATTTTTCTTACAAAGGCGCTCATGGACGGCGTAGTCGACCCCACTGAATCGAGTTTCCTGAAAGTGGTGTATCGCGTCGTGCGCGTCGGGCTGGTACTCTCTTTATTTACGGGATTCGGTTTTGTGATACTTTATATCGCGCACGGGCAGTTTTTCAAGCTCTACAATCCGGTCTTGTGGGCGAAACTGACCGTGGTTTCCATCATCGCCATCAATGCCATTCTGCTTCAGATGCACAAAATTTCTCTCTGGCTCGGAAGCGCGTTTTCATTTATCTCGTGGTATGCCGCACTCGTCATCGGTGTGTTTTTGACAAATTCAACGAAACTCTCGTATGTTGAGATCATGCTTTTTTATATTCTTTCCGTGATTCTCGGCGGCTTCATTTTGGATGCCACAAGGAAGAAGTTCGGGGCTTTCGGCCGCCGCGCTTCCGACAAGCCCCCGTTCACCTCGTTTAACAAGCCAAAGCCATGAACATAATTTTTCTTACTTTGTATATCATGCTGTGGACGCTCGGTATTTGCGCATCATACGCTTTTGTCATGACGGCCGTAAAAAAGGACGCATCGCTCCCGTTTCTGCGTCGGGCATCTTTACTCGCGTTTTTGTCCTATGGAGCGTCATGGTTTTTCGGGGTGCTGTATTATATACACCCGGACACGGTTGCGCGATTTGCAAAACTTGCGCCGCCAAGCGCAAACATCCGGCTTCAAACATTTTTTACACAGCAAGGAGAGAGCATTTTTCTTTCTTTTGTTTTTGTTTCCGTCTTTGCCGCATGGCTTTCCGTCAGCGTATTTTCCGTGAAAGGCGCGGAAGCGGCGGACGCATGGGCGAAAAGAAAAAACGACATGGTTTTCCTTTCAACCATTCTTACTTTTCTCGGCGTTCTTGCGATTCTTTTTGCAATAATGATCGCGTAATCTGAGAGCGGTAAAAAAAATTAAAATACGGCGATGAAAACCATGTTCACCAAATCCTTCACTCAAATTGGGAAACACGATGCGAACACCGCCGGAGGCAAAGGCGCATCGCTCGGCGAAATGACCCAAGCCGGCATTCCCGTCCCGTCCGGCTTCGTCGTCCTCGCCGATGCTTTTGAGCAATTCCTGAAAGAAACGGACTTAAACGTTGAAATCGACTCCATTCTCCACACCGTAAACCACCAAGAAATGCATACTGTTGAGCACGCTTCGGAAAGGATACAAAAGCTCATTTTGGAAGCAAAAATGCCGGAAGATATTGCGAACGAAATCAAAAGCGAATTTGAGAAACTCGGCGCGGAATTCGTCGCCGTCCGTTCCAGCGCCACGGCAGAAGATTCTGCCTCCGCCGCATGGGCGGGACAGCTTGACAGTTTCTTGAACACGAACGAAGAAACCCTGCTTGAAAACGTACAAAAATGCTTTGCCTCCCTCTTCACCCCCCGCGCCGTCTTCTACCGTTTTGAAAAAGGTCTCCATGACCAGAAAATCTCCGTCGCCGTCGTCGTCCAAAAAATGGTAGATTCCGAAAAATCCGGCATCGCCTTTTCCGTCCATCCGGTGACCGAAGACAGAAACCAGCTTATCATTGAAGCAGGGTTCGGACTTGGGGAGGCGATCGTTTCCGGACAGATTACGCCGGACAGTTATGTGGTGGAGAAACGTTTGGATAATGAAGATGATGCAAAAAATATTTTACTTTCACGAGTTTTTTCACGAGAAAAAAGTTTACTGTACTTTTCCATGTGGAATGATAGTGATCGTTTGGGGTATAAGCATTTTCTTGATTACGACGTTCAAAATAATCTATTCATAGTTCCACCTCGTGGGCAGAAAGGTTCTGTTTGGTATTCTTTTGATGAATTCTCAAAAATTGAAGAAAGGTTAAAAAATCAATTAACACAAAACTTTGAGACTTTTACAACATTAATTTTTGAGCGACTTGATACAGATTGGAAACTGTTACTCCCGTATTTAAATGGAAATAAAATTATAAAAGATGGACAAGAATTTGAATTTTATTACAATACTCTTGTCCATTGGTGGTCTGCGATGAATACAGTGTTTGGAGTTCCGGATATGGCGGATGCTTCAGCTGATTTGAAAACTAAAGTATTGTCTATTCGCACAGAATCTGAAAAATTTACTGAGGAAATGAATAAGTTGATGATTTCATTTTTTGAAACAAGTTTTCCTCCATACAAAGATCTTTCTCATGTAATAACACCAAATGAAGTGGTTAAACTTTCTGCTGATAAATTGGAGCTGGACGAGCTAGAAGCTGTCAAAGATAGACTATCAGGCTGTTTTATACTCAATGGAGTGATACAAAATCTTAAAACTCTTGAAGATACTCTAAAACAAAATCATCTTGCCTTAGAAAAAATAGAAGCTGATAATGCAACTGAAATAAAAGGCAGTCCTGCTTTCAAAGGAGTTATTGCAGGCATTGTTCGTATTGTTCACGGGTTCAAAGATTTAGACATGGTTCAAGAGGGCGATGTTTTGGTAACAGAAATGACCAATCCGGATTATGTACCTACGATGAAGAAAATTGTAGCGATAATCACTGATGAGGGCGGTATCACTTGTCATGCGGCGATTACCTCTCGCGAACTGAAAATTCCCTGCATCATCGGCACGAAAATCGCCACGCAAGTCCTCCGCGACGGCGACCTCGTGGAGGTGGATGCGGACAATGGCGTGGTGCGGGTTTTGGAGAAAAACAAAAAGTAAAAAATAATATGCAAAAAGAAAAATTTAATCCTAGCGGGAACGGTCAAGAAAATTTTGAGGATAAATTCCGAGAGGTGGTGTGCCCGTTGGATTTGTTAAGAGAACAAGGATTCCATCTGCTTGAGTGTCTGCAAGAAAAAGAAAGGGAAGTGTCGCCCGAAAATTTTATCGGGATGAATTTGCGACCATTGGAAAATCCGGATTGTCCGAATGTGCTTGTGATGATGCCTCACTCCGGAGAACATGCGCCGAAAAATTTATATGACAGGTTAACACTGGAAGGGAAAAAACAGGATGCGGGAAAAGTTGACGCAGGCACAATGTTTATCGGTCAGTCTGAAAAAATAGCCAGCATGTGGCCGAAAATCGCGCGGTTTTGCGGCTTTGATCTCAACAGAAGACCCTTTACTCAAGACGAATTTTCTCCTTCGCCTGAAGCGCTTTCATCCGGATCATTTATGTGGGGGAAAACACGCACAGGATTTCCGATGTATAAAAGCGGAGGGGAGCCGACAGATGAAGAAAAAATGTATTTTTCAAAAGAATATCACGACAAATATTATAAAAGTATGTTGGAGATTGCAGACACGCTGGTTGCGAAAAATGAAAACCAAAAAGCAAGAATTCTTGCCATTGACCTGCACTCGTATCCTGAAGCTGACCCGAACAATAAAGATATGGCTGAAGCGTGGAAAAGTTTCTTGAGTAAGGAAGAGTTAAAAGAATTTTACTTGAACGCGCCGTTATTTATTTTATCTGACGGAAAGGGACTGAGCTGTGATATTGATATAAAGAATGCTCTCGCGGAAGCACTGAAGAGTAATGTTGATACCTATTTAACCAAAGAAGAACGTTCTTTGCTTTTCGCCAATATCCCGTCCCAAAAAACAGTGGACACAGATAAATATCTTACAGGGGCATACAATGTAGAGTTTGGCGACAAACAACGAAAAAGCGGATTATCCCAACTAAACGTGATACAGATAGAAATGAACGAATCATCTTATGTGGATTTTCATGGAAACATCTGTGACGCGGCTTACAACAAAGAAAAGCTGGAAATAATGCGGAAACTGCTTGAGAAAAGTATTCTTGACATTGACCCCGTATTAAAAGCTGTCGTGGAAACGTGAAAAAAATAAAAAAAGGGGTGGATTGCTCCACTCCCCTCTGTCTCACTTGCCGTTTTTATTCGACGAGTGTCAGTTTGCCTTTGCCGTTCGTAGTGTTGGAATCAAACACTACGAACCCATTTATCGTCAGGTTTAGACCGTCGACGATTTTTAGGAGGACAGCTTCGTCACCGATACTTCCGCGGCAAGCCGCGATGAAGCCGGCGATAACTGGCCGGTGGCTTACGACCAGAATATTCTGTACCACGTGATGTGATATCACATCCAACGCATCAAGACCATCCCGTTGCCAATCAACGAAACTTTCCGTTTCGTGCCCGGGATAGTAAATCACCCCGCTATCATCTTTGTTGGCGTGCAGTCCGAGCTTCGCCATGGTCAGAAAATCCAGATCAAGGCGCAACGCCAAGACGGACGCCGTATCCAACGCTCGTGCGAGCCGTGAACAGTACATTCCGTCAAACGGTCCGTACTTTTCTATTTTATCCGCGAGGGCAAAAATTTTGGACATTCCCTCGGGTGTCATTGGCGGGTTTACCCGAACTTCTAAGGGTAAAGCTCCTCCCAACCCTTCCATTTTGTCGCCATGGAATACCGCCACTACTTTGATTTTTTTCATCTTCTTTTCTCCTTTGTTTTTTCTTTAAAATTGCCAATCCCACTTCCGCAGATGAATCCGAACACTTGAGGTATCATAACTATATACTTATTGTCAAGTATTTTTCATAGTTCACGGGCTGTTTTTGTGGTATATTGAAAATCATGGTCAAAAAAGAAAAACAACAAAAGAATATCGAAATATATCAAGCCAAAAACGGCGGCATTCAGTTCCGCGGTGATTTTTCGGCTGAAACTATTTGGGGCAACATTAACCAGATTGCGGAGCTTTTTGACGTTCAAAAAGCGGCGATTTCAAAACATCTCAAAAATGTATATGAATCCGGAGAGCTTAATGAAAAAGCAACTGTTTCCAAAATGGAAACAGTTCAAAAAGAGGGGAAGAGAGATATCAAACGCAGTATAGAATACTATAATCTTGACGCCATTTTATCTGTCGGCTATCGGGTAAATTCCAAACAAGCTACCGCGTTCCGTGTTTGGGCAACTTCCGTACTCAAAAAATACCTTATTGACGGCTATGCGATAAACGAAAAACGGCTTGAGGAGGCTAAGAAGAATTTTACTGATTTGCAGTCCGTCATACAGTTGCTCGGTATGAAAATATCATCCGAAAATCTGAAGGGGCAGGAGCAGGAAATTTTTTCGCTTCTTGCGGATTACTCGAAAACGCTTTCCGTCTTGGAACAGTACGACAAAAGCTCGCTTAAAGAACCGAAGGGCGGGCGTTCAAGCTTCAAACTTTCTCACGAAGATGCCATGGGTGTTCTTTTGCGTGTGCGTACCGAGCTTGGCACGAAAGGTGAGGCGACGGAACTTTTTGCGAACGAACGGGACGGAAGTTTCGGGGGAATTGTGAAAGGGCTCTACCAAACCTTCGGCGGAAAAGAATTGTACAAAAGCGTTGAAGACAAAGCGGCGCATTTGCTCTATTTTACGATAAAAGACCATCCCTTCTCCGACGGCAACAAACGCTCGGCGGCGTTTCTCTTCGTGTACTTTTTGGACAAGAACAAATACCTCCATAAAAAATCCGGCGAGAAAAAAATAAACGACAATGCCCTCGCCGCGCTTGCTTTGCTCGTTGCGGAATCCGACCCGAAAGAGAAAGAAACGATAATAAAACTCATCGTGAATTTAATTGCCGATTAAAAGATAGGGAATATATGCAAAAAGATTTCAACACATGGAACGATAAAAAGAAGCAGATACATAATCGCCCCGATGCGCCGTTTTTTCATGCGCGCGAGATTTGGTGGTGTTCGTTCGGCGCAAACGTCGGTTTTGAGCAGGATGGTTCCGGAGAAGAGCATACTCGACCGGCGCTCGTCTTAAAAGGGATGAGCAGACAAACGTGTTTTGTCATTCCGCTTACCACATCCCCAAACAAACACCCATTGCGCCCGTCAATCGGACTATTAGAAGGAAAAGAAGCACACGCTATCGTTTCTCAAATGTGCCTCATCGACTCCAAGCGGCTGGTACGAAGAATGGAATATCTTGATCCGGAAATTTTTGAGCAAATAAGAAAAATCGTCAAAGGCATGCTCTGACGATTTTTCTCACGAAACCTTATTTGAAACTTTTTGCCTCTTGCGAGGCGAGGCCGAAGCCACTTATACTTTCAGTATACGCGTAAGTACTTAAAAGTCAAGCCAAAACCCATGAGAAACAAAGCAAATAATTTCGCGTACATAGACGGAGCGAATCTTCACAAGGGCGTGAAGGATTTGGGGTGGCGGCTTAATTACAGAAAATTCCGCGTGTGGCTCCGTGAGAAATATGGGGTGGAACGAGCGTATATTTTTCTCGGGTATCTTCCATTTTACACTCATCTGTACCGCGATTTGCAGACATGGGGATATACGGTTGTTTTTAAGCCGACCATTCTGAACGGCGACGGGGAAGTGAAAGGAAATTGCGATGCGGAAATGGTTTTACAAGCGGTATCGGATATGTATGAAAACGAATATGAAAAAGCGGTTATTGTTACCGGCGACGGCGACTTCGCCTGCTTGGTAAAATTTTTACAAGAGAAAGAACGGTTTCTCATTCTGATTAGCCCGAATTACAAAAGAGCGTCGGTATTGCTTCGAAATGCCGTTGTGGAAAAAATTGTTTTCCTGAACCAGTTTAAAGCGCGTTTGGAATTTCAAAAAGCGGTACAAAAAGAAAAAGCTCACGTACGAGACGGAACTCGCAAGTGGGCTTCTTCATAGTAATACCCACAGTATACAGGAAGATAAAAATAAGTCAAGCAAAAGTCTTCTCCAATCGCAAATGTACCCTGAAATGAACTCCCGTTCTTAACGCAAAT
>CAYPFT010000044.1:0-6954 GCA_964410165.1 uncultured Candidatus Saccharibacteria bacterium
GTTTCACCTCCAAGAGGAGGAAAAACCGACCAAAAACCGATACCGAGACCGTACGCTATCGTAATCGTGCGTAAGGTGAGTTATGAAGTTTCCCACATAACGAACTATTGACTTTCAAGTGTTAAATTAGTAGTATTACTTAATAATACTACTAATTAACTAGTAAAAAAATGATTTACCGCGAAATAACCCCAAAAATAACGCATTGGATTGGAAAAGAGAAAACCCTTATTATCAAAGGAAGCCGGCAGGTGGGCAAGACGACTCTCCTTAAATATCTCGAGGGGGGACTTCGTAAACAGGGAAAACTGACCTATTTCGGAAGCGTCGACCAAGAGCGCGAAAATCCAATGTTTGCGAACCAAAAAAGCCTGCTTCGATTTTTGCGGGAACAGTTCCCGAATGCGAGTCCGAAAAACAAACTCTACCTCTTTCTCGACGAATTCCAATTCCTTCCGGATGCGGGATTGTTTCTCAAAACCTTTTTTGACGAATCGCGCGAATATATTCAGCCCATCGTCTCCGGCTCATCCAGTCTGGAGGTGACAAAAAGCTCTGAGTTTTTGACAGGTAGAAGTCTTGAGTTTTTTTTGTATCCCCTTTCCTACAAGGAATTCATGGGGCACAAAACGGGGCTTCGTTTCCCTGAAAATCCTTTATCCCATTTTTCTGAAATTGAGGAATTTTATGCGCTGTATAAAAACGAACTTGCGGATAATTTTGGCGAATACAGGGCGTTTGGCGGATACCCGGAAGTGGTAATCACGGCGGGAAAAAACGAAAAACAAATGCTGCTCAAATCTCTCGTGAGAACATACATAGAAAAAGATATTATCGCGTTTTTTCGCTTGGAAAATGTGGGCGGTTTCCAAAATCTTTTGAAAATTCTTGCGGGCCAGACGGGGAACATGGTTAATAAATCCGAGCTTGCCAATACCGTAAACATGAATATCAATACGATCAACAAGTATCTCGAAATACTTGAAGGAACCTATGTGCTGGAGTTCGTAAAGCCCTATTTCACGAACGTCCGGAAAGAAGTTTCAAAAATGCCGAAAGTGTTCATCAACGATTTCGGGCTCCGAAATATAGTATTGAACATTTTTCCCGAAAACACGCCGATTTCCGGCGGAGAACAAGAAAACTTTGTGTACAATATCCTTAAATCGGCATACGGAAGAGAAAATATTTTTTATTATCGAACGCTTTCAAAAACCGAGATTGACTTTATTGTTTCAGCCGAAAATAAACTCATCCCTCTTGAAGTAAAAAGCGGTTCAACCAGAGTGCCCGCAATACTCGCTTCATTCGGGAAACGAAACGAAGGTGTCGCTCCGTACACCATCCTTGCAAATAATGAAAAACTCACAAAAATAGAAACAAAGTCAGGAACAACATATTGCATTCCGGCAACGCTTTTGCCGTTTGTTGAAATAGGAAAAATGCAATAAAAAAACGTCCGGATCATCATCCCGGACGTTGCCTTCATCTTTTGCGCGATTTTTCTCGCGCCGCTGTTTTTTCTTCTGCTTTTTCTTATCCTGATGAGCCTCGCCTTGATGGAGCCTCTCCTGCCCCTCCGGTGGTACTCGCGGTTTTCTCCGCTTTCCTTTTACTCGCATTGTTTCTTTCTTCATAATACACCTCCACTTATGCCCGCCATCTGCTGATGGCGGGCGCTTGCGCGGTTACTTTGCCGCGCTCATTTCGCTCAAAATCCTTTCCGCAGTTTTGAAACGCTTGGTAAACGCCCCCTCAAACTCCTCCTTTCCCGCCAGTCTTGATAAGACATTAACAAAATCCTCCGGATAGTGAGTGAAGCGGAGTAGCGACCGTCGGTCTGCCCTGAATTCACCCATTATATCGCATCCGTAACAAGCGATAAAACAGGTGACGGTCAGTGCCATAAAACACACGAGGCAAAATAATACCGCGAAGTCAAAAGGGTCATTTTCAACAAAGCATTGCGGCATCCACAAAAACAATGAAATGCGGATGAAAAACGCCGTGCCAAAAAATATCAGGCAAGTAAAAAGTCCGAACAAAACCCTGTGAAGAAGCACGCGAAGCCAAAAATCAAAAACGTGCCCAATCTCGTGCCCGGCGACGCCTTCAAATTCTTCTGCGGAGAGGCTTTTCAAAAAAGAACTGTTGCACACAATAACAAACACCTCCCCGATTTGAAAAATGTGTGCGTAACCCGGATTGTCAACAATGTACAGTTCCGGAGTGGAAATCTTTGCTCGAGACGCCACTTGTTTTACAATCAGAAACGGATCAAATCCCGCCAAACCAACTGTGTGTTCTTGGGATTTCTGACAAAAGCGGCATTGTTCCCGCTCTAAAAAATTTTTTTTCTCATGATCCCACCCCAGCGCATAAAAACTGACGCAGAAAATAATGCCGGTAATGACGGCGATAAGCCATATTTCTACCCCCACAACACACCTCCAAAAAAAAGCTAAAAAATGACAATGTTCAAATTTTGATTTTATATTACCATACTTTATATAAAAAGTAAACCCCCGCAAGCGCAGTGCTTGGGGGGGTGATGGCGAAAATTTACTTCGGTGTTTGAACCCCAAGCTCATCGTAAATGGCGCAAAGCACGGCGGCTTTCTGTCTTTCTTTGTCGCCTGTGAAATATTTATCGATAAAATGGAAAATTGTGTCCGTCCAAAGATGAGTATTTCTAAAATCCCTTTCAAAATCGGAAAGCGCGGGGCCGAATACACTATCCAACGCTTTTTGATAACCAAAAAGCGTTGGAAACGATGTTCCGATAATCTTGCTGGAATTTTTTACCATTTCATACATAACCCCCACTTCTTCCTGAAGTAGTTTCTTGTACGACGCTCCGCCAATGTCCGCGGTTAGCCGATACTGAAATTCGTGAGTATCTCTTTCCTGCTCACAAAAAGCCTGCTTCGTTTTCGGCCAGTAGGAGTTTTTTGCGTTAGTATGCGCGTGATCTCCTTCGTGCGCCCAGATAAGCCCGCTGATTTTGGGACTTACTTTCACGTAACTGTGAAGCACAAACATTCTTTGCGTGGGGGAATAAGAGGCTGCCTCCGGAGCATCCATGAAACGCTTTTTCCAAAAATCATACTTTTCATCAGAAAGCTCAAGCGGCACAATCCTTACCGAATCAGTATCATCCACAAACGGCGGTATCCAAATACCATTTTGAATTGGTACCACAACTACCGCCCGCTCCATAAACATATGTAGGATTTCGTCAGCTCGCACGCGGTCTTTCGGGTCGGTTGCTTTTTCCGCAACTTGCTGAAAAGCAATGAGTCCTTTCGTCGCCTCAATTTCCCGATTATGCAAATCTTGCACCATGGCAAGGCCGGCAGGATTAACCGGTGGTGATTGTGCTTCAATATGCGTGGCAGGTTTTGAAGCGCATCCAAAAATAAGCAATGCGGACAAAAAAACATAAAATTTTTTCATTTTGGTTTCTCCAAAAAGGCGATTGTCAAAGACCATTAAAAAAACAGTCTCTCTGAGCTATGGATACCACAGGGCGGATAAAAAAGCAACCCCCGGAAAGCCACAAAGCTTTCGGGGGCATACGAGCGGGAAAAATCGGATGGATTTTTCACCTGTTGTGAAGAAACTGCGTTATCTCCGGAACGTGCCGGGGCGAGAAACGCTGGTGTCGTTATTCCATATGTACGGCGAAGTGCTGTGCGGTGGTTGTATTGCGCGGTCGTGAATAAACACCAAAACCTCCTCTGTCGTAAAAACATGAGCCTTCTCAAATGCGGCGACGAGTTCTCTTTCCGCCTTTTTCACAATCGAAGAATAGTACATGTGCCCCGGAAGGAGCTGGCGGTTTTCCTCGAGAAACACCCACGAGGCGAAACAAAACGACTGCTCCACGTCATACACGCCGCAACGCACAGAAACGGGAACTTTTGTTTCCGCGGTAATAATTTTGGCGTCGTAAGACGAGATCTTTTGCGGCAGGATATTCCCATGAAGATAATACAGGTCGCCGGGGCCAATCACCATTGTCCACGGCTTCGGCGTGAGTTTCAATACTGCAACGCACAATGGTACGGTTGAGAGAATAACCATTGCGGAGAAGACGTTAAACGGCACTCGGAGAATGGCGGCATCGCTTTGATGCATGAACAAAAATAATGCGGTGAGCGCTAAAATGAGATTCAAAACGCGGAGCAGGGCGAAAACAACCGGATTAAAAAACATCTCAGGAACAACCAAAGAATCGTACCGATTCGCAATATCTCCCGCGACAGCCAAAACCATTACACTGATGAGTCCGAAAATCCCGGCGACGGGGAGAGCTCCACCGATCGGCAGAAACCACAAGACGATCGTGGCGCATAAACCGTACGCGACCATAAACGCGGGTACGCTGAATTGTTTCATATCATTTCTCCTTTGAGAAGTTTGGGGGGACAAAAAAATGTCAAAGACCATATATACTGTTGTTATAAATAGCACACAACGCACAAAAAAACAACCGCCCTATTTACGGACGTGTCTGTAAAAACTTTTGCAACTCGGCGCGGTTAAAAATGTTGCCGAGCATAAGCGTGTCCCCGGCGGAAATCCGATTCGGATCGTTTTTAACGCCCATAGCACGAAACTCCGCTGTGGACATGTGCGCAATGCTTTCTCTCAAGGGGTCGAGAATTAAATTTTGTTGCCGCGGCTCGAGTTTTGTAAATTTTTCAATCCCTAAAAGTTTTCTTTCAACGATACTCCCCACGCTTCCGTCTCCGGCTTGAACTATATATGGCTCTCCGAGTTTTTGCAGTATGTTTTCAAACGCCTCGGGCAATGCTTCCTCCGGATTCGGGACAACGGGAACCGGCGGCACTGCCGCATCCGCGACTCCTTTCCGGGGAATGAATCGGCTCTTCCAATCGTTTGTTCCAAGAGCCTCCACTTCTTGAGAAAACCCTTCGGCATCCTCCCCTCTCCCTATGGCTTGGCTCACCCTCACTGAAAGATCCACTAAGTCATCGTGAAGCAATTTTTCCGTTTCTTCGCTTATATCGCCGCTCTTCCGCCATTCTTCTACGCGTGAACCGGCGGCCATGATTTTTGACTTAATCTTTTCTTTCGGGGATTGAAAGTCTTTATCCCATTCGTTTGTCGGAACATCGGGGGGCATTCCCGTATTCAGTACGGATTCAAACACGGCGTCGCCTTCCGCATCCGGCTCCGGCAACACCAGAGGTTTTTCCGCCCCGTCAATACTGACATCGGCATCTTCCGGAAGAATCTCGACGGCTCCTCGTTTCAACCCCTGCTCCACATCGCTCCGGATAAGGACGGGGTCTTGTAATAACGATTTCGATTCAACGCCGCGCAGAGATGTTATATGTCCGCGAGAGGCCTCCCGAAGCTCGTCGGTTACACCTTGCAAAGTCGAAGCATCCGGAGGCATGGGGTTTTCCGGAAGTAACACGATGTTTTCTTGTACCGATGGGTTCATACTTTTAGTTTTGGGGCATTATTTCGTTATTTCCGCCTTCAAGAGAAGCGGGTACACTCGTTTGATGTAATCCAATACCAACTCCCCCTCAACAGGATTCGCTACGGTGGTGTTCGGGAAAGCGGACAGTGCCTGTTCTTGAAGTTTAAGCAAATACTCGCGAAGCCGTTTTTTCCAGACATCATTTTTAATATTTTCTTGCGACGGTTGTTCTCCGTTTCCGTATATCACTTCCCGAAACATCGCCTTTTCAAGCTCTTTTTGCAAAAGCGACGGAGCATTTTCAAACACCCCGCGCATTTGCCCTTCGATAATCTTTTCCACCAGTGTTTCGCTCATGTTTGCCGATGGAATAGCCGGGTTTTCAGTTTCCGACCTTGCGACAAACGGCGGCAAAATTTGCGCGGAACGAGGCGGCGCTTCTCTGTTCGGCTTCCTTGGTATGAATGACGGCGCGGATGAGGCGAGGGGAGAGGATTGTGGGATGGCGGCAATCTTCTCCGCCAAAGGTGTACTTGGGATTGGGATGTTGCGTGGCGGATTTTCTGATTTTTGCGGGACGTCTTGTTCTCCGGATGTTGGCAACATATATGGACGAACCACGGGGTGAAACCGCAATTTGGGAGAAGCTATTTCTTCGTCCATCACCCTGCTTGGGAAAGCCGCGGCCTTTTGCGCAGTATCGGCCTTTTGCGGAACAAGAGCGATGGAGATTTCCGAAAAAGCAAGCCGTTTCGGTTTCTGGCGCTTCGGCGGGTATTCGCCGAACAAAAGAGCCCTGTCCCATTCACTCATTTCATCGGCGGGTTTTTTTGGAGGTGGAGGAATGTCGCTCTTTTTTTTATTTTCGCCATTTTCTGCGGTATTTTTGGCGTAAGCGACGAAATCCTTGCTGTTGGATTCAAAAATTTCCTTAATCTCATCCGGAAGTTTTCGTTTTGTCGGCGTCTCCGCGACAGAAGCATCATTGCGCGGCAAGGCGGGAATTTTCGGATTTGAATTCAGTATCGGGCGCGGCGGTGTCGGCGGACGAAGCACCGGCGGCGTGTCGTTTACGCTGGCGACCGAAGGCTTTTCCGGTTTTCGGAGCGGGGGAATGAGCGGAAAAACAGCGGGAGTGCTTTGAGTACCGGGAATATCTTTCTCCGGCGCTTTTACCGCTAACCCCGGGGTCATGGGCGCAACAAAAGAAGCCGGTCGCGACCGCACCAGCGGGTGATCTTCGGGGGATTCGATCTCAGTCCGATCGAGTGGGTTTTCAAGAAAGGTTGTCGGTTTTTTTGGGATAGAGAGAGAACTTACCACCGTTGGCGAAAAAAGAGTTTGCACAAAAATAACGCGATAAAATTACTAAGGATACTTACATAATACCACCCCTGTGAACAAAACAGCAACGGCGGTTTTACACATGCCGCAAATTTTCATAGGACTTACGCACTGTTGCGGAAACATACGGTTTTGGTGTAGAATTTTGGTCG
>CAYPFT010000045.1:0-5995 GCA_964410165.1 uncultured Candidatus Saccharibacteria bacterium
CCGTCCGGGAATCGAAAAGCTTTGCGGTATTTGTGAGACACGATGCATATCGTGGGGAGCAAATCGCAAAGGTATACTGCTCCTGTAAGGAGAGATACTCCCGGTAGGATCATCGATTTTATTCCCAAATGTCGTTTGACTTTCTCTCCGCAATTTCAAATAGAATGCGGGGTGTAGATTTTTCATCATTTTTCGGGTATAGTAAACAAGTCATGCTTTCTTTAAGTATAGGAATCGTGGGCCTCCCGAACGTTGGAAAATCGACGCTGTTTAATGCGCTTACCGAAAAAAGCGTGCCGGCGGAGAATTATCCTTTTTGTACTATCGACCCTTCGGTGGGGATTGTTGCCGTGCCGGACGAGCGGCTCGAGAAACTCACAGAATTTTCGCATTCCAAAAAGACCATTCCGGCTAGCATTTCTTTCGTGGATATTGCGGGACTGGTGGCTGGCGCGGCGGAGGGGGCGGGACTGGGGAATAAATTTCTCTCGCATATTCGTGAGGTAGACGCCATTCTAGAAGTGGTGCGGATTTTTGAGGATGACAACGTTATTCATGTGAGCGGCAAAGTTGACCCTATTTCTGATATTGAAGTCATCAACCTCGAACTCATTTTGGCAGACATGCAAACCGTATCCAAGCGCTTGCAGAATATCGAGCGCGATGTGAAAAGGGGAGACAAGGTTGCCGTGTTTGAGAAAGCGGTGCTTTCAAAAATCATGCTCGCGCTTGAAGCGGGGAAGCTCGCGTCGTCCGTGGCGCTTGACGAGTACGAAAGCGAGATGATTCAATCCATGCACCTGATTTCCATCAAGCCGATTTTGTACGTGCTCAATAAGAAATCGGGGATGAAGAATCTGGATGAAATAAAGGACGAGAGGTGGGAGAAGCTCATGGAGTTTTTTAGAATCAGGAATCAGGAATCAGGAATAAAGAAGCCGGAATTTGTCATTGTTGATGCGAAGATAGAGCAAGAGCTGAAAGATTTTCACGGCGAAGAGCGGGCGATGTTTCGCACCGAACTGAATGCACCCAAGGACGATGGCGTGAATGATCTCATTAAAAAAAGTTACGACTTGCTCGGACTTATGACATTCCTCACGACGGGGGAAGATGAAACCAGGGGCTGGACAGTGAAGAAAAACGCGACCGCGCCGGAAGCCGGAGCCGCGATACACACGGATTTCAAAGAACGATTCATCCGCGCGGAAGTGATACACTGGACGAAGCTCTTGGAAGCCGGTTCGTACGCGGCGGCGAGAGAGAAAGGTTTGGTACGAACGGAAGGGAAAGAATATGTGGTGCAGGATGGGGATGTGATAGAGTTTAAGGTATAAAAAAATTAACAGCCGTTTCCGGCTGCTAATATAATAACTGAGTTTGGCGTACTATTTCTTCTTTTTTGAAGCTTTATATAATGGAATTCCCCAGCCCTCTTGTTCATTCGGGTCGAGTCTGTCACGTATTACATATGCAAGACAAAGAGCGACTATTTCACGAAGCATGACTTCGCAGTCGCCCGTGAAAGGTACTCCTTTTCCGGGGTGTGTTGCTGTAACGTCCCCAGTTTCAAAAGAACACATGACTTTTCCTAAAGTTGCAGGACTCATTTTCCCCACGTCACCGCAATAAAGATCGCCTTTTACAGCCAGAAGAAACAATTTTTTGTTTATTATCTTAAATTCCCGGTCGTAGCCGTTTTTTGCGATAAGGTGGTTGGTGAGGTCAACTATATATTTTCTCATTTTTATCTCCTAAAAGATTTCCTGCCCCCAGAATTGGTTCATTCCCACTGACAGTTCGATGGGTATATGAGGGGAATCAGAGAAAGATTCCTGAGCAGTCCGACAAGCTACATGTCTTGTCGATGGTTTTAGTATATCATACGTTATGAATTTGTCAAGTTTTTTACCTTTGCCGAAAAATGGTACACTGAAATTACGTAAAAAATTCACTTTTTAGTAACAGCTAAAAACCATTTTATGTATAAATTCTAACATGAAAAAACGAGTTCACATCATTTCTTTCAAGCATGCATGGGAGGGGATTTGGTATTCGCTTGCCACTCAGCCGAATTTTCAAGTACACCTTATTGCATCATTCGCCGTTGTTTTTACGGCTTGGTATTTTCGGGTGGCAAAAATGGAATGGATTATGCTTCTCTTCGCCATAGCGCTGGTCTTTGTCGCCGAGATGTTGAACACCGCGATCGAGTCCATGACGGATATTCTCATACTGGAATTCAACAAGCACGCGAAAATTGCAAAAGACGTCGCCGCGGGCATGGTGCTTCTTTCGGTCGCGTTTGCTGTCATTATCGGGCTCGTCATTTTTCTTCCGTATGCCGCATAGAGGGGGACTGTCTATCTTATATACTTTATTAACCTACTGCTTATTGATGCAGAGTAACACGGCGGGGAGGGGAAGGTGTTCAGCCCGTGCTTCTTTTAGCGTCCCACACCACGCGCAGGTTTTAATACTATTGAACGTCGCACAATGTATCTTTTGCGACGTATAATAATGAGTAAGCCTAAGGCACTTATTATTAGCTCTATAAATATACATATTTTATGTTTGAGTTCGATGCATTGTTTTTGGGGAGGATGGAGAACACGTTTAAGGATAAGGAAACCAAAGAGCAGGTTGCTTATTACAACCTTTCTTTTCTTCCCTTGTCGAAGGTAGGTATGCCACTCCTCGTTAAAGCTAACAAGGATGGTTTTGATGCGTATGCGGGTGTAGATCCGTTGGAGCAAGTCCGTGTAAAATTTGTGCTTTCAAAAGATGGAGTTTTGAAAGTGGTTGGGTAGGTCGATTTTATCAGCAGTAAAAAATTGTAAAAAAGATGTTTCCAGTAGCTTCGACTACTTCCCTCTTAACTCAATTTTTCACGGACAATGGCACGATTATGTTGCAGGTCCTTACCGTCTGTCTCGCCACGTTGGCGGCACTTCTCGGTCTCGGCTTCGGCATTCGCCACGTGAAGAAATGGATTACGGGCAAGAAAGCCTAAACCGGCTTGAAATAAGAACCTTGTGTCTGTGACTTGAACGACCATTCGAGTCACATGATAAGTTTCCTACTTCCCTTTCTATGCAAAACTATATGAGAACTATACTGATTTCCTCCGCGACGGGACTAGCGGGGTTGATGCTTTTGTTGGTACCTAATTTTTCTTTTGCCGCCAGTTTTATTTCTCAAACTAATTCTTCATCGGTAATGACTCCGTTTTTGTCTTCAGGTCAAGACATGTGGGTTATTGACTATGGTAGTGGTTTGTCCGGTATTGCTAATCAGGTATCTTTTTACATTGATTCTAATTTGGATATTTCTCGAGCAATGTTATCTCCTGTTTTGTTCGGATGTGATGTTCCTTTTACGTATCCTAATTTCGGCACTCCTACTTGCGCCGCTGGTGCCACGTCTACGACTATGACTGATGGGATAACATTGCCAGCCGGAGTTTCTTCTGCGATTTATTTTGTAAATTTTAATACTGACTATACTTTGTTGTCTTCAAGGTATTATGCGATGTGGATTTCTGAGGCTTTTACTTTGAGTAGTCCGTATTATATTCGTTTACGCGGTTCTTCTTCAGATGTGGTTAGTTCAGTTTCGCATTATAGTGAGAATTATATTTGGGGCAGTTTTAGTCCCGTAGTAGATTTTTATAATTCGCTTACTGGTCCATATGTTTTTTCTGATCATTCATATACGAGTAATTTGCAGCCGGCTCAAGCAAGTACCACCGCCACTGCTAATGTTAATTTGAAGTTTGATTATCATGCTGTCAGTTCAGATAATTTAGTTAGTTGGTATATGTCATTTACTCCCGAGGGTGGCAATACCGTAACTTTATCGGGAGTTCCTCAAATTTCTGGGGATCATACTGTTATGCAGAATTTGGATTTGATAAGTGGTAAACGTTATACCTATCAAGCCTCGGTCTGTGGTTCTTCGGGAACGTGTTATGGTGGTCCGGTGGTTCAATTTAATGTCGTGAGTTGTACGCAGACAGGTTGTTCTCCCGGGTACGGTGGGATTTCTACTACTTCGCCATCGGATCTTAATGGACTTTCTTTTTTCGGTGGTTCGGCTTCTTCGACTATTGGGAGTTCGATTGGTGCCGCAGTGGATATGTGTGGTTCTTTAGCTTCTGTGGCGACTCTCGGTTTGTGTCCTCTTATTGTGTTTCTTTTCATGCCATCGGCAACATCTTTAGATTACATTTCAACGATTCCGTCTGCGCTTGGTCAGCATAAGCCGTTTTCATATTTTTATGAAATTGTTGAAACTTTTGGAAATGTTACTCTTTCAGATTCCGGTGATATGGCATCGGTCACACTTCCCTCTTTGACTTCTATGGGTGTCGCGACATCTTCGATGGTTCAAATTCCCGCGGTAACTTTGTTTTCTCAGGATACGGTTTCAACCTATATCAGTCCTTCAATTTTGTCATTGTTTCGTACTTTGATGGAAATGTCGCTTTGGCTCGCGCTTGCTTACGGGATGTTTAAAAGAGTAACTACCCTTTTTACATGATTATAGGTTGGTTTTTAAAATTGATTGGAATAGTGATATTGTGGGTTATTTCCCTGCTTCCCGATGTGGGTACAGGTCTACCCACAGGTATTTCAGATGCGATTACAACGGTGGCTGGATATATCAATGCGTTTTCTTTTTTCTTCCCATTTGCTACCCTTTTTGAAGTTGTGGGGGTTGCGCTTTCATTTGAGGTCGGCGTATTGCTGTGGCGCATGTTTAATTGGATTTTAAGACGAGTAAAAGGATGATTAGACAAAAATGTTTTGTATGCCGCCGCCGGCGATATTTAAAGTTTTTGAAGTTTACCAACTGGGGATTTTGGATGTGTAAAATTTGTAAAAAAGTATGAAACGACAAGAAAATTATTTAACAAAAAAACTTCCCCTACATTATCGCTGTCCGCAATGCTTTGAGGAGTGTAAGGGTCGGTATGAGGCGTATATAAATCGTTGGCTGATTCAACACAAATGCAAAAATTTGTTTGATTTGAGAAAAATCAATGCCTCTATTTTGCCCCAGGAGCGTTTTAAAAATTAGAGTTGATATAAGTATCATGGCAACTTTCGAAATTGTAGAGGGCGCACCGGGAAACGGTAAAAGTCTCTATACTGCTGCTATTACGGAGTGGCTTTTATATCGTAATCGAAAATGGTACGAAGCAACCGGCATCCGGCGTCCGATTTGGTCGAATTTGAAGTTTTCAGAGGCGTTTGAACAGGAATGGGAGGGATATATTTTTTACTGGTCTGACAGCGCGCAGCTTTGCAAGCTTCACGATGTGGATATTATTTGGGACGAGATTGCGACGGAGTTGGATGCGCGAAATTTTATGAATTTGAGTATTGAGATGAAGCGGTTCCTCTCTCAGTACCGTAAGCGCGGAGTGGATATTTACGCGAACACGCAGGATTTTTCTATGATAGATGCTCGGGCCCGGCTGATGATTTCCGGTGTGAAGTCGTTATATAAGCTCTGCGGGAATCGCGATATTTCCACGACGAAGCCCAATCCGAAATATATATGGGGCGTCATTATCATTAGAACGGTCGAAAATTATCGGGAAGTAAACATTGAAAAGAAAATATATGATCCGTTTTTTAGTTGGCTCTTTATTAGCCGATCTCTGGTTTCTGTGTATGATACCCGTCAAGATATTCCGCTTGGTTTGCCGCCTCCTCTCCATCATGATGTTAGGATTTGCGATCATCCGTCGCATGGTGATAAGCCTTTTACAAAAGTAATTCACGCATAATATGAAAAAATTTGAAGAAAAACAGAAAAAAGAAGATTTTTACCCCACTATTTTTCGTAAAAATAGTACAATGGGTAAAAGTTTTTTTCTTTTTTTATTGCTTTTGCCATTCTCGTCTTTGGCTTCTACTGGTTCGTATTTCGGTGTAGGCGGCGGTGGGGGCGGCGGTGGTTCCGGCAATGATAACGTCTCCGGTGG
>CAYPFT010000046.1:0-5447 GCA_964410165.1 uncultured Candidatus Saccharibacteria bacterium
ATAGGAGTTTATTATACCATACTTTTTTGATTTATATGGGGTCTGACCCCATTAGTTTAGCTGCAAGCAAAGCAGTTTGCTTGCGCCTCGTCCCCTTCGCTTTGCTCGGTGCCGAGGGTGAGAATCGAACTCACGACCTTGGGTTTATGAGTCCCATGCTCTAACCAACTGAGCTACCTCGGCAGGAAATGGCTTACAAAGCCGCGTCGAGCTGATTAGCCAAAACAGCTACCTCGGCAGGAAATGGCTTGCTTACGCTCTCTCAACCACTGATACTTTGCTTTATTAAAATAGCATTTTTCTCACCGAAACTCAAGCGACAAAAATGGCGGAGAAACCTCCGAAGGAGAGATCTCCGCCATTTTTGTCGCTTGTAGCGGGGCTCGGACTCGAACCGAGGACCTTCGGGTTATGAGCCCGACGAGCTACCAACTGCTCCACCCCGCAACATCCTTTTACTTGTTTACCATACAGCAATACCGGCAAAAAATCAATCGGCGTTTTGCACAAATACTTTTTCTCCAAAAGAAATATGGTATTTCTCCGCAAACCCGGCCGGAACCTCAAGAACGTAACGCGCGGGAGAAGATGGCTCAAAAACTTCAGGATATGACGATGGCTCGGCGTTTTCTTTCATATGCACAAGACGGAATCCTTCGTCAAACCATAAAATATCAAGCGGGAAGCTCATTTCTTTCATCCAGATTCCATGAATTCCGGGGACAATGAAATCAAACCACATTCCTTCAACTTCCATTCCGCGTTTCCCGCCGCCATTCTGACGCGGCATGCGACCGGAGAGTCCGCGGCTTCTTCCGGCATGAGTATCGGCTATTTCCGCCCGCACGGCAATGTTGCGGAATCTCACTATCGTACTTGTCTTCGGTAACGGAACCGTATCCGGCCACCCGGTTTCGTTCTTGGCGTACGCAATAACAATCACGAAAAAAAGAGCGGGTAAAAACAGGAGAAAAAAACGTTTACTCATTTGGACACGTGTTTCTCAATCTTCTCAAGCAATCGAGCCGTTGCGTCCCTTCCGCCCAAACCGAACGCGAGTCCGAACGCGAGTGAAAACATGGCGACGATGCCGATGAACAAAATCTTCATAAAGTCAGCCGCGATGCCAAGTTGTGAGAGCACGAAGATGAGCGTGCCGATCCAGATGGCGGAACTTGCGATCACTCCCAAAAGGTGCGCGGCGGGAGCACCGAACGCTTTCGTTCCGCTCGTTACCGCCTTCCTCACCGCGTGCGCGCCAACCGCCGCGCATAAAAGCATGAGGGTCGCAATGATAACTTGCGGAATGTAAGCGAGAATGACCGTTGTCAAAAAGGCATTCACCTGCGTAAGTCCGATAGCTTCAAGTCCGGCAAGAATAAACGCAATGACAATAAACCATTTTACGAGTCCGCCCAAAAAAAGACCGGAGTCAAGACGCAACCCCCCGCGGGATAAAAACTTTCGCACTCCCGCCTCTTCAAGAAATGCGTCAACCTTAAGAACGCGGAGAAAATGGGAAATTACTTTCTCAAACGACACTCCGACTAAAAATCCGAGTCCGATTAAAACAATGCCGATAATAAGGTTCGGGAGAAATTCAATGATGCTCCCCGCAAGCGAAATGAAGGAGTTTCGCAAAATTTCAATAAATGGATTCATAAAAAAATTATTAGCCCTGTTAAAATACTCCTATCTTATCATACACCTTTTCATGCGGAAAATCGAGGATATCTCTTGCGAATTTGTCGTACACGTTCATGCGGTATATAAAGTCCTGCGTTTCAAAAATCGCGTAAGAAAGCTCTTTCCCGACTTCCGCCTCAATAGCGCGCAAGCCATTCTCGATGCTTTTTTTCTTCAATTCATCGCCAACGATAAGAATATCAACACGGCTGTCCTCATTTTGAATAAAAACGCCCGCGAGAACGATGAGTTTTATCTTCCCGGCGGTTTTGAATCTTGAAATAATGTCTTCGCTCTTGATGGGTTCGGTGGAGATAAGGAGATTGCGCGTCGGAAGCAAAAGCGGAAAATCAATGGCAAGCTGCCAGCCGGATACTTTTTTCTTGATGATTTTCACGCTCTTCCCTCTCGTCTTGTGAATTTCTTTTACAAAATTCTTCGGCTTTACAAAACCGATCTTCGAAAGAAGCGTTATCTCGCGGCGAAGGGCGTTTTTGCCGACCTTGCTTCGTTCTCTGATATCCGAAGCGTCAAACGCCATTTCCGCATTTAAGAGAAACAGCCGCATAATCTTGACGCGCTCTTCCGTCCCCAGAAGTTTTGAGAGGATTTCCATACCGATATGATAGCAACGAATCGAAGTAAAATCAAACTACATGCTGTACGCTTTCAAATGTTTCTTGACCGCCGAAAGGGCGGATTTCATGCTCTTTGCCTTCAGGAGATCCGCGGCGCATTTCTCATCGCCGAGCGCGCCGGAAACCCACGCCGAAAAATCGTTCCGTCCCATGCCGGTATGATGAAGATATTGCTCGACGCTCATCGCGCGCAAGGCGTCGTAAAGTTCTTTCATACTGGAAAGGGACGGACCGTTATCCACCCAAAAACACATCTCGCCGGAAACGATGACCAGAGGCTTCTTTTTGCTTCCTTTTTTCACCGAAGCCGCTTGTAACGCGGGTTTTTTTGTTTCTTTTTTCTTTGCGGCAACTTTCTTTACTTTTTTTATCGGCATACGTTTGTAAAATAATTGATAATTTTTGAATAGGTTATTTAATAGGTTACTTACGCCCCGCATAACCGCTGATAGACGGCGAGGCACTTCATCGCGGCATTCTTCCAGTTGTTCTTTTCAACCTCGCGTCCGCCGTTCTCGCGCAACATTTCATAAAGCGGGCGGTGATCCAGCACGGAAATAATCTTGTCCGCCATATCTTCCGTGTCCCAAAAATCCGTCTTGAGGCAATGGGTTAGCACCTCGGAAACGCCGGACTGCTTTGATATAAGCACCGGGGTTCCGTTCGCAAGCGACTCAAGCGGCGTAATGCCAAACGGCTCCGAAACGGAGGGCATGACGTAGAGATCCGCGGAACGATAAACGGCATTGAGTTCTTCTCCTCTCAAAAAACCGGCAAAAATAACCTTGTCGCCTATTCCGGAATCCGCGGCTTGGCGTATCATCTGCCTTTCCATATCTCCCGAGCCGGATACCACGAACAGCGTGTTTGGGCGATATTCAAGCACCCGTTTTGCGGCGCGGATAAAATAATCCGGACCCTTTTGGAGCGTTATGCGCCCGACAAAAAGAACGATTTTGTTTCCGGAACGCCGGAGTCCTTCAATGCGGGAAAACGCTTTCTTGTGTTCATCCGCGTCAATGCCGTTATGCACCACTTCTATTTTCTCCTGGGGGATGCCGTATTTTGAAATCAAGGTGTTTTTCGTCCAATCGGAAACGGCGATGATCGCGTCCGCCTCCTCAAGCCCTCTTTTTTCAATCGCATACACTTCGCTGTTGACTCCGGCGCCTCCGGTACGGTCAAACTCGGTCGCGTGCACATGTACAACCAGAGGTTTCCCCGTCGCCCGCTTCGCTTCAATCCCTGACGGAAATGCAAGCCAGTCATGCGCGTGAATAATATCGCAATTCTCGGAAACGGCGATGGCGCCGGCTTTCTTCGCGTACCGCCTCACTTCTTCCATAAGAGAAAGGCCGTACACTTCGTCTTTCAAATTTCGAACCTCGTCGGAATATCGTTCAGAGGTGATATACGGGTACAGTATTGAATTGACGTGGCGAATTTTTATGCTTTTCTCGTTCGCAAAAACAAGTTTCGCGTGGCGCGTATGAACCGGCACCTTTTTCGGAAGAACGAATACCACATCCGCCGCTTCTTGAGAAAGCGCTTTGGTTAACCCGAAACATGCCGTGCCCAAACCGCCGCTATTATGCGGAGGAAATTCCCATCCAAACATAAGGACTTTAAGAGGCATATTTTGCTTACAGTATACTCCTCAGTACGTTGATAAACAAGCTGGTTATCCACCATTATTTAGGGTACTTTCTTTAATGCCTCCGGATCTTTTGATGTTCCTTCAAGGATAAGCTCCCCTACCGCTCCTTTATCAATAGCTCTTGAAAGCGCGTGGTCGACAAGGAGATATTTGCCCGGAGGATACTCCGCAGTGTCAATTTCTATCATCGCGGAACCGCCCGCCGGAACAAGCGTCGTTTGGACATTCTTCAGAGGAGGCGAGATGATTCCGCCTTCGGGATACAGCTTATCAAATACCCCTCCAATGAGGTGGAAATTCGACGGGATGAAAGAACCGACCCCGAAAAAAATGCGGATTTTGTCCCCGACTTTGGCTTTCAAAGCGTTCTCGCCGGCTATTCCGCCCATTTTTCCGTTGAATACCACGTATTCCGGTTCTTCTTTTTGCAGTTTCTCCAAACTGAATTCCTGGTGGCCTTTTTCAAGCGTTTTTCCTTTCGTATAAAATTCGCCTTGCATGATATAAAATTCTTTGTCCGCTTTTGAAAGTCCGCCTGCCGGCTCCACAAGTATCATGCCGTACATGCCGTTCGCGACATGAGTCGGAATATGAGGACTCGCGCAGTGATACACGTACAATCCGGGGCGCAGAGCTTTGAATTGGAACGCCGATACTTCTTCGGACTTCGTTTGCATAAGCGTTGCTCCTCCCCCGGGGCCAAGCACGGCATGAAGATCAATGGAGTGCGTGCCGTGGCCGGCGACTTCGTGATCGGTCATGGCACCGCCAGCCGCCCTGTGCGCGTCATCCGCTTCGTCTTCTCCGTGAGCTTCGACAGCATCAATGCGAAGAGTGTCTATGGAAAAATTTTTATGAGTATCGCTCTCTGCGTGTCCGTGTCCTTTGTGCGACAAACGCACCTCAACCGTATCTCCTTCTTTCACGCGAATAAACGGTCCGGGGACGGTGCCGTTGTATGTCCAATACTCATACGTAACGCCGGCCGCAATCTCCGCCACGATCTCTTTCGTCTCAAGCTCCACCACCACTTTTTGACCGCCCGATCTGATAATCGGGTGGGCGGTGTCGTCCGCGCGCCGCGCGATGTCTCCCTCCACGGATTTTGCCGGCGCGGGGGAGAATTGTACTTCGCCGCCGGACCAATCGCTTACGCCGATACCTATTCCCAAAAATAAAACCGCAACAAGACCGATGATGATATAATTTTTCATAAATTTTTCTTATAGAACTTACGCACTTGGATGAATTCTCCGGCGAAACAAGGGTTTTTACGGAAATGTACTAACAGTACATTGACGGAAAAACCTGATGTTTCAACGACGAAGATCGCCAAGCGCGTAAGTTCTAGAGACTCTGTCGGTCTTCTGTGGCTGGTAATACATTCATTATATAATACTTTAAGAAACATGTCTTCACGATTATTTGTAAGTCCTCACACCCCACCTCAATCCTCCCCTCTAAAG
>CAYPFT010000047.1:0-5205 GCA_964410165.1 uncultured Candidatus Saccharibacteria bacterium
GCGTCCTCTCCCCCTTTTCAAAGGGGGAGTCCGCCAGCTGGCGGAGAGAGGGGGTGTGTAAAATCGCTCCTTTAGAATAAAGATATTTTTTAGAGGTGTGAGGACTTACGTGTCGGAAGAACAAAATGACGATACCGCACACGACAGCGCATCGAATGGAATCGGATGGGTTATACCCGAAGATGTTCTTGTGGAGTGGGAGAAACTCTCGGAGGAAGAGTTGAGCTCGCTCTCTTTAGTGATGAATGCTCTTTTGGAAGAAATCAACAACACGCTTGCCACGACGGCACTCAACGCGAGATTGTTGCCTGTTGCGGCGAACGAGCTGACGAAACGTTTAAGGGATTTCCGCATGTCGCTCAAAGATATGCCTTTCCCAAAAAATTCCGAAAGGAAACGGTTGCATTAGACGACGGCCCTTCGCTGTAAAAAGCGGGGGGGTTATTTTATGCCATATCGCGCAAAACTTTGATCCGCTCTTCCGCCGGCGGATGTGTCATAAAAAGCGTGGCGGCTTTTTTCCCGAGGCCTCCGCCGAACGGGCTTGAGATGAACATGTGAGCGGTCGCGCGGTTCACATTCCTCATCGCGCCGCCATATCCGGCTATTTTCTCAAGCGCGCTCGCGAGTCCTTCGGGGTAGCGGGTAAGCAATGCTCCGGATGCATCCGCCAGATATTCTCTCCGGCGAGAAATGGCAAGCTGTATAAGATGAGCGAAAAGCGGAGCCAATATCGAAAGAACGATGCCGACGATGAGCATTATTCCTTGCGCCTTGGAATCGCGATCTCGGTCGCCGCCAATCCCCCACAAGGAAGAACGAAGGAAAAAATCGGCAAGCAATGTAACAAATCCGACGAGTACCACCACGACGGTTTGAAGCAGGATATCGCGATTGCCGATATGGGAAAGTTCATGCGCCAGAACACCCTCAAGTTCGCTTCTTTCCATCATGTTAAGAAGCCCCGATGTTACCGCCACCGCCGCGTGGTCTTTGTTTCTTCCCGTCGCAAAAGCATTCGGCGCGGGATCATCCATGATGTAGAGCTTCGGCACGGGAAGACCGGCGGTAATGCAGAGATTCTCGACTACATTCCAGAGCTCCCGATGGCTCTCGCGCGTTACCGGATGCGCTCCATGCATGGAAAGAACGATTTTGTCCGAGAACCAATAGCTGAAGATATTCATAAAAATACTGAAAAACACGAAGCCGTAGAGAATCCCCGGATTGCGAAAATAGAAGCTTGCCGCCCATCCGAGCATCATAACCACGACAAAAAACGTCGCCATAAGGAACCATGTTCTGCGGACATTTAAGTTTTGAAGGGTGTAGAGGGTTGCCATAGCTATTCGTTTTTTAGTTTTGTTTCAAAAACTTAAGATATTCTTCGCGAGAAATTTTCGCGGTTTGCAAATTATTCAAAATAACAAAAACCGGAACATGGATATACGCGGGAATAACAACCGGTCTTTTTGTTCCGTCTTTTACAAAAAGAAGGTGGTCGCCTTTTTGTCGAATAAACACGAAACCTCTTTCTTCAAAAAACTTGACGAGCTTTTTATGGTGAATGGGAGAAATTTTCGGCATATGTTGTCAAACAAGAGAGAGGCGGTCCATGACAAGAAGCTCGGGGTCAATCCAGCGTTTGTGTTTATACGTATACCCGGCTTCTTCTAAAATATCTTCCATTGTGCCGATATCTCGAGCTGTTTCCAAAAAAGCTTCCACCGCCTCTTTTAAGTTCTTTTTTGCCTCTTCAAGCGTGTACCCGCAGCTTGAAACAGCGAATTCTGGCGCGTATGACACAAACATCTTCCCTTCACGAAAGACTTGCACGGTAAAAGTAATGTTTGGCATGTGTGCTTTCATGGGATTATACTACCATATTTTTAGCTTTTTACAAGACTTATTCTTTCTTTTTGAGAGCGCCGAGAATGAGTTCGGGCGCGAAGGTGTCCGCGATGTGTCCGGCTTTAGCGTATTCGTAGAGCACGACGCGGAAAATTGAATTGATGGCGGAAAAAACGACCGATATGCCGACCAGAAAAAAGATGAGCAAAAAGAGAAGGAAGAAAAAAATCGCTATCGCAACCGCTTCCGGGAGAAAAACCGTGGCGAACGCCACAAGCAAGCCGGCAATCAAAATTCCAAACAAAGCAACGAGTCCGAAGAAAAGCCCGGCGGAAAAGTTGACGATAAGCGTTTCCCCCCATGTCTTTTTGAAGGTGTTCGCGGAGTTTTTGACCGCGCTCAGAAGACCTCCGTCCTCAAGGACGATGGCCGGAACGATAAAGAACGTGATAATGCCCCACGCGGCGCCGAAGAAGAACGCGATGAACCGACCGAGCCACTTTGAACTATTGGAAATGATGCTCAGGATGACGCCAACGGTTGCGGCGGTTACCGACCAGAAAAATATCTTTTCCCCGTGAGCGGAAGCAATGCTCATCCCCTCTTTGAACGTCATGCTTTTGCCGTTGATTCTGGCATCCGCGATAGCCGTAAGTCCCGCTTGAAAAAATGCCGACACAAACGCAAGAGAAAGGTATAAAAGAAGCATGATGCCGTAACCGGCGCCGTTATTCTCCGCCGCGAGCAGAGAAGGATGTGCCGCAAAACCGCCGAAAAGGATTGCGGTGACGCAAAAGATGACGATAAGCCCGAGACTCGCGAGCCCGGAAAGAATCGGGAAAAGCAAAATTTGCTTATCTTTTTTTAAGAGTTCCAGTCCTTCAACGGCAAGCAGATAACTCGCCCGGAGCTTCCCCATCTTTTTTGCTGGAAGCGGCGCCGATGTCGGAACAATTTCGTTGTGTGTTTGTTGTGGTTCCATAAAAATCCAACTCTAATGCTATTTACCTTTTGTAATGATTGGTAATCTGAAATACCTCCGCTACTCCATCGGTTATGAAAAATAGTGCGCGGTATTTCCTGTCGACACGAAACGAGTAAACTCCACGCCATGAAGGATTCATGAGTTCCGCATTGAGAGAAGGGTGTCTCGTGTTTTCTTCAAACAACCGGCTTGCCTTTTCCCACTTTTTAAGCAGTCCATGCACCGAAAGATACTCTCGTAAATCCTTCCGAAGAGGCTTTAGTTTCATGTCTTTCCGTATGAAGATTTTCGTAAACCGTCTTCAAGGTCATTAAGAAAATCGTCCGTGTAGAGTTCCGTTTTTCGAAAATCAGCCACAACGCTCGGGATATCGTCTGAAACGACCGCCTCAAACACGCGAGCCGTAATCTGCCGATACGCCCGAGACTCGCGCTTCAGTGCCGTGTACTCTTTTTTTGGTATGGTAACAGTATTTGCAATCATGATAATTAGATAGGATTTACACAAACGGATGAGATTCGCGTTTTTCCGCCCGGATGATCACGGAGAAGCTGTACGAACCGGTACTGCTTCCCGAGTCGTCCGGGAGAAAAACGCGAAGATCGCCGTTTTGCGTAGGTCCTATTAGAATTTTACTTCCACCGGCTCTTTCGCCGCCGCCCCCTCCTCAAGCTGAAAGAAGTCCATTTTCCCAAAATGGAACATTCCCGCGATGACGTTTCCGGGGAACTGGTCAATGGACGTGTTCAAGTCGCGGACATTGCCATTGTAAAATCGGCGAGAAGCTTGGATTTTGTTTTCCGTGTCGGAGAGTTCGCGCTGAAGTTCCAAGAAATTTTGATTCGCTTTCAGGTCGGGATACGCTTCCGAAATGGCGAAAAGGGATTTGAGTGTTCCCGCGAGCATATTTTCCGCTTCGCCTTTTTCCGCGGGCGTTCCGGCCTGCATGGCCTTGCTCCGCGCTTCCGTCACCTTCTCAAACACCCCGCTTTCGTGCGCCGCGTATCCCTTCACGGTATTCACAAGGTTCGGGATAAGATCGTAGCGCCTCTTTAACTGCACGTCAATGTCCGCCCACGCTTCTTTAGAGCGCTGGATAAGCCGGATAAAACCATTGTAGGAAAGCACCGCCCACCCGAAGATGACCACAAGTACTATTGCAAGAATAAGTCCTGTTGACATATTTTATTTTTTGTTATCGCTTCCTGTTAAGATGGTGTCATTATACCACACTTCATGTTTTTTTACATCTATGTGGATGCGTTTTTTTATGGCAAGGAGCAACTTCCAGATAAGCCACGTTACCAGTATGGCGATCGACCCGTAGAGAATGGTAATCGGCAAAAGATAGATGGCGAGGAAAATAACAACTCTGAGAAAACCGAAGAAACTTTCAAGCAATCCGTTAATCGCCTCGTTCACTGTTGTCGACGGATGCCAAACGACATTCGCGGGATTAATGTCGGGGTCGGAGGAAAGGTCAATGGTAATGACGGACATATCCACCTGGCGGGAAAGATAGTTCATCTGCCCCTGCAGTTGTTCTATTTGTTCTCGCGCCGCATAGAGCCGCTGTGCGACTTTTAACACGTCGTCAATCTTGACGGCTTTTTGCATAATTTCCAAATACTGCGCTTCTTCCGCTTTGAGATTTCTCAATCTCGCCTGCATGTCAATGAATTTTTCCGTAATATCTTCGGTGGAAACATTCTCCGATTCCACTTTGAGCGCGATTTTTTTCACCTGCTCCATCCCGATGCTGAAATTTACCGCCGGCACCCGAAGCACCACGGTGGCGCGTTTTTTTACCGCATCATTGCCATTAGAAAGCCCGACCGAATCAACCCGCCCGCCGAGTTTTGCCGCAATATCGCCTAATTGGGTAATGGTCTCTTCCACCCGGTCTACCACGAGGGACAGCGCCCCGTTTTGAATAAGCTTGCGCTCGGCCGCGGGGATGGTCGGCGTCGGCGCCTCAGGAGACGCACCGCCGTCATAACGAAAGACGTCTCCGCTTGCCCCGCCGGGCGGCATATCGGGGAGAGCTATGGTAACTCCGCCGGAGCCTGCGCCGAAGCGTCCCATATCAAACCCCTTTGATGACAAAATGCTCTCTCGCGCCGGGTTTCCGCCTGAGGGAAACATCAAAAAATAAACAGCGATCGCGACGAATAAAAGAATGACGCCGACAACGACAAGGAACACTACCCTCAAAACTTTTTTTAACTTGTGTAAAATTTCAGGATTCATTGGTTTTATGAGATTCATAGAAACAAAAAGGGGTGAATGAGTAAACTTTCTTCTTTATTAGGACTTACGCACTGTTACGACAGCGTACGATTTCGGCGAGGAATTTTGGTCGGTTTCTC
>CAYPFT010000048.1:0-4744 GCA_964410165.1 uncultured Candidatus Saccharibacteria bacterium
CGAATCTCCCCCTCTCCGTTTGAGCTCCGCGAAAACGGAGAGGGAGGAAGCAAACTGCTTTGCTTCCGTGGAGATTCGAAAGCCGGAGCGATGTTTTTGTTTGCTCTGCAAAGAGCAAGGCAAAAACCGCGAGGCGGGGTCGACCAAAATTTCCGTCAGGAAATTTATGGGTGACGAATCTCCCCCTCTCCGTTTGAGCTCCGCGAAAACGGAGAGGGAGGAAGCAAACTGCTTTGCTTCCGTGGAGATTCGAAGGGCGCAGTCCGCCAGCTGGCGGACGAGCCGGGGTCGCGGAAAATTTTTGTCGCAACAAAAATTTATCTGTGACCGAATCCCCTCTCTCCGTCAAGCTCGGGAAACTCTTATTATTTTGTTACAGTGCCTTATACGGACAAGAATGAGTAGACTAAAAAAAACCATCATCCTCGCTATCGAAACTTCCTGCGACGAAACCGCCATCAGTATTATTGAAGCGAGCGGCGGTTTCAAAAATGGCGCGACAATCCGCATTCTTTCAAATGTGATTATTTCTCAAATTGAAATTCACAAGCCGTACGGCGGAGTGTTTCCGGCGTTGGCGAAACGGGAACACGCACGAAATTTAGTGCCTATCCTTATTCAAGCGTTAAAAGAATCGGGTCTCTTTATCAAAAGAATCAGGAATCAGGAATCAGGAATCAGGAACGACGAACTTTCAAAACTGCTGGAGCGGGAGCCGGAATTGCTTTCCGCACTTTCGGAATTTCTGCCGAAAATAAAAATACCGAAAATTGACGCTCTTGCGGTAACGTACGGACCGGGGCTTGAGCCAGCGCTGTGGGTGGGTATCAATTTTGCCAAAGCGCTTTCTTCCGCGTGGAAAAAGCCTTTGATTCCGATCAACCATATGGAAGGACATATCTTTTCTTCTTTTCTTCAGAAAAGCGGAAAAGAACTTTCAACACACAAATTACATCCGCCAACCGGCGGACCAAACACGACGGCGCTTGCGCTTCTTATTTCCGGCGGACATACGGAAATTGTGCTGATGAAAAAACCATTTCACTACAAAATAATCGGGGAAACGCGGGATGATGCCGTTGGCGAAGCATTTGACAAAGCGGCGCGCATTCTCGGCCTTCCATATCCAGGCGGACCGGAAATTTCTCTCCGCGCGGAAAAATGGAGAGAGCACTTGCGTAAACGGCGTCTCACTAGTGACCAGCCATCAGTAACCAGTTACCATCTCCCCCGCCCGATGATTGGGTCTGATGATTTTGATTTTTCTTTTTCCGGCATCAAAACCGCGGTGCTGTATATGGTGAAAAAAGTCGAAAGCCAAAGAGAAGGCCTTACGGAAGAGACCAGAGAAGAAATCTGCTATGAGTTTGAAGAAGCCGTTACGGAAACGCTGGTTTCAAAGACGCTCCGCGCGGCGGAAAAATATCTGCCGAAAACTGTCATTCTGGGAGGAGGAGTGACGGCGAACATTCACATTCAACAAGCATTCAAGGAAACTTTCAAAAAGCATTTTCCCGATATGGAAATTCTCATACCGGCGGGAGACCTTTCAACCGACAACGCGCTCATGATCGCCGCGGCGGGATACGCGCGCTTGCTCCATTCCCCCGAAAAAATCCTCGAACCGGACGGAAGAAAAATAAAAGCCTTACGGGCTGACGGCAATTTATCGTTAGAGCGATAACATTATATACTATAAACTTACCATAAAGTCAATGTTTTGTTCAGTGAATTTTTTTGACAAATCACATTTTTTCATGCTACCATAACGGCAGAAAAGCCCCATGCGATACGCTTTTGCCACTCTTTGAAAAGGAGAAAAGTAATGCCAAACAATCACAACCCGATACTGCTTTCAACACCGAACATGCATGATATGGCCCAAAAAATTTTTCCGCTTCTGTGCGGTCTTGGGCAGCCTTTTTCATACTGCGAACTCCGAAACGACCGCGGCGACATCGAGTATGGATATTTTGCAAACGGAGAAACCAGCGTGATACTTCCGGAAAATTTCCGTCGCCGGGAAATTTATTTTCTCCACGACCTCCAGTATCCGGACCCGAATAATTCGCTTATGGGCATGATGTTTGTAGCCGATGCTCTTGCCAGAGGCGGCGCCGAGAGTATCTCTCTGATCATTCCGTACATGACGTACTCCCGGCAAGACAAAAAGCACCGGCGCGGCGTTCCCATCTCGGCGAAAGTCGTTGCAAACATTATTCAAACGAACAAAAAAATCGACCGAATCATAACGCTTGATATGCACGCCGACCAAATGCAGGGATTCTACGATATACCGACGGACAACTTCTTTGGAAGCGCCGTGCATGCTCCGTGGTTCCACGAACATCTTAACAATGATTTGTCAAATGTTACGATTGTCGCGACCGATGCCGGAGATGAAAAACGAGCCCGCCGCCTCAGAAGAAGGCTTGACCCCAATATGCCGCTGTGTGTCGTTGACAAAGAGAGAAAAGAAAAGAAAGACGGGGAGCCTGTCGCAAACGAACTTATCGGACGAAGCAAGGATATTGCCGGGCGTGATATTATACTCTATGATGATATGATAGATACCGGCGGAACGCTTCGCGTCGGTGTGCGCTTGGTGCAGACGTATAATCCGCGCTCCATTTATATAGCGGCAACGCACCCGATCTTCAGTAAGGATGCGGAACTGTTTTTTGAAGATCTTGGCGTACAAGTCATTGTCCTTCCGACCATCCCCCGTTCGCAAGAGTATTGGGAAAGACACAGCTCGTGGCTGACTTGTATCCCGATTGAGCAGATACTTGCCGCGTCTATTCACCGAGCATATGTCGGTGAAAGCGTCACTGATCTTTTTGATTAAACCAGCTAAAACCGGTCGAAAATGACCGGTTTTTTTGCCGCCAAACCGAGTGTATTCTCCCCATGGTAAGAATTTTTATACCCTTTTGAAATCATCCTCGTACCGCGCGATATCATCCTCCCCCAAATACTCCCCCGTCTGCACTTCGATAATTTCCAGATTCACTTTCCCCGGATTTTCGATGCGGTGTTTGGTATGCGCGGGAATGAATGTGCCTTCGTTTTTTTGCAAGAGAAATGTTTCTTCTCCTTTGGTCACCTTCACTACCCCCGACACCACCACCCAATGCTCGGCGCGATGCTGGTGCGACTGAAGGGAGAGCTTTTTCCCCGGATATACCAGAAGTTTTTTTGTTTTGTAAAACGGCGCTTCGAGCAGTACTTCATACCGCCCCCACGGGCGATGCACGATGACGTTGTGCTCCACTTCCGGATATTTATTTTCTTCCAAGTGCCGCAAAACTTTTTTGACGTCCTCGCTTCGCCCCTTTTTGTGAATGAGAATGCTGTCGTTATTTTCCACCACCACCAAATCATCAACTCCGAGCGTAACGATAAGCCGGTTGCTCGTGGAATGGACAAAGACATTTTTTGAATCAACGCCGACATGTTTCGGCGAGTGTCCCGCGTTTCCTTCGAGGGCTTCCGCCAGACTGTCAAATGACCCGATGTCGCTCCAGCCGAAATTTCCTTCAAACACAATCACGCGGTCGGACTTTTCTGAAATGCCGTTATCAATGGAAAGCGATGGGAGGCGCGAGAAATTTTCCGCGAGAAACTCAGGCGGCGATTGAAACACTTTCGCCACTTCCGGCGCGTATCGCTTCAGCTCTTCCGCGAAGGTTTTTATGGAAAACATGTACATGCCGGAATTCCACAAAAATTTTCCGCTCTTCACGTACTCTTCCGCGAGTTTCCGCTCCGGTTTTTCTTTAAACGCGGAAACGGCATAATGCCCTTTCTCCGCTTCCCCTTTTTGTATGTATCCGTAGCCTGTTTCCGGCTTCGTCGGCGTGATGCCTATGGTGGCAACGGCATCGCCGATCTCTTTTTCCATGCGCGATACGAGCTTCGCGAAATCTTCCGCGTTGGAAATGAGGTGATCGGCCGGCGCAAAGAGAATCGGCTCGGACAACGGAACGCGGACGATGTCTTGCAGATACTTTACGGCGCAGGCTATGGCGGGCAAAGTGTTTCGGCTCGCCGGCTCCATGATTATATTTTTTTCTGAAAAATCGGAGTGTGTTTCTCGTATCTGGTTTAAGACATTGAAAAAATTTTCTTTGTTCGTTACGAAGAAAATACGCTCCGCGGGCATGGATTTCCGCATGCGCAAAAACGTTTCTTGGAGCAGGGACTTTTCTCCCGCGAGCGCCAAAAATTGTTTCGGATAATTTTTTCTGGAAAGCGGCCACAATCTCGTGCCGGATCCCCCGCAAAGAATGACGGAATACATGAAAATTATTTTTATATTTTGTAAACGCGAATTCCCTCGGACTCAAACAATTTTTCAAAACCATCGTTTTCCGGTATCTCCCATTCGGGATGCGAAGCGGTATCCCAAACCAAGTAGTCCGCCCGATATGGAGAAGAAAGAAGCGCTTGACGCCAGCTCTTGCCGCGAAGTTGTCCGTATCTTGCAAGCACGGCTTGTATCTTTTCTTCCGGAAATTGCGCGCGAAGGACGGGAAGCCCGGCAAGACGCCGCAATGCGTTCTCTTGTCCGATATGAGCGAATGCGTTGATGTAATAGGTGCCGAAAATGGAACGTTCGCTCTCCCGCACGAAATCCGCATTGAATTCCCTTTCAGTATAATGACTCAATATGAATCTGTCCAACACTAGTCTTCTCCAATCGCAAATGTACCCTGAAATGAACTCCCGTTCTTAACGCAAA
>CAYPFT010000049.1:0-4552 GCA_964410165.1 uncultured Candidatus Saccharibacteria bacterium
GCGTGACTGAGCTCCATTACTAATGTGCCCGGGGGCAGAGTCGAACTGCCGACCCTTGGTTCTTCAGACCAATGCTCTAACCAACTGAGCTACCCGGGCATTATTTATACTAAGAACTTTTCAATTCTTCCTTATTTTGATATCGAAACATTTACTGCCGTGATTGTTTTTCATTCAACGAATCTATGGTGCCGGATATATCCGTATATGCTTGAAAAACAGGATCAATATACGGTTGTACATAATAATACGCCCCGAGCATGGCGGCAAGAATAACCGTCCAGTACAAGATACGCGCCACCCGACCCCACCACATGTTTCGGTAGAGCTTTTTCAGTATCGTATTATTTTCTTTTTCAACTTCGTATGTACGCTTCAGAAGTTCTTCTTCGTTTTTTTCAAGCATAGTGCATTTATACTAACAGAATATCGGAAAAAATCAAATGCTCGCATTCAATCATCTAAGTTGTAAATATCAAGCTATGATTAAAAATCGGGGGCAGGCAACGCCTGTCCCCGATTGTTACCGATGATCAGCTACCAAACACCGTAGCCGGATCGGTATATTTTTCCCCCCAATACAAAGCCGCTTTTTCATTCATCACCTTTCCTTCATGCGTCAAGAGTCCTCGCTGTAATGGGATATTATTCCGCAAAGATGTCGGTACTCTCTCCCCTAAAATAGCCAATAGGTACGGGAATATCGCTTTTGCAAGAATTGGCGAGGATTCATGCGGAACGCTTCCAGGCATGTTGGGAACCCTATAAAAGGTTTTTCCTTCAAACTCAAAAACGGGGGCCGTTTCGTTTTCAGGGTGCCAAATGCATCCGCCTTGGTCGCAGGCAACATCCACAATAACAGCCCACTTGCTCATGAGCTTCAACCGCTCTTCCGAAACCGCTATCGGAGCATGCCCGCCGGGGACGAGTACGGCGCCGACAAGCAAATCGGCATTTTTAAGCCCGCGTTTCAAAACGGTTTCATAGTATGCCGAGCCAGTAAGAAAAAAGTCTACTCGGCATATCTCCGAGGCAGTCAGATGTTTGCACAGAAATTGATATTTTTTGAAATCTTGTTCAAACACCGTAATGCGCGAAAACTCAAGTTTTAGGGCTTCTTTTACAGCAGAAAAACCTACTGTTCCGAGGCCGAAAATGGTCGCATAGAGATACTGATTTCCCCTTTTTGAGAAGCATTCTTGTTTTTGAAGGCAATCCAAACCCCACTTCACCGCAAGCCGTCCCGCAATTTCGCTCATGGGAATAAGAATCGGGTAGATGCCATCCTCCGTTTGTATGAGTTCATACGAAATGGCGGTGACGTTATTTTTGAGTAAAATATCAAGCGTGCGCCGGTCTTCTTCTCCAGTTGAATGAAAGAAGGTGAGCAGTATGCCGTCCTTCATTTTTTCCAACCACACATCGTCTTCCGGAATGGGTTGTTTTACTTTCAACATCACCGTGTTTTGGGACTGCAAAAGCGGGATAATCCGCGGATTAAGCTGAAGACTTATCGCACCTGAAGCCCAATAATCAAGATTGTCGTATCCGCTTTTTTCTCCGGCATCATATTCCACATAGACCGAATGCCCGAGGTCTGTCAACATTGAACATTGCAATGGCGTCAGCGCCACACGGCCTTCGTTTTCCATACGTTCTTTCAAAACAACAATATTGTATTTCATTTTCAATTCCTCATCTGGTGAATCTGCGCGTACTATACGACAAATGGCGTACTTAATCAAGCACCGCCGGTTTTTCGAGAGAGAGCGGCTCAATGCCGGACGATTCGCCCGTAATTTTCAAAATGTCTTTGTCCACTTTTTTGAGTTCTTTGTAGCCGGCATTGTAGTGCGCCACCGTCGTGCCGAGCGTGTTTCCGAGCTTCTGGTAGTATTCTTCATAGGCTTTCAAATGCTTTCCGAGTTCTTCCACGCGCTTGGAAATATCACGCGCGGATTCTTCTATCTTGAATGCGCGGAAACCGTACAGGACGGAGCGCAAGTAAGCGGAAAATGTCGTCGGGCTGACGATAATGACGTTTTTGTCCGTGTAGGCGTAGTCAATCAAACTCCGCGTATTTGACTTCACCGCGCCGATTTCGTTCACGAGAAGGTCGTAATAAATCCCCTCCGCCGGAATGAACATCATCGCGAACGGCAATGTTCCCTCGGACGGCCTGATGTACTTCGCCGTTTCGTCAATGCGCTTCTTCAAGTCGTTCACAAATTCTTTTTCAATCTCCGCTTTTTTCATCGCATCGCTCTCGCTCGCCAAGCGGTTGTAATTATCAAGCGAGAATTTCGCATCCACCGGTATTATGCCGTCCTTTGTTTCAATGACGGCATCCGCTTTGTCGCCATTGAGAAAAGAGTACTGGAGTTTATACGCTCCCGGCGGAAGAATGTTGTTCAAAATGAGCTCGAGACTCGCTTCGCCGAGACTCCCGCGATGCTTCTGATTCGTGAGTATCTTTTGGAGATTGTGCAGTTCTTCGGTAATGCCAAGCACTTGCTTACTTCCCTCGTTCGCCTCCGTAACGGCCTTCGTTACTTCCGAAAGATGCCGCTTCATCTCCGTATTGATATCCTGCATAAATTCTTTGGAATCCGAAAATTGCCGGAGCGTCGCGCTCTGCGACTCGCCGAGCTTCGAATCCACCACCTTCATCAATGAATCAAGCCGATTCTGAAGCATCAAAAGTGCCTGATCGCTTTGCTTCGGCGCGGCGGCTTTGCGCAACAAGACAACAGCGAAAAAAGCGCCGAAAACAGCGAAAAAAATGACGGCGAAAATAATTGCAATCCATTCCATTTTTTTATCATACCATATCTCACTCACCTTACGCACGACTGGAAAGATTTGGTCGGTGAGTCCTCCCTTTGGAGGTCTCACCGCCAAATCTCCGACTCTCGGTCTCTGTTTTTGGCGGTTTCACCTCCAAGAGGAGGAAAAACCGACCAAAAACCGATACCGAGACCGTACGTTACCATAATCGTGCGTAAGGTGAGATATCTCAGTAAATCCCGAGCGCATCCTTTATTTCTTCCGGTGGCTCCCATGGAGGATCGAAGGTTATCTCTACGCGCACATCGCCGGAATCAGGGAGTTCTCCAACGGCTTTTTCCACACTTTGGATAAGGTCATCCGCGAACGGACAAAAAGGCGACGTGAGCGTCATGGTCACTTCCACTCCGTCGTCGTCTATTACCACCCCGCGTATAAGCCCAAGACTCACGATATCAAGCCCAAGCTCGGGGTCTTTGACGTGTTTTAGTTTTTCTTTGATTGATTCCGTGCTTATCTTTTCCATGTTATTGTAAAATACTTTTAAACCCGTTCTCTGAAATTTCCGCCGCAAGTTCCCCGCCGCCGGAACGCACAATGCACCCGTCTTTCATAATATGCACGCGATCGGGAATTATCTTTTCCAATATCTTTCCGTGATGCGTGATCAAAAGAAATCCGGTTCCCGCGTCTCGGAGGCGGCTGATTACCTCTGCGATCTTGCCGAGCGCGTCAATATCCACGCCGGAGTCTATTTCATCAAGAAATGCGAATTTTGGCTCGAAAAACGCAAGCTGGAACGCTTCGCTCTGTTTTTTTTCCCCGCCGGAAAGGCCGGCGTTCACGCTTCGTTTCAAAAAATCAGCCGGCAGTCCGTATGCGGTTGCTTTTTCAGAAAGATATGTATGAAATTCAAAAAGCGTCATGTCGCCATCTCTTGCCGATGCTTTCATTTCTTTATGCGCCCGATAGAGAAAATTCGTGAACGATACCCCGTCTATTTCCGGCACATGCTGAAGAGAGAGGAATAATCCTTTTTTCGCTTTTTTGTCGGTTGAAAGAAACGTGACGTCTTCATCTCCAAGCAGAATCGTCCCATTGATAATCTTATATTTTGAGTGTCCCATCAACCCGTTCACGAGAGAACTTTTCCCCGAACCGTTCATTCCTAAAAGCACGTGAACCTCGCCGGGATGAATCAAAAAAGAAACATCTTTGACGACATCTTTTTCTTCCGCCCGTATGGAAATGTTTTTTATCTCAAGCATATAATTTTCATGCGGCGCCGAGCGGATTTTCTCCAACCCATCGGCGAAGGGTGTTTGCGGCAAGATAGGCGCATTTTTCACGGGACTGACCGATTTCGATTCCGAGCAAAAGAGCGATGTCTTTTTCGGAAATGGAAGCAAAATCATCCATTTTCATACCCGTGATCTTTTCCATGAGCATATCGGCGGCCGCCTGGCTTATGGCGCATCCCTCGCCGTCAAATTTCGCTTCCAGTATTTTACCGTCGTCGCCAAATTTGAGAAATATGATGAGTGAATCTCCGCACGAAGCGTTCACTCCGCCTTCGCGAACATCATACGATTCCGGCGCGCCTTTGTTCCGTGGATGATGATACCGGTCCAAGATATTTTGTTTATACAACTCTTCATCCATTTTCTCTGGTTTTTCGGTGATATTACTCCCTCACCTTACGCATGATTATACCGCCATACGGTTTCGGCGAGGAACTTTGGTCGGTTTCTCCGCCTCTTGGCGG
>CAYPFT010000050.1:0-3313 GCA_964410165.1 uncultured Candidatus Saccharibacteria bacterium
AGCTGGCGGAGAGAAAAAATGAAAGATTGCGGAAATATGGAAGCGAAATGAGCAAGTTATTAACGTATGAGGCCTAATCCCCGATTATACTCCCCCATCGCTTTCTCTCGTCCGTCAAGAATTATCATTTCAAGCGCGGCAGAAACTTTTTTTGAGATTTTTTCGATTGCGCCGCGTTCGTCTTTTTTGAATTCTCCGAGCAGAAATTTCAAAACGGCATCTTCGCCTTTCGGTTTTTTCGCCAGACCTTTCGCGTTCGTCTTGGACACCCCGACTCGGACGCGGACGAATTCGCGCGTCTTCAAGCTCTTTATCAGCGACAGAAGCCCGTTGTGTCCGCCGGAACCGCGATTGAATGCTATTCTTATCATCCCGAGCGGCAAGTCAATGTCGTCATAAATCGCAATGGTTTTCTCCGCTTGTTTTTTGCCCGCCGAGAAAAGCGCGACAGATTTCCCTGAATTATTCATAAAGGTATTAGGCTCAATCAAAAGCACGATTTCTTTCCCGATTTTTTCTTTTGAAACCAGCGCCTTTGCTTTTTTATCTTCTTTCCATTCGGGGAAATCATGCGCAATCCGAAAATGCTCAAGCATAATCCGCCCGGTGTTGTGCCTCGTATTTTCATATTCTTTCCCGGGATTTCCAAGACCCGCGATGATGTATGGCATGAGGATATTGTACCACCAAGCATCCGCGAGCGGGATATTGACAAAGCATTGACTTTATGAACTTTATAGCCTTGAGGGACTTTCAACTTCGTGTACGCGCACACGATAGCACTGCCGCGTGCGCTTGCGCCCAAATGCGCTTTCCTGTAAAATGAAACAAAACGAAAGCATGCTGGAAGAAAACAACTCATCACACGAAACATTTTCTCAAGATCCTTTGCGTGTCATCCTTCCGGCGGAAGATCTCGCGCACAAATATCCGCCGGAAAATACTCCCGCCGGAAATGAAAAAACGGAAAATGCCGGCGCATTTTTTCTTGAGATTTTCAAATTTACCATTGTTGCGATTCTTGTCGTCGCGCCGATACGGTTTTTCATAGCACAGCCGTTCATCGTCAAGGGCGAATCAATGAACCCGACTTTCATGGACGGGCAATATCTCATTATTGACGAATTGACCTACCGAACGCACGAGCCGGAGCGCGGTGATGTGATCGTCTTCAAGTACCCGAAAGATCCGAGCAAGTATTTCATCAAAAGAATCATCGGTCTCCCGAATGAAACCATGAGAATTGATGCCGGAAAGATCACGATATTCAACAAACAGCATCCTGAGGGGCTGTCATTGAATGAGCCCTATCTCAAAAATATGTCGTATGAAACCGCCATGGAGACGATCGGGGATAACGAGTATTTTGCGATGGGAGACAACCGCAGTAATAGTTTGGATTCCCGCGTCTGGGGGTCGCTATCAAAAGAAAATATCGTCGGCCGCGTAGTAGTGCGGCTCTTCCCCCTCCATGCTGTCGGACTTTTCCCGGGAAAATACAGCGATACGATTTAATGGATAATCTTTCTCATTATCACGATGCCAAGAAAAACATCCCAAAACCAAAAAAAAGAAGTGCCGACAAGCGTGAAGGGCATGCGCGATATTATCGGCGACGAATACCACGCTTACGACGGATTTTTTGAGAAAGCATCCGAGATCGCGCTGTATTACGGCTTTCGCCCCATTGAAACCCCCATTCTTGAAAAAGAAGAGTTGTTCACTTCCGGCATCGGCGAAGACACCGACATTGTTGAAAAAGAAATGTACGAGCTCAAAACGAAAGGGGGCGATCGCTTGGTCATGCGTCCGGAAGGAACGGCCGCCATTATGCGGGCATATGTTGAACACGGGATGCAGTCGTGGAGCCAGCCGGTTATGCTCTACTATAAAGGTCCATTCTTCAGGCATGAAACCCCGCAAAAAGGGCGGACACGAGAACACCATCAATTCGGTCTTGAAATTCTCGGCACGACAAAAAGCATAGCGGATGCCACGATCATTCACACCATGGCAACCATTCTTCGCGAGGCGGGCCTTGAAAATATCGTCTTCAATATAAACAGCATCGGAGACAAAGAATGTCGCCCGAAATATGTTCGCGAATTGGTCAATTACTACAAGAAACACATCGGCGATCTTTGCGCGGACTGCAAACGGCGGATGAAGGAAAACCCCCTCCGTCTTCTTGATTGCAAAAACGCAAAATGCCAAGAGCTGAAAGAATTCGCTCCGAACTCCGTAACGCACTTGTGCGACGAGTGCCGCGCGCATTTCAAAGAAGTGCTTGAATATCTTGAGGCGTTAAACATCCAGTACCGCCTCAATAATAATCTCGTGCGCGGCATTGATTATTACACGCGAACCGTTTTCGAGGTTGCCGAAGAATCAGAGGAAGAAGAAGCGGCGCCCAAAAAAGAGCCCGAGCAGAAAGAGAAAAAAACGGACGGCGAAGAAATAACGGTTGCTAATCCGGTGCTTTCCATCGGCGGTGGCGGGCGCTACGATTACCTTGCGAAAAATCTCGGGAGCAGAAAGGATGTTCCGGCGGCGGGAGGTTCGATGGGGCTTGAGAGGATTTTTATGTCCAAAGGATATAAGCGCCAAACGCCGCGCATTATCAAACACCCGAAAGTCTATTTCATCCAGCTTGGAACGCACGCAAAAATGCGAAGTTTAAACATCATTGAGATACTGCGCAACGCAAAAATCCCGCTTCTCACCGCACTTGCCAAAGACAGCCTCGGCGGACAACTCGCCGCCGCGGAAAAATTAAAAATCCCCTACGCCGTCATCTTCGGAGAAAAAGAATCCATTGACGATACCGTTATCGTCCGCGACATGAACACTCGCTCGCAGGATACGGTAAAGATCGCCGACCTGCCGAAATATCTCAGGATGGTAAAATAAAACACCACTATTTCAGATTACCGAAAAAGTTGCTTCGCGGCTTCGCCTTTCGGTAAATCTGAAATGACCTAGCGAGAATCGGTTACCCATAAATTTCCTGACAGAAATTTTCCGCCCTCCTTACAGGGGCGGTACACCTTTTGGGTATTTTGCTTCGTTCCTTGCAAAATCTCTCAAAAGGTCTTGCGGAACGGGCCCACACCCATTCCTCACCCGGCTCGCGGTTTTTGCCTTGTGCTCCGCACAAACAAAAATATCGCTCCGCCATCCGATTCCCAACGGAAGCCAAGCAGTTGGCTTCCTCTAGGTCCACAACATAAAAAACCGTTTTCAACGGTTTTTTATGTTGTGGTGTTTGTTTGAAAAAGTCAGAACCCATTTTGCGGAGAACCCCCACGAATGA
>CAYPFT010000051.1:0-2977 GCA_964410165.1 uncultured Candidatus Saccharibacteria bacterium
GGATTATTTATTGTAACGCTCTATATGTTTGTAAAAATACGCTTAAGTCGGAAATATCCGTCTTGCCGTCTTTGTTGAGGTCCAAGATGCCAGATGACCCCGGTTGTTCCTGCCAGCGGAATAGAAACACGCTCCAATCCTTCACATCCACAATGCCGTCTCCTGTGAAGTCGGCTTCAGGAATCGTAACGGCGACTACCGAAAATGATTTTGTGGGCGACCAATCGCTTTCTTTCTTGGCGCCGATATCCTGCTGTTTGACGCGGAATGAGTGTTTGCCAAACGGCAATCGCGCCGTGTTAATCAAAACCTGATATTTTCCCGCACCATCGGCGTTCGCTTCATAACTAATATCTTTCTCAAGCTGAATCAGAATTTTATTCCCCGGCGATGCATACCCGATTATTTTGATAAAATCCCCCTTCGTGACCGCTGTGCGATAGAGACCGACTGTCGGCGGCGTAAAAATATCTTTTTGAGTAAGTGAGTTTGAAACCGTGTCTATATTGTAAAACTTTGCCTGTGTCTTCCGCCCATCTTTATCTTCTATAACCAGCCCGTACGAATACTCGCTTTGGAAAATGCCCTGATAGGTTACGGAAAAATTCCCAGAGTCGGCATAGACCGGCTCTTGGCGAACCGGCTGTTCGGCTCGGTTATTTTTTTCAATTATCATTACCTTCGCCCCGGGATACGCGGTGCCGGAGAATGTGACCGTCGTTGGCGGAACACCCGGTTTTGGTTCAGCAGGGAGCGAGATGCGAGGGCAGCGTTGGTAATGGTTGAACGGTGCGCCGCCATTGGTAACCCTGAATATGTATTCCGCGCCCCACACAAAACTTTCCACTTCTCCCAGCGACCATTCGTATTCTGTTTTCTCGTTTTTCAAAAGATTCAATGACGGAGCCGAATTTGCGGAACTTGAAAGAAGCCCTGAAATAAATCCTGAACCGGCGGTAATTTGTTGCGTCGTAGGTGACATATCAGAAAACTGTACCGAATCTTGCAATCTGAATTTTCCATCGCCGGCAGTTATTTTCTGCCATCCGCTTGTGTCCGCGCAACTACTTTCTCCTCCAGCGCGTTTATATTCAATCTGTGGCGCAAGAACATCATTTTCTTGCTGTAAACGGATGCCGAATCGCAAACGGAATTTTCTTATGTATTCGCTCGGCTTGCCGATGCTCGGGACTGTGTTGGCTCCGAGATTCTCCGCGCCCCACCCTGTCGCTCCCGATTCTCCTCCATCATCATCGCGGAACCAAAAATCGGTCTGTATGAACTCTCCCAATCCTAAGAGGGCAAAAACAAGGTCCTGCGTAGAGCTGACATCAAGCCCCGTTCCTTCAGTATCCGAAAGTGAAAGCGCGACTATTTCCGCGACAGTGTCATTGATTTCCTTTGTTCCGATTCCATTGACGATATCAACAAGCCCCTCGCCGGTCGCCGAACCGCTCGCGACCAGCGTCACATCATTCTGATACGCCGTGTCAACCTGATTATTTTGTTTCCGCGCCTCTATTTGTACGGCAACCGGAACACTGACCACGCTATCCGAAGGGTCCACGATAAAAAACTTGACGGCTTCTGTCGGTTGCGCCGCATTTGCATAGAGTATCGCAAAAAAGAAGAGCGCGACTAGCAAAAAAAGTGTCGCCGTTTCCGTTTTCATTGTTTATGTTCTGCGCCCGAGCGAGGTTCTCGCGCAAAAAATTGCGTTATTTTTTCCACAATCTCCGCGACAGGATGCTGGCTCTTTACAATATAGTCGTTTGCGCCGAGTTCAAAACCTTTCTTGATATCGTCATCACTCCCGAGCTGGGTGAGAATAATGACCGGAATTGCTTTTGTCTCCGGCGATTTCTTAATGTCCTCCAGAATTTCAAATCCGTGCCTTCCGGGAAGCAGAAGGTCAAGAAGAACAAGGTCGGGGTTCATTTTCCTGATATCTGCGGCGGAAAGAGAACCGTCGCCCGACATATCTGTGGAGAATCCCGCTTCTTCTAATTCTTCTCGTATCACTTTTGCGAGTATTGTGTCGTCTTCTACGACAAGTATGCGGTATGCCATATGGTGTATAAAAAACTGATAAAAACTCGGCTACATGAATTGTTTCGCCCCCGGTTTGTCTTTCGACGCGAGCGGCAACTCCACAAAGAATGTGCTCCCTTTCCCTTCTTCCTTGCCCGCCGAAGTTTTCTCAACGAAGGTGGGCGATTCAAACCATATCCGTCCGCCTAAAAGTTCCGCCGCCTGCCTGGCAATAAAGAGTCCGAGTCCCGAACCATTCGGCTTCACTCTCTTCGCGTTTCCGGCACGGCCGAATTTTGAAAAAATCTTCCCGTGCTCCGATTTGGGAATACCGATGCCGGTGTCTGCGATACTGAGTACGAATGTCCTCGGTTTTTTCACAATAGATACGGTAACAGTTCCATCGCGCGGGGTATATTCAACAGCATTCGCGACAAATGACTGCAAGATGTTCCGAAATGCAACAGGGTCTGTTTTGATTGAAAACTCTTCGGGATGTTCTTCAAAAATAATCCTGAGATTCTTTGCCACGCACGCTGGTTTGATTTCGTGAAGAAATGACCCAACAGAGGCAACCACATCAATATTCTTCAGCGTAATGCCGATACTTCCTTCTTCAATCCGCGATACGTTTAAGAGCCGGTTCACAAGTTCGGAAAGCCGTTGCCCCGACAATGAGATATCGGCAAGATATTCTTTGCCTCGCTCGGAAAGATGCTCTTCTTTCTTCAAGAGCCGTTCCACGACCCATTTGATAGCCGTTAAGGGCGTCTGTAACTGGTGGGACGCCAAAGACACAAATTCGTCTTTCAGCCGGTCAATTTCCCTTTCGCGGGTGATATCCCGCTCTATGCCGACAAAAAATTTAACATTGCCGCGGTTGTCCAGTATCGGTGAAATACGAAGATCAGCGATATAGGGTTCTCCGCTCTTTCTTTTATTATTA
>CAYPFT010000051.1:3034-3278 GCA_964410165.1 uncultured Candidatus Saccharibacteria bacterium
TCGCCATGAAAAATTTCTTTGTCTGTCTTTATTGTCTTCCACATTTTTTCATAGAAAGATTTTCCCATCTGTCCTCCCCAAAGTGATGGCCTCTGCCCAATCATCGCTTTCATGGAATAACCAGTGATAGATTCAGCGGCTTTGTTCGCGTAGAGAATGTACCCGTCGGCATCAGTGATGATAATATGCTCAGCCGCTCCTTCAACCGCTTCATAAAACTTTTGCAAATCCTCTTTTGCTGTTT
>CAYPFT010000052.1:0-3157 GCA_964410165.1 uncultured Candidatus Saccharibacteria bacterium
CGCCAAAATTCAGCGCCAAAATCGGAGATTTGGCGGAGAGACCGCCAAAAGGGCGGACTCACCGACCAAATCTTTCCCCAGTGCGTAAGTCCTACTTATTATAGAAGATGCTTGCAATTCACACAAAGGAAAAGTCGATATTAACGAGTATAAGGGGTTAGTATAAGTATAAGGAACGCCCGCCGAAACAAAAAACCACTTGGAGGTTGAACCCCCAAGTGGCTTCGATTTTACGCTCTTCCTTTATTCGTATTCGCTTCCGCTAACATTCTTTTTGCTATTGCGGAAAAATCAATACGCTTTTCCATTTCCGCATACATAACTTTATGAAGGTCATCAACTTCGCCGCAAAGCTTCATGCATCTTTTTACCAGCGCTTCACTTCCATCCTCTTTACAGAGGAGGGTAAGTCCTATTTCATACCCGCACTCCGCAAATGTGCGGGCGAGTCTCTCAAGAAGAACCCTTCTTCCTTCATCTTCTTCATCCATCAAACAAGGCAGCGTAATGATGATTGGTTTGTCGCGAGAACGCCCGTACTCAAAAATAACTCTTTTCGGGTCAAGAACTTTTACGTTGTCCATTTTTTTCTCCTCGAATATGGTGATACACCCGACAGGAACGTCGGTCTGCTGGTAGACTATCAGATATCTGACGTTTTGTCAAAAAAAACGGAGGGCAAGCCCTCCGTTTTTCCCAGATACTGATACTTGTTCCTGATACTCGTTTAATAGTCCATTCCGCCCATGCCGCCCGGCATCCCTCCGCCGCTCATCATCGGCTTCTCTTCTTCCGTTTCTTCGGCTATGGCGACTTCGGTCGTGAGAAGAATTGCGACCGCGGATGCCGCGTGCTGAAGCCCGCTTCGGGTAACCTTCACGGGGTCAATGATGCCGGCCGCGAGCATGTCGGGAATCATTTCGTCCGCTTTCGCATCATAGCCGCCGTTGCCTTTTGCGACGCGCACTTTTTCCACAATCACGGAACCATCCTTGCCGGCATTCGCGGCAATCTGGCGAAGAGGGGCAACCGCCGCCTTCATCACGATGTCCCAACCGACTTTATACTCCGCTTCAAAATTCTTGAGAGGCGCTTTGATTTCTTTCGCTATCACCTTTTCAACGGCTTTGATGAGCGCCACGCCGCCCCCGGCGACAATTCCCTCTTCAATGGCGGCCTTGGTGGCGTTCACCGCATCCTCGATCTTTAGTTTTAGGTATTTCATTTCCGTTTCCGTCGCCGCACCGACATTGATAACTGCAACGCCGCCGGCAAGTTTCGCCAGGCGTTCTTCAATCTTTTCTTTGTCAAATTTCGATTCCGTCATCTGCGCCTGCTTTTTCAAAGAAGCGACGCGCGCGTCAATGTCCGCCTTCTTCCCCTTTCCTCCGACGACGGTAGTGGCGTCTTTCGTGGCAATCACTTTGTTTGCGCGGCCGAGCATGGCAAGTTCAGCCGTATCAAGCTTCATTCCAGTTTCTTCCGAAATAACCTTCCCGCCGACGACAACCGCAATGTCCGCGAGCTGTTCCTTCTTGCGGTCGCCGTATCCGGGCGCTTTCACCGCAAGCACATTGAATGTCCCGCGAAGCTTGTTCACCACGAATGTGGCGAGCGCTTCGCCGTCCACGTCGTCGGCTATAATGACAATGTCTTTCTTCCCGCTTTGCGCGAGTTTTTCAAGAACGGGGAGGATGTCTTTGATGGTGGAAATCTTTTTGTCGGTAATGAGAATCGCAACATCATTGTACTCCGCTTCCATTCTTTCCGGATTGGTAATCATGTATGGAGAAACGTAGCCCTTATCAAACTGCAAACCTTCCACCACCTCCGAATTGATGCCGATGCTTTGCGATTCCTCCACGGTAACCACGCCGTCTTTCCCCACTTTCTCGATAGTGTCGGCGATGATGGCGCCGATTGATTCCGACTCGGCGGAAATGGTCGCCACCTGTTTGAACTCTTCGTGCGTTTTAATCGGTTTTGCCGCATCTTTCAGCGCGGCGACAATCGCGTTTGCGCCCGCCTCAATCCCGAGCCGCACGCCCATCGCATTCACTCCCATGGTGGTGCGCATCATTCCCTCTTTTACCATTGCCTGCGCGAGGACAACCGCGGTCGTCGTGCCGTCGCCCGCCATGTCGTTTGTTTTTGAAGCGACTTCTTTAATCATTTCCGCACCCATGTTCTCCACTTTATCGGAGAGCGAAATTTCTTTGGCGATGGAAACGCCGTCATTCGTAATCATCGGCGCGCCGTAGCTTCGCTCAAGCACGACGTTTCTTCCTCGGGGGCCGAGGGTAACCCTCACCGCATCGGCGACCTTATCCACTCCGTTTTTGAGGAGTTCGCGGGCTTTTTCATGATAGATGATTTGTTTTGACATAATTAGATGTTCATTAAACTACTGATAATTGGTTCACTTCGCTTGCTAAATATCGTCAGACTAAAGCACCAAATTCAAAGCATCAAGCTCCAAATAAATCTCAATGCTCAAAATCAACGGGTCGTGTTTTTAATTTTGGTATTGTAATTTGTGATTTATTTGGAGCTTGTGATTTTAAATTTGTAATTTTACGTTTCAGTAACAGCGCGAAACATAAACCACTAAACGCTATTTGACCACCGCCAAAATCGCCTCCTCCCGCAGAATATAGTACTCTACGTCATCAATCTTCACTTCATCGGGACCGTATTTGGAAAAAAGAACGCGGTCGCCGACTTTGATTTTCACGGGAATAAGTTTTCCGTCGTCGGTCGTTCTTCCTTCTCCGACGGCAATAACTTCGCCTTGTTCGGGGCGTTCTTTGTTCACGGTTTCGGGAATAATAATGCCCGATTTGGTCTTTTGGGCCTCATCGGCAAGCCCCGGGCGCACCAAGACGCGGTCGCCGAGAGGGATGATTTTTGTCTTTTCGCTCATATGGTTTATATAACTTAACTGGTAACTCACACACATCATTATATACGGCAGACAAATGGAGTCAATTATCCACTTTCTTAAATTTAAATGTAAGTCCTCACACCCCACCTCAGTCCTCCCCTCTAAAGAGAGGGAGGAGGCACGACGTCCGGCGGCCTTACCGCACGGGTACTTCCAAAATATAGTCGCTTTGCTCCTTATTTTTTAGGTCGCTCCCACTTTTCAAAGGGGGAG
>CAYPFT010000053.1:0-2912 GCA_964410165.1 uncultured Candidatus Saccharibacteria bacterium
CACCGACCACATCTTTCATCGGTGCGTAAGTCCTATGAGTTAAGCATAACTCAATTCAGTGAATTTTTCAATTTGAAATTGATTGAAAAATCCACTGGCTTTGGCGGCAAATTCTCGCTCTTTGAATTATGAAAAAGAAAAAGGAGCAGGAAAGATTTCTCTCGCCTGCTCCGTTGAGCTCGACTTGACGCGTTCCTAGAACAGATCGCGCCACTGTTGGAGGATGTTTTCCGGGTAGACCGACTCACCGAGTGCGCGGAGTGCTTCGCCCGCATTGGCGTAGCTCTTGGGGAGCTCGCTCTTGACCGGAAGAAGAATCTCCTCGAGAAACATCGCGAGGGTCTGCTGCCAACCAGCGATGTCATCGCCCATGAAACCATAGAGCTCGATGTCGCGACCGAGACGCTTTCCGTCGAGCTTGAGAAAACGCGCGGCACCACCGACGAACTCTTCGCTCTCGTCTTCCTCGTTGAACGCGAGACGAAGGCGACCGCCGGAGTGCTGAACAGCGAGCTCGGCGATCTTGAGGAGCTTTGCTCGCTTGCCTTCGAGCTTGACCGGCTCGCGGCGAGGGATCACGACTTCGCGACGGGGGGGTTCATCGATCTTGCGAAGGTTCGAGAGAATACCACGCCGAGAGTTCATGTAAACCATGACAGTTGCGCCACGGCCTCCATAGAATCCCATGTCGTCGTGCCACTTCTCGTCGCACTCGACCGAGATTCCTCGATCGTTCTCACGGATCGTTTCGACGATCGTGCCCTTCCGCCAGATGTCGTTCGTTGTTCTGACCTCGACGCGAGTACCGAGAGGAAAGTCCTCCCAGCCCTTCTCGAAGTCGTCCATGCCAGGATCGTTCCAGTGAAGCCTGCCACCCGTCGCTTCCGCAAGGCGGTCGATTCCAGAGTTTTCTGTCGTCATCATTCGATATTCCTCCTTTCAAGGGACTGTTTGATTCCATCCAGGCAACGTGCCCAGATTCCACTCAAGGATAGCATATTACACAATAAAAGTCAATGAGCGGCAACTTGCCGCTCATTGAAGAAAAATCTTATGAAAAAATTTCTTTTGCCTTTCATCGATAAATCCTTTTCTTTTTCGCCAAAAAAGCCCTTTCAAATCCTAGCCGAGCGGTGGCACAGCCGCCGCGAGGCAACCTCTGCAAATTTGCTTTTTCCCAACTGGCGGAGGAGGCGAGATTCGAACTCGCGGTGCCTTGCGACACACCGGTTTTCAAGACCGGCGCACTAGACCAACTATGCGACTCCTCCGGTGCTTCGTATTATACCCGCTCTCTGCAAAAAAACCAGCCGCTCTTTCAAAGAAAAAGCGGCGGTATGGATCGGCTTTAAACCGGAGTTTATGGCCCCCCGAACATTCTTCCTACCCCGCGCGTTATCCCCTGAACAAAGTTTATTTGTTCCGGCGGTTTCGGGAGAGGAAACAGTTGTTCCGACGTATCTTGGCACCCCTTGGCGGCGTCAGAGCCTTTTTCTTGAAGGCATTTTGAGAAAAATACTCCCCGTTGAGATGCGTAGCGATCATACTCGCCTCCCATCTCGGCTTGTTGTTGCTCACTGTGTGCCATGAGCGCCAATCCTTGCGCGCCCGCCACTAGCGCTTCTGTGTATGTGCATCCGCCCAATAAAAAGGCGGTCATCAATATTGTCGCCACGGCGACCAGTTTTTTTATTTTCATACGCCCTCCTCAGGGGTAGAGTAAGTAAAAAACGAAATTCAGCTACAGGTAGTATACACCAAAAAGTATTTTTTGTCTACCCCTGCCTCTCACACAACGGGTAGTGTAAAAAAACAAAGAAAATTCGGCATTTTCTCGAAAACATGATACTCTGTACATCATATGAAAAGCGTGAAGATGATTAGTATTGATTATGGCACCAAAAAGGTCGGGGTTGCCGTTTCGGACGAGGCGGGCACAGTGGCCTTCCCGTATGCCGTCATTCCGAATGACGGAGATCTTACGGAGAAAATTCAAGATATCTGCACGAAAGAAAACATTACCGCAATCATCATAGGCGAATCGCGCGATTTTGACGGTACCCCGAACCGCCTGATGAAAAAGATTCTGCCGTTCAAAAAGAAGCTCGAGGAGAAACTCGGATTGCCGGTCTTCCTTGAGCCCGAGTACCTCACCTCCAAACAAGCGCGGAACATTCAAGAGGGAAACGCGATGACCGATGCCTCTGCCGCGGCGATTATTTTGCAGAGTTTTCTTGACAAACCAGAAAGATAGAAATATAGAAAAATAGAAAGATACTCAGACGACTGAATCGTTCTATTTTATTATTTTTTTATTTTCGTATAAATTTTTTATGATAACCATAGACGATTTCAAAAAAGTGGAAATAAAAATCGGAGAGATATTGTCCGCGGAAAAGGTACCTGACACCGATAAACTCCTCCGGCTTTCCGTCGCGATGGGGGAGGAGGCGCCGCGGCAGATTGTGTCCGGCATCGCGGCGCATTTTCCCGATACTTCCGTGCTTGTGGGGAAGAAATGCGCTTTCGCGGCGAATCTGGAACCGCGTACCATTCGCGGACTCGAATCGAACGGTATGATACTTGCGGTCAGTACGGAAGATGGGAAGTTTTCACTCCTTGAAGTTTCCGCGGATATGCCGGCGGGGAGCGTCATACAGTAAAGATAAAAGAATAGAAAAATATAAAGCGGTCTCTCCGCCACATCTTCGGCTTTTGGCAGAGAATTTTGGCGGTTCCACCGCCAAGAGGCGCGACCTAAATTTTAACGACCGCAGGGAGTATAAAATTGGAAGTACCCGTGTGGTAGAGAAACCGACCAAAATTCTACACCAAAACCGTATGTTTCCGCAACAGTGAGTCTTCTCCAATCGCAAATGTACCCTGAAATGAACTCCCGTTCTTAACGCAAA
>CAYPFT010000054.1:0-2791 GCA_964410165.1 uncultured Candidatus Saccharibacteria bacterium
GCCTCTTGGCGGTGGAACCGCCAAAATTCTACGCCAAAAGCTGAGGATGTGGCGGAGAGACCTCCAAGAGGAGGACTCACCGCCACATCTTTCACCGATGCGTAAGTCCTAACATATTATGGATACATTAGAAAAAACCGCACCGCAAGGACTTTCTTCCCGTGAAGCGCGTTTGCGCCTCGCAATGTACGGCGAGAATTCCATCTACCGCAAAAAGCGGTTTCGCCCGGTGGTCGCCTTTTTGCAAAAGTTCAACAGCCCGCTTCTCCTTTTGCTCATCGGCGCGGCGACGCTTTCTTTTTTCTTGGGGCAGGAAACCTCCGCGATCATCATTCTTTTCATGGTGTTTATTTCAGGGATGATGGATTTCATCAACAGCCGCAAGTCTGAGAAGGTGGCGGAAGCTCTCGCCGCGCGGGTGTCGGCGACGGCGAGCGCGTATCGCGATGGACAACTCCGCGAGATTTCGCTCATAGCGCTCGTCCCCGGGGACGTCATCGAACTTTCCGCGGGAGACGTTATTCCGGCAGATGCTTTGGTCATCAAGGCGGATGATTTTTTTGTGAATCAATCTTCGCTTACCGGGGAGTCCTTTCCGGTCGAGAAGCGCCCCGATCTTCTTCTTTCCGCGGAAGCACTTGACACGAAGGCGCCTTTGCCGCCACTGGAATCCGAGTCGGCGATTTTCATGGGAACGAGCGCGGTTACCGGTTTTGCGACGGCCATCGTTCTTCGTACGGGAGTGCATACCGAGTACGGGAAGATCGCCGAGCGCCTTTCTTCCGCGGAAGAGGAAACGGGATTCGATCGCGGTATTCGCGATTTCAGCATTTTTATCATACGGCTGACTTTCGTCATGGTGATGGTTGTTTTCGGGCTGAACGCGTATTTTGATCGCGGCATTCTTGAATCGTTTCTGTTCGCCGTTGCCATTGCGGTCGGATTGACGCCGGAACTTTTGCCCGTCATTATGACCGTGGCGCTTTCCCGCGCCGCGCTGGTGATGGCAAAAAAGAACGTCGTGGTGAAAAATCTTTCCGCCATTCAGAATTTGGGAGGAATGAATATCTTGTGCACCGACAAAACGGGGACACTTACGGAAGATAAAATTACGCTCATCAAATGCGTGGACAGAATCGGCGCCGATTCACAAGAAGTCCTCCTGTATGCTTATTTAGGCAGTATCTATCATACCGCGCAGAAAAGCCCGCTTGACGCCGCGATCGAAGAAAAAGGGAAAATGGATGTTTCCGCGTACTCAAAAATAGACGAGATACCGTTCGACTTCCATCGCCGGCGCGATTCCGTGGTGGTGCAAAGAAACGGCGAACGCATTCTGATAACCAAAGGCGCTCCGGAAAATCTTTTTGAAGCCTGCGCTTTTTTTGAAGAGGGCGGGGGACTCGTCGCGTTTTCGGAAGAAAAGCGCGCCGAGGCGGGCAAGGAATACGACGAGCTTTCCCGGAACGGTTTCCGCGTTCTCGCCATAGCGGCAAAAAAGCTTCCGGTTGAGGACCGCGACGTGTATGAGAGGGAAGAAGAAGACGGCATGGTGTTTTCCGGTTTCGCGGCATTTCTCGATCCCCCGAAACAAAGCGTTATGGAAACGCTGAAAGAAATTCAATCTCTCGCCATTGAAGTGAAGGTCATTACCGGAGACAGTTTGATTTTGACCGAGCGGATATGCCGCGACATCGGATTGTCCGTGAAGGGGGCGCTTTCCGGTTTAGAACTTGAGGCGCTTACCGATGAAGAGCTTGCGCGCCGCGCGATAAAAACAACCATCTTCGCGCGCGTTTCTCCCGAGCAAAAGGAGCATATCCTTCGCGTATTGCGGAAGCAGGGGAATATCGTGGGGTACTTGGGCGATGGCATCAACGATGCGCCGGTGCTCAAGGCCGCGGATGTCGGCATCTCGGTTAACAATGCCGTTGACGTCGTGAAGGAAACGGCGGACATCATTTTGCTTGAAAAAAGCCTGCGCGCGCTCAAGGATGGCGTTTTGGAAGGAAGGAAGACGTTTAAGAATACGATGAAATATATCAAGATGGGATTTTCTTCCAACTTTGGAAATATGTTTTCCATGATGGGGGCTTCCGCATTCCTCCCGTTCCTCCCCATGTTGCCGTCGCAGATTCTTCTCAATAACTTTTTGTATGACATGTCGCAGACGACCCTTTCAGCGGATAACATTGACCATGAAGATACGGAGAAGCCGATGCGTTTCGAGATGAGGTATTTTGGGAAATATATCATCGTTTTCGGAATAGTGAGCTCATTGTTTGATTTTTTGACCTTCTTTCTCTTGTATAAAGTGTTTCATTTGACGGCGGGATCGTTCCAAACGGGATGGTTTCTGGCGTCAATCACCACGCAGATATTCATCGTCTATGTCATCCGCACGAAGCGCGTCCCGTTTTGGACGAGCCGCACCGGATGGTGGCTCGTCGGAAGCACGCTTTCGGTCGCTTCTCTCGCGTGGGCTATCCCATATACGCCGATCGGAAAACTCTTTTCTTTTGAAATGCTCGCATGGGATACCGGCGCGGCGATTTTGGGAATCGTGTTCACGTATCTTTTGGTGGGGGAGATAGTGAAGTTTTTCTTTTATCGGAAATATCCGCTGGCGCCGTAAAAAATAAAATAGGACTTACGCACCGATGAAAGATGTGGTCGGTGAGTCTGCCACACGGGTACTTCCATTTTCTAATCGCTTCGCTCAAGAAAATCAGGTCGCGCCCTTTTGGCGGTCTCTCCGCCACATCTTCGGCTTTTGGCAGAGAATTTTGGC
>CAYPFT010000055.1:0-2776 GCA_964410165.1 uncultured Candidatus Saccharibacteria bacterium
TCATAAGCCATTGCCTTTATAACTAATGAAGGTATTTGATACTTATCCTCAAGCGCTTCCATTGCTTGCAGTAATGCCTCAGGTGACGGATTAACGCCAGTATCTTCTCTATCGCAATATTCAGGATAGTACTTGGTTATCGTCTCCCTTTCCGTACCGCTTTCACTAAAAGAATACGGCGTATTGGCAAGTACCCATTTCTTCAGACACTTTTGTTCAGTCCGTCGACCTTTGAGGCGGCGAGCTGATGGAATTGTCTTGGGCTCATTTTCAAAGCAGAATGGATACGCCTGTTATTGTAATAGTATATCTGCCGGTACATAGTTTCGGCCAGTTGGCCGTCATTTTCCAATCGATTGATATTTCCAATTTCCAGTTTGAATTGCGAATAGAACGATTCCTGAAACGAATTTTCCCACGGGCTGGATTTTTTGCTCATTGATATTTTGACTCCTAGACGCTCGAGGAAATCGGCGTGCTCGCGGGATTGATATTCGGAGCCCTGATCGGAATGGAAATATTCCGGCAAGCGATCCCTTTTCTTGATGGCATCCAGTACTGCGGACTTAACCAAAAAACAATTATGTCTTCTGGAGATCGAAAAGCCGATGATCTCTCTGGTGTAGATATCGATAATCGTGGCCAAATAAATGAAGCTATCCCTGAATCTGATATAGGTAAAATCTCCGCACCAGATGATATCCGGTTTCAGCGGACATCTGTCCGCGATCTTGTTTCCGTATCCCGACGCCGGCAAGTCAATATCGCCAATCTTCATGAATCTTTTGCCTCTTTTGCGCTTCGGCCCCAGTCCGTATTTTTTCATCACCCTGAGCGCCTTTTTCTTGTTCATGGAGAGTTCAATCGCTATCCGCTTATGCCCGTAGCACGGGTTGGAAGCCAATACCCCGATAATCCGGTCTTTAATTGCCAAATCCTTAATGTCCATTCTTGATTTGTAGTACAACGTGGAGCGGCAGATGCCGAGCTTCCTGGCTATGGTGGATTTATTCAATTTCCCCGTCATGGTTCTAGCTCGTTCTATTTTTTTTCCACCGTTCCATACCGAGCGTGAATCCTCCGATAATCTGTTTTAATTCGGCGTTTTCCTTTTTCAGCTTGGCGACTTCCATGATGCTGGGCGCGCCCTTGACCTTTGCTCCGATCCAACTGTAGATGGAGTTTCTGGATATTCCGAATTCCTCCGAAGCATTAAGTACGCTTAGTCCTTCATTCCTAATCTTGTCGATGATTTTTCGCTTAATTTCCTCGTTAACTCTTTTTGACATAAGTGTGGTGGTTAGTTTTTATCATTATACCACCAGACCGCCGCCTTATCTAACTGAACTTATGTGTCTAGTATACGGGGTACTGGCCAGGTAGTCAAGCGATTGGTGGGGGCGTTTCGTATTATAAAACTGAAAGTAGTCGTTGAGTCCGGCGGTAGCTTCACCGATCGTTCGATACGATTTCAGAAATACATTTTCGTATTTCACCGTCCGCCACAATCTCTCGGTGAAAATATTATCCATACAACGACCCCGTCCGTCCATACTGATTTTAACATTTCTATTCAAGAGCGATTTCAAGAATTGTTCCGAGGTAAACTGCGTTCCTTGATCCGTGTTGCTGATTTCGGGAGTGGCAGTTTTAAGAGCGCGTTCCATGGCGGAGAGACAGAAAGGAATTTCGAGTGTCGGCGACAATTCCCAACTGATCACATAGCGGCTGAACCAGTCGATAAAAGCGATGAGGTAACACCAGCCGATTTCCAGTTTGATGTAGGTAATATCCGCGCCCCACACTTGGTTTGGCCTGATAATTTGAAGTTCTTTCAAGAGATACGGATACGTGCGGTGTTGTTTGTTGGCGAGGATCGTATTTGGCTTAGATTTGGGATAAATGGCTTCTATGCCCATTGTTCTAAGCAACCGACGAACATGGTCGCGGGCGATTACTATCCTGTAGGTTTGTCCCAGTTCGTACCGAATGCGTCGTGAGCCGTAGAATGGATAGTCAGTGAATATTTTATCAATGAGCGACATGATTTGAACATCCGCATCATCAACCGTTGGTTGGTAATACGCGCTGGCGCGAGAAACTTCCAGAAGCTCGCACTGACGCGTGAGACTAATCGAATGTTCACGGTCGAGGAGCTTTACTTTCTCACGGCGCGTCAAGGTGCAATTTTTTTTTCAACCAGTCGAGTTCAAGATCTCGCTGGCCGATGATTTTGTACAGTTGATCAATCTTATCTTGCAAATCCTTGTATTCGCTTTTCCGTTTGTCAACAAATAGCAGGGGTAGTCCGTCTTTCGCGATCTTTGCCCATTGATTGACTTGGGTTGGATGAACTTCGTTCTCGCTCGCTATTTGGGCAATTGATTGTTGACCTTTCAAAACGGCGGCGGCAATTTGCGCCTTTTGACCAGGGGTAAATATTTTTCGCATAGGTGGTTATTATACCACCAAATTATATCTTAATGGGTTGTCTAGTTTTCCCAGACCATTATAGTATAAAGATATATATAAAATATATTCTTCCTATTATATGGATCAATCCTGTTGAAAAATATATTTTTACTTAATGCTAAGCGGAAAGTTTGAATTGAAAACAACGGGATAATTATTTGAAAATATGTTTATATCTTCTTGTAATTTTTTTTTATCTTATTATCTATATCTTTCTCACATTTTTTCCAGTATTCCGATGTTGATAACTCAACATCTTTTTTTATTCGTTTTACCATCTCTTCAATCGTGAGGAATGTTTCAG
>CAYPFT010000056.1:0-566 GCA_964410165.1 uncultured Candidatus Saccharibacteria bacterium
GTATTATATCGGCGTATGAAATTGACGGTAGTAAGCTGCCGAAGAGCTGAAGCATTCCGATTGTAATTCTTCCGGAAGAGACAAACAGAACGTGCGGCTCTCCATATCAGAGTGATAGTAATAAATGAGAGTTTTTGCCGCGCCGACAACACACCCTATTTTTTCCTCATACTCTTTAGAAAAAGACAGGCAGATTTCTTTTATTTCTGTGATGTTTCTATCTGCCGTTAAAACCGCATCTCTTCCAACACTCTCGAAGCAGACATCCTGATATTCATTGGGAATTTTTCTGCATTCGGCAAATGTTTTATCGAAACTTTTTGTCACCATAAGGGCGTATGAACTTTGAAAAGAGTAACATGCTCTTTTATAAATTTTTTGCACCGCACTACAAGGATACATCAGATCTTCGGTCTTCAGATATTTTGTCGTATGATCTTTAAAGTCGGTGATGACGTTTTCCATAAATACACCGATCCAGCAGTTGCGCTGTTCGCTCTCGTCGATTAAAATATCACAAGCTGTAAGCGCATCAAAAAGCTCGTTATTGTTCACAAACATACTGC
>CAYPFT010000056.1:576-2164 GCA_964410165.1 uncultured Candidatus Saccharibacteria bacterium
ATTTAGGATTTCGAAAAGTTAAACGGGACACGCGTGGGGTCTGACCCCATTATCCAGCGCGACTTTCTTTTTTACCGAAGAAAAATCTTCCGTATCAATTCGCTCAAGTCGTGGTTGATGAAACGAGGTTGGAATGGGGTCAGACCCACGCGTGTCCCGTTTAAAACCCTTGAAAATTCAGCTGATTTGAGTCACCCTTGACATCAAACCGTGCTTCCTCGTCGGAAAACAGCGATTTTAAGGGCTTTTTGTCCAAAAGCGACACCGATGTAATCTGTAGAATTCTGTAAAGATCAAGCTTAATTTTGAGCTGTTTTTTCACGATAGCCATAAGAAGGTAGGCGCAAAGAGCGATACAAATTTGCGTTTTTACCGCATTGGCGCTCGTTCCCCAAAAGGATTTGATTTTTAAGTGTTGCTTAATCCAGCGAAAAAACAATTCAATCTGCCATCGGTATTTATACAAATTCGCGACGGCCATAGCGCTGCTGTTAAAATCGTTTGTGATAAAAACATACAGAACGCCGGTCTCCTTGTCTCGATATTTTATCCTCCTCATTTTGTCCGGATATCGAGGAATGCTTTGTTTTCCTGTGAGAACTACAATCTGGTCGCACAGAAGCCCCGTCTTTTTATCGACAGGGCTTGAATACAATCGCCGCGCTTTCATATTGTGCTTCCCCCTCGTAACGAAAAAAGCTCCGGCTGTATGTATCTTGTACCACCTCTCAAAGTCAAGGTAGCCTTTGTCCATAACATAATATGCGCCCCGCTCAAACGTTATGTCGTCCAAAAAATTAACGTCATTCACTCTCCCTTCAGTAATGGTGAAAAATGCAGGAATAGAGCCGTTCAAATCAAGTTGCATGTTCAGTTTGACTGAAGAATGTTCGGCGTCGAATTTCGCCCAGCCGAACATGCTCAAACACAAATCAATGACGGTTGAGTCAAGCAGATACACGGTGGCATCCAAATCAAGCTCATTCATTTCTTTCGACTGCGGTTTCATCGGGCGCGCTTTGCCGATGAGAAACATCGCCATATCGCGATAAATTTTCCAGTTTCGTTTTTTGTTTGCCACAGCGAGGGTATTGCGCGCCACTTTCCCATGGATTCCCAAATGATACAATTTCTCTTTGTGTGCGCCGAGGCACGTCACAATGTCGCGCAAACTTTCGCGGTACGAAAGTTGTCCGAATATCATTGACCTCCATTGTTGCGCGCAAGAAAGTTTTCTCGCGCGGTGTTCACCGCCGTATCTCTCGACACATTTTCTAAATTCATAGTCATCGACAAATTCCATAATCTGCGAAAATACGTAGGTGCCTTGGTGCATGGCGATAATTGGTTACGAGTAAAATTCATACTCAATTATCGCCGAAAAACGCCGTTTTGAATTGAAATCGAAAAATCGATATTATGAAAATACCCCTTGTGTTACAAGGGGTATTTAGGATTTCGAAAAGTTAAACGGGACACGCGTGGCTTCGTAACACTTCCGCGTGTCATACGCGCCGTCAGCGGATACCTGATTGATAGTTTCCGGAATTCCGTCCAATATCATTTCAAGCATTTCGCCGTCATGAGT
>CAYPFT010000056.1:2260-2468 GCA_964410165.1 uncultured Candidatus Saccharibacteria bacterium
GCCGTAGACTTTGATACCGGTTGAATCAACGACGACATGAAGCGGTTCATCCCCGATTTTTCGCACTCGTATCGTTACCGCGAGCGTTTCTCCGCGAAGAGAGAGCGTGGAATGGTCGGGGAAGAAAGCGATGTCTTCATCCGTTCAAATATCGAGTTGATGAATCCTTCGGTTTGACGGAGCGGGAGATGGAATACCTGCTGGAGGG
>CAYPFT010000057.1:0-2099 GCA_964410165.1 uncultured Candidatus Saccharibacteria bacterium
AATTACAAGTTCCAAATAAATCACAAAATCAATTTCAAAATCTCAAACCGACCATTTCGTGTTTGGAATTTTTAATTTTAGTTTTTGGTGCTTATTTGGAGCTTGTAATTTTGAATTTGTTTTTTCCGGCGCTTTGCGCCGGCTGTGGTTTTCAACTTTCCTAATAGGAATCGACATATTAGTACTTCTCGGCTCAACGCCTCGCGGCGCTTACACCTAAAGCCTATCACCTAGTCATCTCCTAGGGGTCTCAACGATTCCTCATCTTGAAGTTGGCTTCGATCTTAGATGCTTTCAGATCTTATCCATTCCCGACATAGCTACTCGGCAGTGCTCCTGGCGGAACAGCCGATACACCAGAGGTCAGTTCATTCCGGTCCTCTCGTACTAGGAACGAATCTTCTCAAGAATCAACGCCTGCAGTAGATAGGAGACCAACCTGTCTCACGCATGTTTTCACTTGTTGCCAAATGCATTGGACTATAACATTATCTTTCTCAATTACTTGAGCGAAGATAGCTGACATTTAGTCTCTACGGGTGTCTTGTAAACTTTATTGAGGAAGCAAACCGCCGTGACGGCTTGCCTCAAGAAAAAATTATTTAAAAACATCGCTTAAAATGTTAATTATGGCGATGATTCCAATCAGGGAAAATATTCCCAATATTATAATTCCCATTACTCACCTCTCTTTATTACTGCTTTCCTCAATAAAGTTTACAAGACTTCCCTCGGAATTGTCTATTTGGCTGACCGCTTCCCGCGGCTCGCTGTGGCGTAAGACTTGCTGATAGCAAGCGACGAACGACATAGATTTTTCCGATATAAGTCAACTGATTGCCATACGCATTTCTACATATGACCGCCGTGATATGGTTGATGTTATCTCTTTCATTATGTTTTCAATTAGACGAATTTCGATGGGATTCAGACGGTGGAAGAGTCGCGATGCATATTGCTATGCGATACAACTCCTCCACGGTCTGAACCCAGCTCGCGTATCTTTTTAATTGGCGAACAGCCAAACCCTTGGGAGCTTCTCCACCCCCAGGATAAGATGAGCCGACATCGAGGTGCCGAACTCCGCCGTCGATATGGACTCTTGGGCGGAACTAGCCTGTTCAATATTTTTAATATTAGACTATATCTTCACCTTTTTCAGAGAATTACTCCAAAGGTAAGGTGGCGGCGTGTTAGCAAAGCGTTGCTCGATTGCAACATTGTACACTTCGCTCTTTTGCCAATGAGGCAAAAAGTCGTTACGGGGTCAAGGAGATCTTAGTTTATTGATAATTTATAAGAGAATAATGGCAACACATGCGGGCGAATGATATCATGGAATTTTTTGGTTTCTTCAACCGAAAAGAACAGCGCGAAACCTTTCTGTTTCTTGTCGTATACTTTCGGATGAACGCCAAAGTTTTTCTCAATCGCTTCTTTCGCCGTTTCCGCTTCTTCTTTGGAAACTCTGCCGAGATATATGAACGAGTTTTTATCTTTCGGATAAAAATACCCGTCATCCATATACCATACGGCGAGCGCGAGCGGTTCGCGAAGGAATTTTGAAAGCTCATCGGGTATGCGTTTTTTTCCGTCGGAATAAAACACCTCCCGCCATGTTCCCAATTCCGGCGTGGCGCTCGATTGCGCGCGTGCGTAACGGTATGTTTGTTTGCTTTTCGGATGAATCCGTGAAAGCATTGTTGGTTTTCCTTGAAACAATTTCGGGAATTTCGCCATCTTCCAGACGAGATATTCGCTCTGCGCTTCGCCGTGTTCCAGCCGAAGCCGTGCGTTTTTCTTGCCTGTTTTTTGAAGATAGGCGTCTCCCAAAATCGTCCCGACCAAAACCGCATTTTGTTCTCTTGTAAATTTCATGCATTTAATTATTTTGTCTCCCGACTTCCCACGGGGTTGCAAAAGGACGAGAACCCTGCACTGTCTAAATGCACGGGAAAGACCGCCTTAAGTTTCTCCGTTATAAGCCGCTTTATTCCCCTCGAATTTCTTCAAGGGAGGACAACTGAACCCTTATTTCAGGGTCTATCCCCAGAGTAGCTTTTATCCGTTAATCTCCGGCCGCATCTAACGCGGACCGT
>CAYPFT010000058.1:0-2019 GCA_964410165.1 uncultured Candidatus Saccharibacteria bacterium
ATTCTTATGCGAATGATAATCCGATTACGAAGAGTGATCCGAATGGGCGGTTTGTGGATACACTTCTCGATATCGGTTTTATCGCAAACGACATACGAGACATACAGGGAGCGAGAGCGAACAACCAAAGCTTGACGATGCCTTTCATTGGACTCGGTCTTGATGTCCTCGGCGCGGTGATTCCGGGTGTTACTGGATTGGGGGTGGGGGCGAAGACGCTTGAGAAAAGTATTGCGGGTGGTGCGGAAAAAGCAGTAAACAAAAACGCGAACAATGCGGTGAGTAACTTCGGTATTTATGAGATAAAGGTTGGTGGAGAAACTTACAAATATGGTAAGGCTGACATGGAACGGGTAACACAATCAACGGGGCAAGCAACACGGTTACATCAACAGTTACAGAAATTACAAAAAATATACAAAGATGTTTCTGGAGACATAATCAACTCTTTAGGTAAAACTACCACAAGCGAAGCAAAAAAGGTCGAAACAAACACCATTCAACAGTACGTAAACAAAACAGGACAAATACCGACAGGAAACCAGAAAAGTTTTAAGCCTAACAGTAATAACAATTAGGCTTATGGAAAAATATACTCACCCTGAGTTTGTTTACTTGCTTCAACTGTATCCTGAAGTAGGGGTTCACTTTCATAATATTTTCGGCAGTTGGAAAAAAGCAAAAGAATGGAGAATTGCCCTTGAGAATTCACTTTTTCCTGAAGGAAAAATGGCGACTAATTATCACGGGTACAATCTCACTTTCACAATCAGCTCCTCTGTGCTTCTCGGTAACCTTGTTGTTAAGGGTCCGAGTATTGGGAGACGAAACAAATCTATTCAATACGCTCTTTGGATACCCTACAGCCCCGTCGTCAACGCCCCCCACCCCCTCACCAAACTCACCGAATACTTCAAGCAAGGAGTTGCGGAAGTTTTACGAAAGCTCGAATACCCCGAAGAATCCATACAAAAAGTATTGGAAAAAATCAACGATAAACCGATTGAAGAAAAAGAAGAAGTATGATTGAAACAATTCAAAAACAGAAACTTTTTCGCGCTGTCAATACCCGCACTAAACTCACTGGAATCGCTCAACCCTACGACAATAACGGAAACCTTACGCAAAGCGGGACAAACACCTACTCGTGGGATTACAAAAACCGCTTGACTCAAAGCGGTAACGGCACCGCAGGAATTATGAAAGAAGCCCCCGGCGTTCGCGGAGCTCTTCCCAGCACATTCAGCCAGTCGCTCTACAAAGGGGCGCATGCGGTGCGAGAAATGACAGGACAAGCAATCAGCACAGCAATTCAATCCATAAGCCAACAAGCGCAAAGTATCGCAGTTCAGGTCGGACAATTAGTCAGCCAAACGGCATTAAAGAAACCTTAGGCTTATGGAAAAGAAATATACGACGGATTGGTTTGGGATTAGTATTGTGTTTGGGTTATTGGGCGGGGTATTTGTACTTTTTGCATTTCTTGGCTTAGTTAAAGATGTTTTACCAGGTGGCGCATGGACATTTTTTGGTTTTGTTCTATTTTATCTCTATCTCCTTATCCCTCCCATCTACTTCCTCTACCTCAAAATCATCGACAAAAAAATCCTCACCCTTAACGAATTCGGCTTCAAAAAACAAACCGAAATAAAAAACATCTCCCGCATACAAAAAGGCGCACTCTATAAAGGAGCCGGAAGCATTTATCCCGCCCTCTGGATTATTTACGAAAACCCGACAAAACAAAAAGAAGATTATTTCGGCATCAGCCTCGGCATGTTCAAAGAAAAAACAATTCAAGAACTCCTCAAAGATTTGCTTGAAATCAACCCGAACATTAAACTGGATTCATACTGCCAAAAATTAATCTCCAAAAAATTCAAAAAATGAAACCCCTCCTCACACTCTTCCTTCTCCTCAGTCTCCTTGTGCCGAATCTCTCCTTCGCGCAAAAAAGCGAATCCACCGCCGACTACGACACCGCCGGAACCGTCAACACTCCCATCGAAGGCATCGACC
>CAYPFT010000059.1:0-1729 GCA_964410165.1 uncultured Candidatus Saccharibacteria bacterium
TGGTTTCCTCCGTCGCCGCCCCGTCCGCCGCCATCGGCACGGTGCAGTATTACCTGGACGCTCCGCCAACCCAGGCGAGCGGGGACTATACCGGAAACATCACGTTCACCGCCGTCGGAAGCCTGTAGGGCGGGGGGGATTTTACTTGCTTTTACTTGGAGGTTGAACCTCCAAGTATCGTTGCGTCGTAAGGAAATTGAGATTTGCTATTTTAGTAAAATTATGTAACTATGGTAGCATTATTAACCTAAATTATGTAACTTCATGTCCATGTTTACACGAGCTATAGAAAGTCAGCTCAAAGAAAAGCTTTTTCAAGGAAAAGTCATTATTCTTTATGGAGCAAGGCAAGTAGGGAAAACTACGCTTGTGAAAAAAGTGTTGGCTGAATACGGCGAAAAAGGGCGCTACCTGAATTGCGAAAACCTTTCCGTCCAGCAAGGTCTTGCAGACATAGAATCATCAAAAATGAAGGCCTTTCTCGGCGACTATTCTTTGGTGGTTCTCGATGAAGCTCAGAAAATCACCGATATTGGAAAGAAACTGAAACTTCTCGTCGACACCCATCCGGATATTCAGATCATCGCTACCGGTTCATCAAGTTTTGACCTCGCCAACAGAACCGCCGAACCTCTTACCGGACGGACATTTCATCTTATGCTCACCACGCTTTCGGTTGAAGAGATGGTGCGAGGATCCGATTTGCTGACCGTGACGGCGCAACTCGAAAAATTCTTGCGACTCGGAAGCTATCCGGAAATATATTCGTTCTCAGATGAAGGTGCGATTGACCGTCTGAACGAGATTGCATCGGCGTATCTGTATAAAGACATTTTGCAGTTTGAGGGAATAAAAAAATCGAGCATTGTTCAAAAACTGCTCCAGCTCTTGGCGCTTCAGCTTGGGAATGAAGTGTCATTCAACGAACTTGCCACACAGCTGAAAGTGAGCCGCCAGACCGTAGAGAAGTATCTCGATATACTTGAGCAGAGTTTTGTGGTTTTTATTCTTCGCGCTTTTTCAAGAAACAAAAGAAAAGAAATCAGCAAATCGGTGAAAGTGTATTTTTGCGACAATGGGATTAGAAACAGTTTGATACAAAATTTTAATCCGCTCGCATTGCGTGAAGATGTCGGCGCGTTGTGGGAAAATTTCTGCATTGCGGAACGATATAAATACCATATTGCACGCCGTCTTCATCCAAATACGTATTTTTGGAGAACGTATGATCAAAAAGAAGTGGATTATGTCGAAGAGTCGGATGGGAAAATACGCGGTTTTGAGTTTAAGTGGAATGCCGACAAAACACCGAAAGCTCCGAAAAGTTTTGTCGAAGAATACACTGCGGATTTTTCCGTGGTGAACCCAAAAAATTGTTGGGGTTTTTTCGGTGTTGATTGACCGCGGAAAGCGTCTAAGACACTGTAACAAAATAATTTGAACATTTCCATCACCACAAGAGTACTTCCATTTTCTAATCGCTTCACTCAAGAAAATTAGGTCGCTCAGATTTTTCGAAATAAGCCTATCGCGAATCTGAGCGTAAATTGTTCAAATTATTTTGTTACAGTGCCCAAAAGTTTTCCCCACTCCTCCCTCCGTTTTCTCGCCAAAAACGGGTATAATTTTCACATGCGCCCTTTTCGTTCCCAAGCGGGAAAAGGGGTCATTGTTATGTGGTAAAACAAACATTCACTCAAAAAATACGGGCTTTTCTCCCGATGCGTTT
>CAYPFT010000060.1:0-1711 GCA_964410165.1 uncultured Candidatus Saccharibacteria bacterium
CGCCAAAGTATTTTGAAATTGTTCCTCGGTCTCGCTCGGGAATCCCACGATGGTGTCGGTGGAGATGGCAATACCCGGCGTTTTTGCGCGGATTTTTTTCACAAGCTCAATATAGTGCTCGCGGGTGTAGGTACGGTTCATGCGTTTTAATATGTCGTTGTTGCCCGATTGCACCGGCAGATTGATATACGGCTGCATTTTTTCGCACTCGGCAATTGCGGCAATTAAATCGTCTGAAAAGTCTTTCGGGTGCGGAGAGGTAAAACGAATCCAAAAGTCGCCCGGAATAGCATTAACCTGTCGCAGTAAATCCGCAAACGTCATACGACTCTCCTGTATTTTCGGTTTGCTGCCCATGCGTGTTTTGTTGTCCCAAACCGTTTTTTGCGCAAGTTCGGTAATGCCGTAGGAATTGACGTTCTGTCCCAAAAGCCAGATTTCTTTATATCCTTTTTCTGCGAGCGTCCGCACCTCGGACAAAATTTCTGCTGCAGGACGCGAGTATTCTCTGCCGCGGGAAAACGGCACGATGCAGAACGTGCAAAAATTGTTGCACCCGAAAGAGATGGGCACATACGCGCGGAATGCCGAACCATATTGTGGCGTGAACGAGAGGTATTCTTCTGGTTTTTCTTGAATGTGCGTACCTAATTTTTCGGGCAGGTGCATCAGGTCGCGAATGGGGAGAAAAATATCTACTTCCGGCAGACGGTTTTTTAAGACATGTGCTTTGTGATGCATCATGCAGCCGGTCAACACCACCTTGAGATGCGGTTTTTGCGCGCGGAGTTCTTTGAAGCGCTTGTTACGCCCAAAAACGCGGTCTTCGGCCGATTGGCGTACCGAGCAGGTATTATAGACAAGCACGTCCGCCTGCTCTTCATTTTGAGCCCTGTAATAGCCCGCAAGCTCAAGCACGCCCGCAACCCGCTCGGAATCGGACACGTTTGCCTGACAGCCGAATGTGGCGATGTGGTAGAATTGCTGTGCTTCTAGCATGACCATCATCATAAGAGAATGAAGTCTTTAATTCAACGCTATCGGTATAAAATGTTGCGAAATTTTGGCGGATTTTGTCTGCACAGTATATCCACAAAAAGCGCTTTTTGCGGGGTTGACAGTGCGGGGTTAGCGAGTACAATAGAAGATGCTATGAAATAAGATGCTTACATTGACATGTTTTCAATAAATCCGCGACTGTCCGGCATAAATCGCTTATCTTGGCCAGTCGCGGGTTTGTTTTGAGAACGGACCCCGGAGAAGTTCTTTGAAAATCAGATAGTGAGTAAATGCGAGAAACTTAAGATGTTTTCTTTTGTCTCGTTCGTTATAAATCGGTTTGCGTTTTGGCGCAATTGCCGATTTGACGGCCCGTCAGAGTTTTGCTCTGCGAAACTCGAGCGGGTTAGTTCAGACACGAAATTTTTTCGCCCTTCGGGCTTGAAAATTTCTGTCTTCATTGAGAGTTTGATCCTAGCTCAGGATGAACGCTGGCGGCGTGGATAAGGCATGCAAGTCAAACGGGTTTATTTTGTGTAGCAATACACGTTATGAATCAGTGGCAGACGAGGTAGTAACACGTAGGAACTTCCCCCAGAGTCGCGAATAATCCATCGAAAGGTGGACTAATACGCGATGGTCCCGCAAGGGTAAAGATTTATCGCTTTGGGCAAGGCCTGCGGAGTATCAGCTAGTTGGTAGGGTAATGGCC